>NZ_JBEYTM010000007.1:0-233283 GCF_040643055.1 Streptomyces sp. NPDC047515
ACCGCATACGCACCGAAGGCATCGAGAAGAACACCCACGACAACCCCTTCGGCGCCGTCCTCTCCTTCCGCGGCACCGTCACCGACACCACCGTCGAACACACCCTGGGCGCGGCGATGCCGGACCTCTCGGACCTGTTCGAGGTGGGCGACTCGTCGAAGTTCGCCGTCGGCCAGTGGTGGGCAGTGGAGATCAACGCCCTGGCGGGGAAGTACGAGAAGGAGATCCAGCGCCTCGTCCAGGTCACCGACGTCGTCGACTCGACGCACATCCGGGTCAACTACCAGATCGGCTGGGACCTGGCCGCCGGCCGCACCCTCACCTGGACCCGGATCGAGCCCGTCGACCGCGCCCATGTCCGCAACATGGTCTTCGAGGGCTGGGGCGACGACGAGATGACCGGCTCGCACCCGGTCGCGTACGAGTACGCGGTCCGCTGCGACGTCTCCGGCATCGAGGCGATCGGCACCTTCTGGCCGGTCGTGATGCGCCGCTGGTGCACGTGCTACCGCACCGAGCAGTGCTCGCTGACCAACCCCAAGTCCGTCACGTACGGCGGCGCGGGCTACCTCACCCAGCAGATCTACTGTCTGTACGGGCACGTCGAGGACTGTCACACCTCCAACGCCCGCCATCTCAACGACTTCACGGCCTCCGCCTACTGCTACGTCACCAACTGCCACGGCGACGGCGACGACGAGGGCCCGTTCGTGACGCACGGCCAGTTCGAGCACGACCTCGTCTACACCGGCAACTCCGGCCTGATGACGTTCGCCAACTCCGGTGCCGCCTGGGGCGGCAGGGCCAAGCGGATCACCGTCCGCAGACACGCCTGCTCCTGGTTCGTCGCCCGGGTCAAGATCACCGATCTGACACTGGAAGACGTCCTGGTCATCGGCAAGAAGTCCCTGGCCGGCTCCGGCATGCTCTGGGTCAACGCCGACGGTGTGCAGATGCGCGGCTGCACGGCCACCGGCCCGCTGATCGTCTCTCAGGCATCGGACCTGTCCGCCCGCCCCAATGTGATCGCCGACTCCTCGTTCGCGTTCGCCGCGGGCGCGGAGATATCCCAGGCCAATGTGACCGCGCCGCTCACCCTGCAGCGCAACACGCTGAAGGGCGTCGACGGCGCGGTCTTCAACGGCACCGGCCCACTCGTCCTGGACCAGTGCACCCTGACCGGCTCCAAGGACACCGCCCCGGTCTCGCTCGCACACGCCGACATCACCGTCCTCGGCGGTGAACTCCGCGACTCCGGGCTGAAGCTGGCCTCGTCCAAGGACCAGCGACTGCGCGTCGACGGCACGCGGCTGACCGGCACCAACAAGGACGGCGCCCTGCTGTCCCGCACCGGCTCCGGACGGACCGTCGACTGGCAGCTGACCGGTCTCGACTCGACCGCGCCCAAGGGCACCGCCCATGTGCTGGTCACCGAGGGCCCCAACCGTTACCGGGCCACCGGCTCCACCTTCACCGGCGGCCGGCTCGAACTGCGGCCCGCGGCGTTCGCCGGCACCACCAGCCATCTGCTGCACACCGGCTGCGTCGAGAACGGCACCGAACGCACCGCGCTGCCCGACGAGGGCGACCGGGTCGCCCACACCGCGGCCACACTGCGCTTCTGACCACTTGGGGCTTTTCGTTCGGATCACGCCGGGCCCGCGCAGTCCGCTCCCCGATCCGGCCCGAGCCGAACGAAAAGCCCCACCCCATCGAGTACCAGGGATTCCCGTGTCCACGCATACCCCGATCACCGGCCGGCCCGTACGGGTCGCGCTCGTCGGCGCCGGCAACCGCGGTCTGACGTACGCCGAGTGGATCAAGGCGCACCCCGAGCGCGCCGAACTGGTCGCCGTCGCCGATCCGCGCCCCGCGGCGCGGGCCGCCGCCGGCGCACCCGTCGAGTTCGACGACTGGCGGCCGCTCGTCGACAGCCGCATCGCCGACGCCGTCGTCGTGGCCACCCAGGACCGCTTCCACGTGGAGCCGGTACTGGCCCTGGCCGAGGCCGGATACGCGATCCTCGCCGAGAAGCCGCTCGCCCCGACCGAGGACGAGACCCGGCGGATCGTCGAGGGTGTGGAGCGGGCCGGGGTGCTCTTCGCCGTGTGCCACGTCATGCGGTACACGCCGTACACCGATCTGGTGAAGGAGGTCGTGGACTCCGGCGTGCTCGGTCAGTTGGTCTCCCTCGACCATCTGGAGCCGGTCGGCTGGTGGCACTACGCCCACAGCTATGTACGCGGGCCGTGGCGCAGCGAGAAGGACTCTTCCCCGATGCTGCTCGCCAAGTCCTGCCACGACCTGGACTGGATCACGTACGTCATGGGCGGCCGGATCGAACAGGTCACGAGCTTCGGCGGGCTGAAGCACTTCCGGCCGGAGAACGCTCCGGCCGGGTCCGCCGACCGCTGTCTGGACTGTGCGGTCGAGTCCGACTGCCCGTACAGCGCGCTGAAGCTGTACATGCCGACGCTGCGCGAGAAGGGCGCCGTCTGGCCGGTCACCCATGTCACCGAGGCGACCGACGAGGCCGGTCTCGTGCGGGCGCTGCGCGAGGGGCCGTACGGCGTCTGCGCGTACCGCAGCGACAACGACGTGGTCGACCACCAGGTCCTGGCGATGCAGCTGACGGACGGGGTGACCGCCACGTTCCAGATGGTGGCCTTCACCGAGCAGACGCACCGGCAGACCCGGATCTTCGGCTCGCACGGCTGGCTCATCGGTGACGGCGAGCGGGTCACCGTGCAGGACTTCCGGACCGGCGAGTCCACCGTCCACGAACTCGGCGCGTCCGGGTCGAACGCGGCCGACGGGCACGGTGGCGGGGACGCCGCGCTCGTGGAGGCGTTCGTCACCGCCGTCGCCACGGGTGACGCCGGGGCCGTCCGCTCCGGTCCCGGCACCTCGCTCGGCAGCCATCTCGCGGCGTTCGCCGCGGAACGTGCCCGGCACACCGGCACCGTCCAAACGGTGCCGACCGCATGACGCCCCCTGAAGGGTCTGTCGTTCGGACCAGGCCGGGCTCGCGGGGTCCGGCACCCACGTCTGCCGCGTTGTCGTCAATCACCAACGCTCCGCGTTGCCTCAATCCTCCGCCTTGCAGCCGCACGCACCGAACCCCGCTCCCTGATCCGGCCTGATCCGAACGACAGACCCTCTTCCCCTTCCCACCCTCACGTCCTCGGAGGACCACCTCATGTCCCGTCTCCTCACCCGCCGTTCCAGAGTGCGCGCCGTCGCCGCCCCCGTCCTCGCCACCGCCCTCGCCGCCGGCGTGCTGGCCGGCTGCTCCGGCAGCGGCAGCGACGACAACACCGTCACCATGTGGACCTACCCCGTCATCTTCGACGAGGCCAAGAACAAGGCCTACTGGGACGGTCTGGTCAAGGCGTTCGAGAAGAAGCACTCGGGCGTCAAGGTGAAGGTGGAGACCTTCCCGTGGGCCAACCGCGACACCGCGCT
This sequence comes from Streptomyces sp. NPDC047515, assembly GCF_040643055.1. Classification (NCBI taxonomy): domain Bacteria; kingdom Bacillati; phylum Actinomycetota; class Actinomycetes; order Kitasatosporales; family Streptomycetaceae; genus Streptomyces; species Streptomyces sp. NPDC047515. Next base: position 3,466 of record NZ_JBEYTM010000007.1, read on the forward strand.
GGCCACCGCGATCGCCTCCGGCAAGGGCCCGGACGCGGTCTACCTGATCCCGGACCAGCTGCCGAAGTACGCCAAGAGCATCGTCCCGGCCGACGACTACATGCCGGCCGACGCCAAGTCGGACTACACGGACTTCGCGCTGAAGTCCGTCACGGTCGACGGCAAGGCGCTCGCCACCCCGATCCTGACCAGCGCCAACCCGCTGATCTGCGACAAGCGAGTGTTCGCCGCGATCGGCGAGAAGACCTACCCGACGAGCTGGGCGGACCTGGAGGCGCTGGCCCCGAAGCTGAAGGAGAAGGGCTACTACGCCACCAGCTACAGCGGTGACACCCAGCAGACGCTCAACATGACCTTCTACCCGCTGCTGTGGCAGGCCGGCGGCGACGTCTTCTCCGAGGACGGCAAGAACGTCACCTTCAACGACGCGGCCGGCGTCAAGGCCCTGACGTACCTGAAGAAGCTCGTCGACGGCGGCTACACCGACAGGGACCTGGTCACCACCACACCCAAGCTGGAGCAGACCCCCACCGCCAAGGGCAAGATCGCCTGCACCTGGCAGAACACCCCGGCGGACGTCGAGCCGTTCTGGGGCAAGGAGAACATCGTCGTCCAGCCGCCGCTGAAGGACGTCGAGTCGGTCGGCTACGGCACCGTGGGCGCCCTGTCGATGCTGAAGGGCGCCGACAAGAAGAACACCGGCGACTGGCTGAACTTCGTCGCCGAGTCGAAGAACGCGGCCGGTCTGCAGAAGGCCGCGGGCTACTTCCCCGCCCGCAAGTCCGGTGGCGACCTGTACCCGGACGACGCGCTGCAGACGGCGGTCGGCGCGACGCTGCCGAGCATGACCGTGGGTCCGCTCCAGGACAAGGCCCGTGAGGTCCAGGGCGTGCTCGCACCGGAGATCCAGGCGGCTCTGCTGGGCAAGAAGAGCCCGCAGGAGGCGCTGAACGCCGCGCAGAAGGCCGCGCAGGCGATGCTCGGCCGCTGATCACGCGCGGGGCCGGGGTCCGGCCGCACCCGGACCCCGGCCCCGCGCCCCCTGGGGAGCACGCTCCCCCGAGCCCCCGCAATTCCCCCGTACCGCAAGGAGATCCCCGTGGCAGTCGTCGCGGAACCCACCCGCCGGGGCCGTCGCAGCGGGCCGCAGGCGCGCCGCGAGGCCCGGATCGGCCTGCTCTTCGTCCTTCCGTGTTTCCTGCTCTTCCTCGCCTTCCGCTTCGGTCCGGGCGTCGCCGGTGTGCTGATGAGCTTCACCGACTACTCCCTGACCGGCGGCGGCAGCTTCATCGGGCTCGACAACTTCACCCGCCTGTGGGACGACCCGCTGTTCTGGCAGGCGCTGAAGGTCACGGTCCTCTACACCGTGCTCGCGGTGCCGGGCACGCTCATCGCGTCGGTGTCCCTGGCCCTGATCACCCGCCGCGCGTTCCGCGGCGCCAAGTTCTTCCGCTCGGTGTTCTTCCTGCCGGTGGTCACCTCGCTGGTGCTGGCCGCCACCGTCTTCGTCTGGATCTTCTCGACCGGCGGCCCGTGGTCCACCCTGATGGGCTGGTTCGGGATGTCCGAGGGCTCCTGGCTCTCCGACGACGTGCTGGTGCTGCCCGCGCTCGCGCTCGTCGGAGTCTGGTCCCGCTTCGGGTACGGGATGCTCATCCTGCTGGCCCGAATGCAGGACATTCCGCGCGAGCTGGAGGAAGCCGCCCTCACCGATGGCGCGGGCCCCTGGCAGCGGTTCCGCTACATCGTGCTGCCGCAGCTCAAGCCCGCCCTGTTCTTCCTCGGCGTGATCGAGACGACGGCCTCGTTCCAGGTCTTCGACGCGGTCTACACCATGACCGGCGGCGGCCCCGCCAACGCCAGCTACACGCTCGTCTTCCAGCTCTACGACGCGGGCTTCAAGTACTTCGACCTGGGTTACGCCTCCGCCATCGGCGTCGCGCTCTTCGCGCTGACCGTGGTGGTCGCGGTGATCCAGCGGCTCGTGATCGGGAAGGACCAGTGACCATGACCGCAGCACCCGTAGAGACCGAGACCCCGCCCGTCAGCAAGGCCCCCGCGACACCCGACCGGGCCGCGCGGCGCGCCGAACGCGCACTGCGCAAGCTGTCGGAACAGGACACCGTCCCGCACGGCATGCGCCCCACCCGGGCCGGCCGGATCGGGCGCGCCGTGCTGCTCACGGTGGCCGCGATCGTGACGATCTTCCCGTTCTACGCGATGGTCGTGCTCTCCCTGAAGCCGTCCGCGGCAGTCGAGTTCCCCGGCAGTCTGCTGCCGTGGCCGCTGACCGGCGAGGCGTACGACACCGTCATGAACGCCCAGGACGTGCCGCGCTGGCTGGTCAACACGCTGGTCTACTCGGTCGTCTCGGTCGTCGGCGTACTGCTGCTCGCCTCGCTCGCCGGGTACGCGTTCGCCAAGAAGCGCTTCCCGGGCCGGGAGACGATGTTCTGGTCGTTCCTGTCGATGGTGATGGTCCCCTACCACGTCACGATGATCCCCACGTTCGCGATGATCGCGAAGCTGGGCGGCGTGGACACCTACTGGGGCCTGATCGTGCCGACCCTGGCCAATGCCCAGGCGGTGTTCCTGATGCGGCAGTTCATCCAGGGACTGCCGGACGAACTCTTCGAGGCCGCCCGGCTGGACGGCTGCAACGAGTGGCAGATCTTCTACCGCATCGTGCTGCCGCTGCTGAAGCCGATCCTCGCCACGCTCGGCGTCTTCGTCTTCCTGTGGCACTGGAACGACTTCCTGTGGCCGCTGGTCATCGGCCAGTCCACCGACATGCGCACCCTCACCGTCGGCATCGCCTCGCTCCAGCAGCAGAACGTGCCGCTCAATGTGGTGCTCTCCGGCTCCGTCATCGCGTTCGTGCCCATCTTTGCCGCGTACATGGTGGGCCAGCGCTACTTCACCGAGGGCGTCACCGCGTCCGGAATCAAGGGATAGCTACGAATGTTCACCGATGAGGCCGCTCTGGAAGAGCGGCTCGCCACCCCCTCCCCCGCGCTCGTCGCCGACCTCGGCCGCCTCGAAGGCGATCTGCTGGTGCTCGGCGCCGGCGGCAAGATGGGCCCCAGCCTGTGCAAGCTGGCCCGCCGGGCGCTGGACGCCGCGGGCCGCAGCGATGTGACCGTGTACGCGGTCTCCCGCTGGTCCGACAAGTCCGCCGCCGACGCACTGGAGGCGGCCGGGGTCTCCACCGTCGCCTTCGACCTGATGGACCCGGCCGCCGATCTGGCCGAGCTGCCCGACGCCGGGAACATCGTCTTCATGGTCGGCGCCAAGTTCGGCTCCGCCGGGGCGCCCTCGCACGCCTGGGCCGTGAACGCGGCGATGCCGGACCGGGTGGCGCGCCGCTGGCCGGGCTCGCGGATCGCCGCGTTCTCCACCGGCAACGTGTACCCGCTGGTGCCGGTCTCCTCCGGCGGCTGCACCGAGAGCGACCCGGTCGGCCCGGTCGGCGAGTACGCCATGTCGTGCCTGGGCCGCGAGCGGATGTTCGACCACGCGGCGCTGACCCGGGGCACCCGGGTCGCCAACATCCGGCTCAACTACGCGGTCGACCTGCGCTACGGCGTCCTCGCCGACATCGCCGATCGCGTACAGGTGGGCGAGCCGGTCGATGTGACGACCGGTCACGCCAATGTGGTGTGGCAGGGGTACGCCAACGAGGTCGCGCTGCGTTCCCTGCTGCACGCCACCGGCGGCGAGGCGTTCACCCTCAACCTGACCGGACCCGAGACCGCGTCGGTGCGCCGCATCGCTCAGTGGTTCGGCGAGGAGTTCGACCGGGAACCGGTCCTCGCCGGCGAGGAGGCACCCACCGCGCTGCTCTCCGACGCGAGCCGCTGCCACGCCCTCTTCGGCTATCCGGATGTCGCGCTGCGCACCCTCGTCGAGTGGCAGGCCGACTGGCTGCGCCGCGGGCTGCCGGTGTCCGGCAAGCCCACCAAGTTCCAGGTCCGTGACGGAAGGTTCTGATCCACTCCATGTCCACTCCCTCCCTCCTGTCCACCCCCGCCCTGGACGCGCTGGCCCGCGGTGCCGTGATCCCCGCCCACCCGCTGGCCCTGCACGCCGACGGCTCCTTCGACGAGCGCCGGCAGCGCGCGCTGACCCGCTACTACCTCGCCTCCGGCGCGGGCGGGGTCGCCGTCGCCGTCCACACCACACAGTTCGAGATCCGGGAACCGGAGGTCGGTCTGTTCCGGCCGGTCCTGGAGCTGGCCGCCGAGACGATCGACGCTGAGGCCGGCCGGCCGTTCATCAAGGTCGCCGGGGCCTGCGGGTACACCGCACAGGCCGTCGCCGAGGCCGAGACCGCAGCCGCGCTCGGCTACGACGCGGTGCTGCTCAGCCCGGCCGTGCCCGGCGCGGACGAGAAGGGGCTGCTGGACCGGGCCAGGGCCGTCGGCGAAGTGCTGCCGGTGATCGGCTTCTACCTCCAGGAGGCCGTGGGCGGGCGGTACCTGTCGCCGGGCTTCTGGTCCGCGTTCACCGATCTGCCGAACACGGTCGCGGTGAAGATCGCCCCGTTCGACCGGTACCGCACGGCCGATGTCGTACGGGCGGTGGCCGCCGCGGACCGCGCCGACGAGGTGGCGCTGTACACCGGCAACGACGACGACATCGTCGGTGATCTGCTCACCCCGTACGAGACGGCGGGCGGCACGCCCCGTTGGTTCGCGGGCGGACTTCTCGGCCAGTGGGCCGTGTGGACGAGCTCCGCGGTGACGCTCCTCGACGACGTGCGCAGGGCGCGCGGCGGGGACCACGAGGCGATGGTGCGCGCTCTGACCCGTCGCTCCGAGCTGACCGATGCCAACAGCGCGGTCTTCGATGTGCGCGGCGCGTTCCGCGGCTGCATCGCCGGGGTGCACGAAGTGCTGCGTCGCCAGGGGTTGTTGGCGAACATCCGGTGCCTTGACCCGGCCGAGACGCTCTCCCCCGGACAGGCCGAGGAGATCAGCCGGGTGGCTGCGGCCTACCCTTGGCTGACCGATGACGCCTTCGTTGCGGAGCACCTCGATGCCTGGCTCTCCTGATCCTGCCGATCGCTCCCGGGTGGTCGTCGCCGTACCGCCGGACCTGCGGGCCCAGTTCTTCACCGCCGAGGTCTGGCGGGAGCTGGCACGCGCGGCGGAGCTGACGGTCCTGGACGACCACTGGGACCGGGCGGCGGTGGCCGCGGCGCTGCCCGGCGCCCGCGCGCTGATCACCTCGTGGCGCGCGCCCAGGGTGGACGCCGGACTCCTCGCATCGGCCGACCGGTTGGAGCTGGTGGCACACACCGGTTCGGCGGTCGCGCCCTATGTCACCGAGGAGGTGTTCCGGCGGGGCATCCTGGTCACCCAGGCGGGGGACGAGATGGCCCGCCCGGTCGCCGAGGTGGCTCTGGCGTTCACGCTCACGCTGCTCCACCGCGTCCAGCGCTTCGACCACGCCCTGCGCGGCGGGCTGGAGTGGGCGGCGGCGAGCGAGGCCCCGCCGCGCCACGAGATCCACGGCAGCGACATCGGCGTGATCGGCGCCTCCCGCACCGGACGTGCCTACATCGCCCTGGCACGAGCGATGGGGGCGCGGGTCGGCGTCACCGACCCGTACCTCTCCGCCGCGGACGCCGAGGCGCTCGGCGTGGAGTGCGTGCCTCTGGAGACGCTGCTGTCCCGCAGCAGGATCGTGGCCGTGCACGCGCCGGTCACCGAGGGGACCCACCGGATGATCGGCGCCGAACAGCTGGCGTTGATGCCGGACGGGGCGGGCCTGGTGAACACCGCCAGGTCGTGGCTGGTCGACGAGGACGCGCTCCTCGCCGAGCTGTCGACCGGACGGCTGGACGCGGCGATCGATGTCTTCGACGCCGAGCCGCTGCCCGTCGGCCACCCCTTCCGTTCCCTGCCGAACGTGCTGCTCACCCCGCACCAGGCGGCGGGCAGTGTCGAGTGCCGGCGGCGGCTCGGCACGAGCGCGGTCGACGAGGTGCTGCGGCTGCTGGCCGGGCGTCCCCCGGTCCACGCCGTCACGATCGACGCCCTCACGCGCCTGCACTGAGTATCCCCACCCCCGTACCCATCAGGAGAATTCACCTTCATGCGACTGATGCGCATCGGCGAGCCGGGCCACGAGCGCCCGGTCCTCGTCTGCCCCGAAGGCCGTCACCACGACCTGTCCGGCATCACCGACGACATCGACGGCGCGTTCCTCGCCGCGCTCGCGGACAATCCGCACCTGGTCCCCGCCGAGCCGGCGCTCCCCGGGATCGACATCACCGGTCAGCGGATCGGCGCCCCGGTGGCCCGCCCCTCCGCGCTGCTCTGCATCGGCCAGAACTACGCGGCCCACGCGGCGGAGTCGGGCAGCGAGCCGCCCGAGCAGCCGATCCTGTTCTACAAGTCGCCGAACACGATCGTCGGTCCGTACGACGACGTGCTGATCCCGCGCGGCTCGAAGAAGACGGACTGGGAGGTGGAGCTGGCCGTCGTCATCGGCCGCCGCGCCTCCTACCTGGACTCCCCTGCCGACGCCGCCGCGCACATCGCGGGATACGCCGTCAGTAACGACGTCTCCGAGCGCGCCTTCCAGCTGGAGGAGTCGGGCGGCCAGTGGTCCAAGGGCAAGAGCTGCGCCACGTTCAACCCGCTGGGCCCGGTGCTGGTGACGGCCGACGAGGTCGGCGACCCGCAGCGGCTGCGGCTGCGCAGCCATGTGAACGGGGAGCCGCGGCAGGACTCCAGCACCGCGGACATGATCTTCAGCGTGGCGCATCTGGTGCACCATCTGTCGCAGTACCTGGTGCTGGAGCCCGGCGACATCATCAACACCGGTACTCCGCAGGGGGTGGCGCTGTCGGGCCGGTTCCCCTACCTGGGCCCGGACGATGTGATGGAGGTCGAGATCTCGGGCCTCGGCCGGCAGCGCAGTGTCTGCCGGCCCGCCTAGCACCGAACGGGTCGCGAACCAGCCTCAGTCCTCCGGGAGTTCGACCGGGGCGATGTCGTCGAAGACGTCGCCGGGGCCGGGGTTCGTCGGATCGGTCGCGCCGCCGAACCGGGTCATCACACCCCAGACGGCGTTGAGCGCGGTCTGTACGGCGCCCTCGGCCCATCCGGCCGTCCAGGAGATGTCGTCGCCCGCGAGGAACAGCCCCCGCCGGTCGGCGGGCAGCCGGTCCTGCATGAAGTGGGTGAACAGCCGCCGCTGGTAGCGGTAGTGGCCCGGCAGATTTGCCTTGAACGCCCCCATGAACCAGGGCTCGTTCTCCCACGAGACCGTCACCGGGTTGCCGATGATGTGCTTCCTGATGTCGACGTCGGGATAGATCTCGCCGAGCGACTTCAGCATGACGTCCATGCGCTCGTTCGGGGAGAGCGGCAGCCACTTCAGGCTGTCGTCGCACCAGGTGTACGAGAGGCAGATGACGGCCGGCTCGTCGGGGCCGTCATCCAGGAGGTACGTGCCGCGGGTCATCCGGTCGGTGAGCGTCATCGACATGGTGTCCCGCCCGGTCGGCGCGCCTTTGTCGTCCACCGCCGCGTCCAGCCAGAACGGCCGGTCGACGGGCACGAACAGCTTGGACGACTCCATGTAGTGGGTGCGCTCCATCGCCGTCCAGTGGTCGATCGGGAAGAGCGCGTCGTCACAGTCGATCTTCGAGAGCAGCAGCCAGGACTGCCCGGTGAAGATCGCGGCCGGGTACGTGCGGATGTCACCCGTGGCGTCGGCGACGGTGATCCGGTTCCCGGCGGTGCGGGTCAGCCGGGTCACGGCGGGGCGGGGTTCTCCGCCGTGCAGCGAGGACAGCGAGGTACCGAGCGGCCAGTGGACGATCTTGTGCGGTTCGCGGTCCCAGAGCCGCAGCGGAAGCTGCTGGCTGCCGCCGACGATGCCCCGGTGGTGGTCGTCCGCCTCGGTGTAGACGACGCGCAGGATCTCCAAGATGGAGTTGGGGAAGTCGGTGTCCCAGCCGCCGGTGCCGAAGCCGACCTGCCCGAAGATCTCCCGGTGCCGGAACGACTTGAAGGCGTCGGAGTCGCAGAGGAATCCGTAGAAGGTCTGGTTGTCGAGCTTGCGGACGAGCTCCGCCCAGATCTCCCGGATGCGCGGCACATCGCGTTCGCGCATCGCGCGGTTCATGTCGGAGAAGTCGGCGCCCTCCTCCAGGCACCGGTTCCAGGCGTCCATCACATCGCGGTAGACCTGCGGCAGATCGTCGATGGTCCGCGCGTAGTGCGACTCGCCCTTGAGGTCGACGACGGTCGACGGGGTGGCCGGGGAGAGCGGGTTGGGGAACGGCCTGGTCTCCAGGCCCACCAGATCGATGTAGTGCTGGAGCGCGGTGGACGACGGCGGGAAGCGCATCGCGCCCATCTCCGCGGTGAGCTGCGGGTCGCAGCCGTCGAATCCGACGGTGCGCAGCCGCCCGCCGATCCGGTCCGCCTCGTAGACGACGGGCTTGAGCCCCATCTTCATCAGCTCGTACGCGGCGACGATGCCGGAGAGCCCGCCGCCGATGACGGCGACCTCGGTGCCGTGCTCGGTCGCCGGTATCTGCCCGATGCCCGCGGGGTGGGCCAGGAAGTCGTCGTACGCGTAGGGGAAGTCCGGCCCGAACATGGTGATCGGCTCGGCGGCGTCGGTGTGCTGGACGGCGTTGGGCACCGTGGACGTCATGGGGTACGGACTCCTTGCACGAAAAAAAGGGGGTGGAACGGGGCGGCGGGCTCAGAGCCTGTCGGGTGGCCTTCGATCGGACAGCGGACGCGGACGCGGTCTGGTGCGTGCGATTCCAAGGCGCCGGGATGTCCTCGGACGGGGTCTCCCCTGCTCGAACGAAGCCGAGAGCTCGGGGATGGAGCTACCAGGGCATTTCGGCAACGCGGGAGGGGGTCCCCCTGGCCCTCAAGGCCTTGGGGGAGTGCATGCCGGGGCGTGGCCGCCCGATCAGAGGCCGCCCGACAGGCTCTCAGACGAGGGAGCCGTACAGACCGGGGCGACGGTCGCTCAGGTACGGGTTGGCGGCGCGCGACGCGCTCAGGAACTCGGGGTCGACCTCACCGATGACCAGTTCCTCACCACGTCCGGCACGGGTGCGGACGGTGCCGTCGGGGCCGGCCAGACAGCTCAGTCCGACGAACTCGAACTCCCCTTCCGGTCCGGTCCTGTTGACGTACGCCACATACAGCTGGTTCTCGAAGGCGCGGACCGGTACGACGGACTCGGCGACGAACTGGAAGGGGTGCATCTGCGCGGTGGGCACCAGCAGCAGATCGGTGCCGGCGAGGGCGTGCGAGCGGACGTTCTCCGGGAACTCGACGTCGTAGCAGATCATGATCCCGACGTGGACGCCGTCCAGTTCGGCCTGGACCACGGTCTGCTCGCCCGGGGTGAACCACTCCTGCTCGAAGCAGCCGAAGAGATGGGTCTTGCGGTAGTTCGCGAGCGCGGCCCCGTCCGGTCCGACGAGCTGCGCGGCGTTGAAGATCTTCTCGCCCGCGCGCTCCGCGTAGCCGTAGAGGACCGCGAGACCGTGCCGTGCGGCGATCCCGGCGACGGCGTGGGCCGACGGCCCGTCGGCCGGCTCGGCCAGCCGGGGCACGTCGGCACCGATCGCGTATCCGGTGAGGAACAGTTCGGGACAGACCAGCAGGCGGGCCCCGGCGTCCGCCGCGCGCCGCGCGGCTTCGTCGAGCACCTTGATGTTCTCGTCCACATGGCCGGGTCGTCCGGAACTCTGGAGCAGGGCGGTGCGCAACGGCGGCATGGCTGACCTCGGGCGGTGCGGGCTGGGCGGGGACGTATCGAAGGTACGGTCCCCCGCTCGGCCCGGACAAGGCGCGACTGTTGCGCGTACACCGTCGATCCATTGCGCTCCGACGGCCTGCCGCGGCGATTCATTGCGCAGGACGTCTTCGCAGGTCAGCTGGGTGACGCAGGTCTCATTCCCGCAATGTCCCACCCCGCACGCCCAAGCCGCCCCGCAGGACCGGTCCCCGCCCGGCACGCCTCGGGACCGCCCGTGCGCCCCGGTCCGACCGGCACGCCTCGGGCCCGTCCGGCGACGGCGGACGGGGCGGCCGTCGCCGGATGCCCCGCACCCCTATCCCGGCGACCCCGACGAATACCGCCGCAGCAGCGGCGAGAGCACCAGCACGGACTTCGTCCGCTCCACGTACGGCTCTCCGGCGATCCGTTCGAGCACCTGCTCGAAGTGGCGCATGTCCGCGGCGAAGACCTGCACGATCGCATCCGCCTCCCCCGTCACCGTGGAGGCCGATGCGATCTCCGGGTACCGCGCCAGTCCCTGTTTGATCGCCTCCGGCGAGGTGTTGCGGCTGCAGTAGATCTCGATGAAACCCTCGGTCTCCCAGCCCAGCGCGGCCGGGTCCACCCGCACCGTGAAGCCGGTGATGGCGCCCTCGGCGCGCAGGCGGTCGACGCGGCGTTTCACGGCGGGCGCGGACAGGCCGATGATCGCGCCGATGTCCGCGTAGGAGCGCCGGGCGTCTTCGGCGAGGGCGTGGACGATGCGTTCGTCGAGGTCGTTCAGGCGCACTTCGGGCGGTTCACTTCTCTGCGATGGTCTGCTCCGGGGGCGACGTGGGCCGCCCCCGAAGTAGACCACGGCGCCGCCCCGCCGGGCGCGCTCACCGCATCCGGTGACCGGTCAGAACGGGAACTGCGAGCGGCCGTGCTGGACCGAGATCCACTTCTGGGTGGTGAAGGCCTCGACCATCGACTCGCCGTTCAGCCGGCCGAGGCCGGAGCTCTTCTCGCCGCCGAACGGGACGATGGGCTCGTCGTGGACCGTGCCGTCGTTGATGTGGATCATGCCGGTGTGGATGCGCCGGCCGATCCGTACACCGCGCTCGATGTCGCCCGTGTGCACCGCGCCGCTCAGACCGTACGGGGTGTCGTTGGCGATCCGTACCGCCTCGTCCTCCCCGTCGAACGGCACGAGGAGCGCGACCGGTCCGAAGATCTCCTGGGACAGGACGGGGGAATCGGCGGCCAGACCGGTGAGCACGGACGGGCTCACCAGATTGCCTTCCGTCCGACCGTGCAGCAGGGCCGTCGCGCCGGCCTCGACGGTCTGGTCGACGAGCGAGGAAATGGCCTCGGCCTGGGAGGAGTTGATCAGCGGGCCGATCACGGTCCGCGGGTCGGCCGGGTCACCGACCGGTAGCGACGCGACCTTGGCCACGAACTTCTCGGTGAACTCCTTCTCCACCGCCCGGTCGACCAGGATACGGTTCGCGGCCATGCAGACCTGGCCCTGGTGCACGTAACGGCTGAACACGGCCGCGTCCACGGCGTAGTCCAGATCGGCGTCGTCGAGGACGATGAGTGCGCTGTTGCCGCCGAGTTCGAGCACGGCGCGCTTGAGGTGCGCCGCGCACACCGTGGCGACGTGCCGTCCCACCTTGTCCGAGCCGGTGAAGGAGATGACCTGCGGAACGGGGTGCTCCAGCAGCGCGTCACCGATCTCGGCGATATCGGTGACCACGACGTTCAGGAGCCCGGCCGGCAGCCCCGCCTCCTCGAACACCTTGGCCACCAGCGTGCCGCCGCAGACCGGGGTGTTCTGGTGCGGCTTGAGCACCACGGCGTTGCCGAGCGCCAGCGCGGGGGCGACCGACTTCAGCGACAGCAGGAACGGGAAGTTGAAGGGGCTGATGACACCCACCACGCCGACGGGCACCCGGTAGACACGGTTCTCCTTGCCCTCGGTCGGCGAGGGCAGGATCTGCCCGGCGGGCCGCAGCGCGAGCTGGATCGACTCCCGCAGGAACTCCTTGACGAGATGCAGCTCGAAGGCGGCCTTCAGCCGGGTACCGCCGAGTTCCGCGACGATCGCGTCGCTGATCTCGGACTCGCGCTCCTCGACGATGCGCAGCGCCCGCTCCAGCACCAGCCGACGGGTGTACGGGTTGGTGTCGCCCCATGCCCGCTGGGCGGCCTCGGCGGACCGGTACGCCTGGTCCACCTCCTCGGCCGTGGCGACCGTGATCGAGGCGAGCTTCTCCCCGTTGTACGGATTGAAGTCGATGATGTCCCAGGAGCCCTTGCCCGGCCTCCACTCTCCGTCGATGTACTGATGGGCCAGGTCGGTGAAGAAGGACATGAGATCCCTTACCGCAGAGAGGCGGGCAGCTGATTGCGCTTCATATTACTTACATTTCAATGGGGTTGAAGCGGATCACCACGGGATCCGAGGGCCGGAATCGGACATCCCCGATGTCCGAGGACGCCCGAGAACGACGTTGCCCCCCACGGCGCGAACGGCCGTGAGGGGCAAGAGTGGTGCGAAAGCGCGGGATCAGCTCCAGCTGGCGTGCAGCGGCTTGCCCTCGGCGTAGCCGGCGGCGCTCTGCACCCCGACGACGGCCTTCTCGGCGAACTCCTCCAGGGAGGCCGCCCCGGCGTAGGTGCAGGAGGAGCGGACGCCCGCGATGATCGAGTCGATCAGGTCCTCGACGCCGGGCCGGGCCGGGTCGAGGAACATCCGCGAGGTGGAGATGCCCTCCTCGAAGAGCGCCTTGCGGGCGCGGTCGTACGCCGACTCGTCCGACGTGCGGTTCTTCACCGCACGCGCGGAGGCCATGCCGAAGGACTCCTTGTAGAAGCGGCCGTCGGCGGACTGCTGGAGGTCGCCCGGCGACTCGTACGTACCGGCGAACCAGGAACCGATCATCACGTTGGACGCGCCCGCGGCGAGCGCCATCGCGACATCGCGCGGGTGACGGACGCCGCCGTCGGCCCAGACGTGCTTGCCGTACTTCTTCGCCTCGGCGGCGCACTCCAGGACGGCGGAGAACTGCGGGCGCCCCACGCCGGTCATCATCCGGGTGGTACACATGGCGCCGGGGCCGACACCGACCTTGATGATGTCCGCGCCAGCCTCGACGAGGTCGCGCACACCCGCGGCGGCGACGATGTTGCCCGCGACGATCGGCACCTGCGGGTCGAGCGCCCGGACGGCCCTGACCGCGTTGATCATGGACTCCTGGTGGCCGTGGGCGGTGTCCACGACGAGTGTGTCGACACCCGCGTCGAGCAGTTGCTTGGCCTTGCCCGCGACATCGCCGTTGATCCCCACGGCCGCGGCGATCCGCAGCGCACCGTCGGCGTCGGTGGCGGGGGTGTACAGAGTGGCGCGCAGTGCGGCCTTACGAGTGAGGATGCCGACGAGCCGGCCGTCCGCGTCGACCGCGGGGGCGAGCTTGCGGTGGGCGCCGTCGAGCTTGTTGAACGCGTCGCGCGGGTCGATGTCCGCGTCGAGCAGCACCAGGTCCCTGGACATGACCTCGGACAGCTGGGTGAAGCGGTCGACGCCGGTCAGGTCGTGATCGGTGACGACACCGACGGGGCGCCGGTCCTCGTCGACGACGACGCCCGCGCCGTGCGCGCGCTTGGGCAGCAGGGACAGCGCGTCGGCGACCGTCTGGCCCGGGGTCAGCACGATCGGCGTGTCCAGCACCAGGTGGCGCGTTTTCACCCAGGAGACGACATCGGTGACGACCTCGATCGGGATGTCCTGGGGGATGACGACGAGCCCGCCGCGACGGGCGACCGTTTCGGCCATCCGGCGGCCCGCGATGGCCGTCATGTTCGCGACGACGAGCGGAATGGTGGTGCCTGTGCCGTCGGGCGCGGAGAGATCGACACCCTGGCGAGAACCGACCGCCGAACGGCCCGGAACCATGAAGACATCGTCGTACGTGAGGTCGTACGGGACCGAAGGGGACTCTGTGTAGCGACCGGTGCCGGGCTCAAGAAAACGCATAAGCTCATTTATTCATACGAAACGGAGCAGGTCGCTTCCACGAAGACACAGCAAACGACCCCCGCGCTCGTATGTTCCTCCAAGGGAACCGCGGGAGTCCGGGGCAAGTGGAACCTGCCTTGCTCACGGACCCTACCCGAACGGCGTGCGAATCATTCGCGATCATCTTCCCTGGACCTGGCGACAAAGGGTCGGGTAGCTTCAAACCCGCAGGTCCCGTGGGTCACCACTGCGCCCCGGAGGAACAGGCGGAGAGGTCACAACTTCCGTCACCCGTACGACCGGAGAGGATCACGACCCACCCGTGGAGAGCGAACTGCCGGACATCTACTGCCCGTTCCCCCAGCGGACGAATCCGCACGTCGGGCACACCCGAGTCCACCTCGACAGCTGGATCCGCAACACCGGTCTGGTGCACCGTGATTCAGCCAGGAAGCGCTTCGAGCAAGCGGACTTCGGCGCGTTCGTCGGCATGGTGTACCCGACCGCCGACGGCAAGAACCTCGACCTCGTCGCCGACTGGTTCGTGTGGCTGTTCCTCGTCGACGACCAGCTCGACGACGGACATCTCGGCCGCAGCCCCGAGCGGGTACGTGATGTGGTCGCGGTGATGTGTTCCGTGATCGAGGGCAAGGGCACGGGCACCCTGCCGGACGAGGACCTTCCCGCCGCCGTGGTGGCCCTGGTCGATCTGTGGGAACGGACGATGCCGACCGCGGCCGCGCACTGGCGCACCCGGTTCGGCTGGCACCTGACCACGTACCTCACCACGACCACCACCTGGGAGGCCGGGAACCGGGCGGCGGGCGTGGTGCCGTCCGAGGAGACCTACATCGCCAAGCGCCGCCACACCGGCGCGATACATGTCTGCATGGACCTGATAGAGATCGTGGCCGGGATCGAGGCTCCCGAGTCGATCCACAACGACTCCCGGTTCATCACCGCGCTCGAAGCGTCGTGCAATGTCGTGTGCTGGGCCAACGACGTGTACTCGTACGAGAAGGAACAGGTGCTCGGCGAGATCCACAATCTCGTCCATCTGGTCCGTCACCACCGCGGATACGGCAAGCAGGAGGCGCTCGCACACGTCTGCGCGGAGATCGCCGCGGAGACGGAGCGGTTCCTCACCGCCGAGGCCGAGCTGCTGGCCGCGTACCCGCAGCTTTCCTGGATGCTCACGCCGTACCTGGACGGGATGCGGAGCTGGATGCGCGGCAATCTGGACTGGTCGCGGCAGACGCCCCGCTACAACCCCGCCGATGTGAGCCAGTACAGCGCGCCGGAGCAGTACCTGGAGTCGACGGTCCTGGGCGCGGCCCGGGACTGACCCGCCGGGCAGGAATCCCGCCCGGACGGCTCATCGGCTGTCCGGGCCGGTCCCGCGCGTCGGGCGGGGACGGTACGGATCACCGCCACCGCCCACTCGGAGGAGCTCAGTCCCCGTCCGGGTCCGCGCGCTCCAGGGCGGGCCGCCGCGGCGCCGCCGACTCGGTCAGCAGATAGTCGGCCGCCGCCGTGTCCGTCACCAGGCTGGTGACCAGACCGGACCGCAGCACCGCCCCGATCGCCGCGGCCTTGCGCTGGCCGCCCGCGATCGCCACCACCTCCGGGATCCGGCGCAGCCGGTCGGCCTCGACCGT
Source organism: Streptomyces sp. NPDC047515 (assembly GCF_040643055.1). Classification (NCBI taxonomy): domain Bacteria; kingdom Bacillati; phylum Actinomycetota; class Actinomycetes; order Kitasatosporales; family Streptomycetaceae; genus Streptomyces; species Streptomyces sp. NPDC047515. The sequence goes on from NZ_JBEYTM010000007.1 coordinate 18,898, forward strand.
GATGCACCGCTCCCCCAGGTCCCGGCCGACCCGCCGCCCCTCCTTGTCGAAGAGGTGCGCGGACATCTCCGCGGCGACGCCGAGCGAGGCGTAGTGCGCCCGCTCCTCGTCCGAGAGCATGTCGTGGACGGTGGAGATGCCCGGCTCCCAGGAACCGATGGAGACCGCGGCGACCGTCACCTTGTCGAAGTACTCGAAGGCACGGGCGATCCCGGTCTGGTGACGCAGCGCGGCGGCCGTGGCCGGGTCGGGCAGCAGCATCGGCGCATAGATCGGGTGGGCCTCGCCGCCGGCCACCTGGGCGGCCCGCCGGACCGCCTCGACCGAGCCGCGCTCCGCCGTTCCCGCGTCGTACACCCCGGTGAGCTGCACGACCGTGCACGGCGGCAGCCGGTCGAGCGCCGCCGCCATGTGGATGGTGGACCGGCCCCAGGCCAGGCCCAGCACATCGCCCTCGTTCACCAGTTCGCCGAGGAGGTCGGCCGCGACCTCCCCCAGATTCTCCGGGTCGGGTGCGTCGTCCTGCTCCTCCGCGGGAGATTCGACGACGACCGCGTGACGCAGCCCGTAGCGAGCTCGGAGAGCGTCGGACCGCTCGGCGTCCAGCTCGGCGGGAACGCGGATCTCGATCCGTACGAGGTCGCGCTCCAGAGCCGTCTCCAGGACCCGGGCCACCTTGAAGCGGCTGACGCCGAACTCCTCGGCGATCTGGATCTTCGACTTTCCTTCGAGGTAGAAGCGGCGGGCCATGGCCGCCGCCTGCACCAGCTCCGCGGGCCCCATCCGCAGGGCGGACCGTCCCGCCGACATTGCAGACACCGCGATCTCCTCACTGCTGTTCACACTCTCGATACGCCGTTCATCCTGTCAGATCCGGCGATCCCTGACCGGTCCCGTCGGACCACGTTCATCTGCCCTTGGCCGGGCCGACCCGTAATCGGGGCCGCGGCAGGTCCCGGCGTCAGTGACGGCACGCCCAGGCCGCCGCGGCGGTGGCCTCGTCCGCCCTGGTTCGCAGTGCGCGCACCGCCTCGGCGGGGTCCCCGGCCCCGTACACCGCCGAGCCGGCGACGAACACGTCCGCGCCGGCGTCGGCACACCGCTCGATCGTGGAGGCGGAGACGCCGCCGTCCACCTGGAGCCACAGTTCGAGTCCGTGCTTGGAGATCAGCTCACGGGTGCGGCGGATCTTCGGCAGCATGATGTCCAGGAACGCCTGGCCGCCGAAGCCCGGCTCCACCGTCATGATCAGCAGCATGTCAAGCTCGGGGAGCAGGTCCTCGTACGGCTCGATGGGCGTGGCGGGCTTGAGCGCCATGGAGGCGCGGGCGCCCTTGGCCCGGATCTCCCGCGCCAGCCGTACCGGGGCGGCGGCGGCCTCCACATGGAAGGTGACGGAACCGGCGCCCGCCTCGACGTACTGAGGCGCCCAGCGGTCCGGGTCCTCGATCATCAGGTGGCAGTCCAGCGGGGTGTCCGTGGCCCGGCTGAGCGATTCCACGATCGGTACGCCGAGGGTCAGGTTGGGCACGAAGTGGTTGTCCATCACGTCGACATGGAGCCAGTCGGCACCTTCGACTGCCTTCGCCTCCTCGGCGAGGCGGGCGAAGTCGGCGGACAAGATGCTGGGATTGATCTGGGCCATGTGCCAAGCCTGCCATGTTCCGCAGCACTTCCCCGCCCTGGTGCGGGCCAAAGCCTCACGGGATCATTACAGTTCGCCGAATCCGGGCCGTCCGGCCGGGCGATCCGGGCTTTTCAGCCCGCGAAGCGCTCTCCGGGGGCGGTGCGGGCCCCGGTGCGAGCGGGCCCGCCTCCCCGTTCCGGCCGATTCAGGCGGTGCGCCGCAGCAGGGCCAGGTACATCGCGTCGGTTCCGTGCAGGTGCGGCCAGAGCTGGACATCGGGGCCTTCGCCGAGCGCCGGCACTCCCGGCATCAGCGGGCGGACGTCGATCCACTCCGCCTCGACCGGCTGCCCGCCGCGCCCCTTGAGCACGTCCTCGACGACGACCCGGGTCTCCGCGAGATGCGGGGAACAGGTCGCGTAGCCGACGACGCCGCCGACCCGTACCGCCTTCATGGCCTCGCGCAGCAGACCGCGCTGCAGCGGGGCGAAGCTCTCCAGATCCTCCGGGCGCCGACGCCACCGGGCCTCCGGGCGGCGGCGCAGCGCGCCGAGGCCCGAGCACGGCACATCCATCAGGACCCGGTCGAAGCTGCCCGGCCGCCACGGCGGGCGGGTGCCGTCGGCAGTGATCACCTGGTACGGGCCGGGGTTGCCGGCCAGCGCGCGCTCGACGAGGCGGGCCCGGTGCGGCTGCTTCTCCGCGGCGAGCAGGGCGGCGCCGCGTTCGGCGGCGAGCGCGCCGAGGAGGGCGGCCTTGCCGCCGGGCCCCGCACAGCCGTCGAGCCACCGGGTGTCGCTGCCCTCCACCGGCGCGGCGGCGAGGGCGGCGGCCACCAGCTGGCTGCCCTCGTCCTGGACCCCGGCGCGACTCTCCCGCACGGCCGTCAGGGCACCGGGCTCGCCGCCCTCCGCCATCCGTACCGCGTAGGGCGACCAGCGGCCGGGCAGGCCGTTCTCGTCGCCGAGAGCGGTGAGCAGCTCGACGGTGGTGGCACGGCCGGGGCGGGCCACCAGGGTGACCTCCGGCCTTTCGTTGTCCGCTTCGAGGAGGTCCTCGATCCCGGCACGGCCACCGCCCAGCGCGTCCCAGAGGGCGGACACGACCCATCGCGGATGCGAGTGCACGACGGCGAGGTGGTCCTCGGCGTCCTCGTCGTAGGCCGGGGCGACGCGCGCGACCCAGCCGTCGAGGTCGTCCGCGGAGACCTTCCGCAGAACGGCGTTGACGAACTTGGCCCGGCCCTCGCCGAGCACCACCCGGGCCAGTTCCACGCTGGCGGAGACCGCGGCATGGGTGGGGATACGGGTGCCGAGCAGCTGGTGCACACCCATGTTGAGCACATCGAGGACCGGCGGGTCGACCTCACGCAGCGGCCGGTCGATGCAGGCCGCGACGATCGCGTCGTACGTCCCCTGGCGACGCAGCGTCCCGTAGACCAGCTCGGTCGCCAGCGCCGCGTCCCGGTTGTCGAAGTCGCCCTTGGCACGGGCCTTCTTCAGGAGCGGGGGCAGTACGAGGTTGGCGTACGCGTCACGTTCGTCGACGGCCCTGAGCGCTTCGAAGGCGAGGAACCGGACGGGGTCCTTCTTGGGACGGCGATGCGGCTTGGCGGGACGGCGACGCTGCTGGTCGTTCACGTGAAAGGTGCTCCGCTGATGATGAGAGGACGAACCCTCCCAGCCTACGTCGCCGCCCCGTCCCCCGGTTTCCCGGTGCGGCGACCCGACCTGAGAGGTCCACCGGCTCGCGAGGCCCGGCAGACCTCTCGGGTCACGGCACCGGGGCACGCGAGCCCGGCAGGATCCGAGCGAGAGACCCTAATGCCGCGACCGGCAGTGTTTGCCCGGAAGGAGCGTCGTCCAGTGCGTGCGATCGCAAGGCGGTCGGAAGTCCTTGTAGCGGAGCTACCAGGGCTTTTGGCCAACGCGGCGAGCGTGCGCGCTGGGCGGCGCGACGGGGCAAAGCTTGCCGGGAGGGGCACTAGCTCCCCAGCAGCTCGCCGTGGACGATCCGCACCCCGCGGGCCCAGTCGGCGGCCCGCATCGGCTTCTTGCCCTGCGGCTGCACCCAGAGCAGCTCGACGGCGTGCGACCCGGTGCCGACGTACACATTGTTCTTGGCGGCGGACAGCTCGCCGGGCGCCAGATCCGCGCGGTCCAGCACGGGCACCGCCTGGATCAGCTTCAGCCGTTCCCCCCGGAACACCGTCCACGCACCGGGAGCGGGCGTGCAGCCGCGCACCACACGATCGACCCGCAGGGCAGGGGCGGACCACTGCACCCGGGCGTCCTCGACGGTGATCTTCGGTGCGAGGGTGACTCCCTCGGCGGGCTGCGGCACGGCGTGCAGCGTGCCGTCCTCGATGCCGTCCATGGTCGCGACGAGCAGCCCGGCACCGGCGAACGCCAGCCGGGTGAGCAGATCACCGCTGGTGTCGATGGGCCGTACCTCTTCGGTGAGGACGCCGTAGACCGGGCCGGAGTCGAGCCCCTCCTCGATCAGGAAGGTCGACGCGCCGGTCACCTCGTCCCCGGCCATGATCGAGTGCTGCACGGGGGCCGCGCCGCGCCAGGCGGGCAGCAGCGAGAAGTGGAGGTTGACCCAGCCGTGGGCGGGTACGTCGAGCGTGACCTTGGGCAGCAGCGCCCCGTAGGCGACGACCGGACAGCAGTCCGGGGCGATCTCCCGCAGCCGCGCCAGGAAGTCCTCGTCGCGCGGCCGGGCGGGCTTGAGCACCTCGATCCCGGCCTCCTCGGCGCGCTCGGCGACAGGGCTGGCGACCAGGCGGCGGCCTCGCCCGGCAGGGGCGTCGGGCCGGGTGACGACTGCGGCCACCTCGTGCCGGTCGGAGGCGATCAGTGCGTCCAGGGCGGGTACGGCTACCTCGGGGGTGCCTGCGAAGACGAGCTTCATGGGTGGCTGACTGCCTCTCAGGCCGAAACGTACGGTGACGAGCAACGCACAAGTCTATGGGCCACGCGACCGGGGGGCGTACGCATCACTGCGCGCCCCTTGGACATGCGCACGCGCCCCTCCAGCGTGACCAGACCCCCGGCTGCCGCGTTGGTCAAGAGAGATTGACCGAAGCGAGCCGCCATGGAGCGGCCCTATCCCTTTCAACGCCGGTTCGAGAGGCTTCTTCATGGCCGACCACGCAACCCACGACGCTCAAGCGCGGGCCAGCCTGCACCTGTTGGTGCGGGACATCGAGCGGGTCCGGCGGCAGGTGGACGCGCTGCGCACGCTCACCGCCCAACTGGGCAACGTCTACCGTCCGCGCCGCTCCGGCCCGTCCACGGGCTTCGTCGTCTACGGCAGGGCCCCGGCCCCCACTGTCAGGCTGGCACAGGAACTGCGCGACAGCGTCGAGACCCTGGTCACCGCAGCGGTGGATTTCGACCGCTCGCTGGGCTTCTCCTGGGACGCGGTGGGCTCCGCGCTCGGAGTCACCAAGCAGGCGGTCCACCGCCGCTACGGCGCTCGCCGCAACACCCGTCAGCCGGGGGCGGCGGAGGCCGTCGCGGAGACCGCGGTGCCGCGCCCACTGCCCGCCGCCCCCGGCCCCTCCAACGCGTCGAGCCTGCCCGTCGTGCCCGCCGCACGCTCCATGCCCCCGCAGCCGTCGGCGGAGCGTCCGACACTGCGCGAGGACCTGCGCCCGGGGGTCTTCCCCGGCCCACGCAACGGCTGACCACCCCACTCCTGCCCCGCCGCGCCCCACGCACGGCGGGGCAGCCGCGTCTCCACGCCCGGCCCCCGGTCGACCCGCGCCCGGCAGCACCTCGCCGTCACCCGATGTCCGGCGGATCCACCCTGATCCGGACCTGTTCACCACTGCCCCGGGACAACCGCGCCGCCTGCGCCGCCTTCAACGCGGCCGCGAGCGCTGCCCCGCACCCCGGAGGGACTCTGAGCAGCGCCCGCTCCCAGGACTCCCCCGGCGGTGCGTCGCCGAACCGGCGGGGCCTGCCGGGTTCGGCACCGGGCACCGGGACCGGGCCGAGCACCTGGGTCTCCGGTGGCAGTTCCGCAGCCGTGAGAAACGCGGCGAGCGCGTCCGGCGAGCCCGTCACCGCGGCCATCCGGGACACCGGCGGAAAGCCGAGCTCGGCGCGCTCCGCCAGCTCGCGGCGGGCGTGTCCGACCGGGTCCCAGCGCACCAGGGCCTGCACCGGCCGCAGCGTCGGTTCGGCGACGATCACCACCGTGCCGCCCTCCGGCTGTCCCCGTACCAGCGAGGCCGCGGCCGTCCAGCGGCGCAGCGCCTCCTCGCCCGCCCGCAGGTCGGGGCGCCCGACCATCGCCCAGCCGTCCAGCAGCAGCGCCGCCGCGTAGCCGCCCTCGGCGACGGGTTCGGCACCCGGCGTGCTGACCACCAGCGCCGGCGCCTGCGGCACCGAATCCAGGATGTGATCGCGGCCCGACGTCCGTACGGGCACGGCGGGGAACGCCCGGCCCAGCTCCTCGGCGGTCCGGCGGGCGCCGACGATGCGGGCCCGCAGCCGATCGGACCCGCAGGCGACACAGTGCCACGCGGTCTCGGCCCGCCCGCACCAGGCACAGTTGAGATCACGTTGGTCCGGTGCCTGCAGCGGTCCGGCGCAGTGCCTGCACCGAGCGGGTTCCCGGCAGCGCTCACAGGCCAGCCGCGGCGCGTAGCCGCGGCGCGGCACCTGGACCAGGACGGGGCCGCTGCGCAGCCCGTCCCGTACCGTCTGCCAGGCCAGACTGGGCAGCCGGGCCGCCCGCGCGGCACCGTCCCGCGCCAGCTCCCCGTCGCCGACCGTCCTCACCAACGGCGCGGCGATCCGCAGCTGCTCCCGGTCCGCACGCAGCGGCAGCGCCCAGCCGCTCTCCACCAGCTGGGCGGCCTCCACGGTGCAGTTCGTACCGCCGAGCAGGAATGCGCACCGGCCGTGCGCCGCCCGTAGTTCGAGCACCTCGCGGACGTGCGGGAAGGGGGCGTGGTCGTCGCTGTGGCTGGAGTCCCCGTCGTCCCAGACGGCGACCAGGCCGAGATCGGTGACGGGCGCGAACATCGCGGCCCTCGTCCCCACGACGGCCCGCACGGAGCCTCGCCGCACGCCGAGCCACTCCCGGTACCGCTTCTCCGGTCCGGAGTCGGCGGTCAGCAGTGCGTGATGCCCCTTGCCGAGCAGTCCGGTGAGCGCGGCATCCACCCGCCCCGCGGTCCGCCCGTCCGGCACGACGACGAGTGCGCCGCGCCCGGAGGCGAGCGTCGCGGCCATGGCCCTGGCGATCTCCTCGGGCCAGTGCGGTCCGGGCAGCGCGGTCCATACGGCCCGGGGCGCACCGCCGCCGGCCAGCGCGCGCAGGAACGCCGGCCCCTGCGCGTACCGTTCCCAGCTCCCCGCCGAGGGCGCGGGGGGCGGTGGCAGGGGGGCGGGCGAGGGCTTGGACTCGGCCCGTCCGTTCCTGGGCGGCACAGCCAGCTGCAGCACATCGGCGAGGCTGCCCGCGTAGCGGTCGGCGACGGCCCGTGCGAGGGTGAGCAGCTCCGGTCCCAGCACCGGTTCCGGCGAAACGACATAGGCGAGCGCGGCGAGGGCTCCCGTGTAGTCCGATTCGGCGAGCCGCTCGACGAGGAATCCGTCGATCAGCCCGCCCCCCTCGCGCCGACCGCCGCGGACATGGCGCGCCCCGGCCCCGAACCGCACCCGCACCCGCACTCCGGGCTGGGCATCGGCGTCCAGCTCCTCGGGCACGGCGTAGTCGAAGTACTGGTCGAGATGGAGCGCGCCCTTGTTGACGAGCACCCGGGCGACGGGCAGCTCCTTGGCGAGCGCGGCGCCGCGCCAGGTCCGGGGCTTGGCCCGCGGCACCTTCGCCTGCCGTACCGTCTCCCGAATCAGCGCAAGCTGCTCCGGGGCCCCGCGCTCGGGGTCCTCGGATCGCTCGTTGTCGCTGCTCACAGCCAAATTCCTACCAGACACCACTGACAAGCGGCCTTGGCGTCCCACCCGGCGGCCCGCACGCACCGGGGCCCGGACACCTTGTGCGGCGTCCGGGCCCCGGCGTACAGACGGAGGGCGGCGGGCCTACAGCCCGGCCGCCGTGCGCAGCGCGTCCACGCGGTCCGTGCGCTCCCACGTGAAGTCGGGCAGCTCGCGGCCGAAGTGGCCGTACGCCGCGGTCTGGGCGTAGATCGGGCGGAGCAGGTCGAGGTCGCGGATGATCGCGGCCGGGCGGAGGTCGAAGACCTCGCCGATGGCGTGCTCGATCTTCTCGGTCTCGATCGCGGCGGTGCCGAACGTCTCGACGAACAGACCGACGGGCTCGGCCTTGCCGATCGCGTACGCGACCTGCACCTCACAGCGAGCGGCGAGACCCGCGGCGACGACGTTCTTGGCGACCCAGCGCATGGCGTACGCGGCGGAGCGGTCGACCTTCGACGGGTCCTTGCCCGAGAAGGCGCCACCGCCGTGGCGGGCCATGCCGCCGTAGGTGTCGATGATGATCTTGCGGCCGGTCAGACCGGCGTCGCCCATCGGGCCGCCGATCTCGAAGCGGCCGGTCGGGTTGACCAGCAGCCGGTAGCCCTCGGTGTCCAGCTTGATGCCGTCCTCGATGAGCTGCCCGAGCACGTGCTCGACGACGAACTCGCGGATGTCGGGCGCGAGCAGCGAGTCGAGGTCGATGTCGCTGGCGTGCTGCGAGGAGACGACGACCGTGTCGAGACGGACTGCCTTGTCGCCGTCGTACTCGATGGTCACCTGCGTCTTGCCGTCCGGGCGCAGGTACGGGATGGTCCCGTTCTTGCGGACATCGGAGAGCCGGCGCGAGAGCCGGTGCGCGAGGTAGATCGGAAGCGGCATGAGCTCGGGCGTCTCGTCGCAGGCGTACCCGAACATCAGGCCCTGGTCACCGGCGCCCTGCTTGTCGAGCTCGTCGTCTTCCTCGCCCGCGGCGGAACCCTCGACCCGCTTCTCGTACGCGGTGTCGACGCCCTGCGCGATGTCGGGCGACTGCGCGCCGATGGACACCGAGACACCGCAGGAGGCGCCGTCGAAGCCCTTCTTGGAGGAGTCGTAGCCGATTTCGAGGACCTTGTTGCGTACGAGGGTGGGGATGTCGGCGTAGGCCTTGGTCGTGACCTCACCCGCAACGTGCACCAGACCGGTGGTGATCAAGGTCTCGACCGCGACGCGGGACCGGGGGTCCTCACGGAGCAGCGCGTCGAGAATGGTGTCGCTGATCTGGTCAGCGATCTTGTCGGGGTGGCCCTCGGTGACGGACTCCGAGGTGAAGAGACGGCGGGACACATCGCTCCCTGGGGTTGCAGCGGCTGCTGGCTGATCATTTGGCGGACCGCCGGGAGCTGCGCCCGACACGGTCCGGGACCAGTTTATCTGTCGCTTTCGTTCAGCGGACAGCGTGTCTCGCCCTTTGGGAGTTCTGTGACCTGTGGCACGGCCGGCGGCTGTACGAAAATCGCCTGCCGAGAAAGCCATTTACCCCCATATTTCAAGGGTTTCGGCCTGTTCGAAGGCGCGAATCGAGAAATTCATGCCCATCGCGACGACACGAGATCCCAGACCGTGTCGGCCAGCGCCTCCTTGGGACCGTGCGGCACCGGCGTCTCGCCGCCGTCGGCCGCGAGCACCACCGCTTCGTTCTCCTCGGAGCCGAAGGTCCTGCGCTCACCGACCTCGTTGACGACGAGGAGATCGCAGCCCTTGCGGCGGAGCTTCTCCCGGCCGTTGGCGAGGACGTTGTCGGTCTCGGCGGCGAAACCGACGACGATCTGGTCCGGCCGGGCGCGCGCACCGGCGACCTCGGCAAGGATGTCGGGATTCCGGACGAGCGTGATGGGCGCGGGCTCCTGGCCGTCCTTCTTCTTGATCTTCCCAGGCGCGTACTCGGCGGGCCGGAAGTCGGCGACCGCCGCCGCCATCACGACCACATCGGCGTCCGCGGCTGCCTTCAGCACGGCTTCGCGCAGCTGTACGGCGGTCCCGGCGTGCCGGACGTCGGCACCGGCCGGATCGGGCAGGCCGGTGTTGGCCTCGATCAGCGTGACCCGGGCACCGCGGGCGACCGCGGTGCGCGCCAGTGCGTAGCCCTGCTTGCCGGAGGAGCGGTTGCCGAGGTAGCGCACCGGGTCGAGGGGCTCCCGCGTACCGCCCGCGCTGATCACGACGTGTCGGCCCGCCAGATCGGGTTCGGCGGGCCCGCGGGTCAGCACCCGGCGGCACACCTCGAAGATCTCCCCGGGGTCGGGGAGCCTGCCCTTGCCGGTGTCGACGCCGGTCAGCCGGCCGACGGCGGGTTCGATGACGACGGCGCCGCGGCGGCGCAGCGTGGCCACGTTCTCCCGGGTGGCCGGGTGTTCCCACATCTCGGTGTGCATGGCGGGCGCGAAGACGACCGGACAGCGGGCGGTGAGGAGCGTGTTGGTGAGCAGGTCGTCGGCGAGACCGTGGGCGGCCTTGGCGAGCATGTCTGCGGTGGCGGGGGCGACGACGACCAGGTCGGCGCTCTGACCGGTCCTGACGTGCGGCACCTCGTGGACGTCGTTCCAGACCTCCGTGGCGACCGGGTAGCCGGAGAGCGCCGACCAGGTGGCCGCCCCCACGAAGTGCAGCGCCGACTCGGTCGGGACGACCCTGACGTCGTGACCGGACTCGGTCAGCCGGCGCAGCAGCTCGCACGCCTTGTACGCGGCGATGCCCCCGCTGACCCCAAGAACGACCTTCGGCTTCTCCACTGCGTCTCCCCGCACTCGGATACGAACACCCCCATGCTGCCTCACCGCCCCCGGCCCGGTGCTGTCGCCCCGGGCACACCACAGGCCCGGCGGTCGCGGCCGCCGGGCCTGTGGTGAAGGTGCAACTCCTGCTTACTGCGCGGGGCCCTCGATGGCCTCGGAGGTGAGCAGGCCCGCGTTGATCTCGCGGAGCGCGATCGAGAGCGGCTTCTCGTGCACGTGGGTGTCGACGAGCGGACCGACGTACTCCAGGAGACCTTCGCCGAGCTGCGAGTAGTACGCGTTGATCTGACGCGCGCGCTTGGCGGCGTAGATCACGAGGCTGTACTTCGAGTCGGTGGCCTCAAGGAGCTCATCAATCGGCGGGTTGATGATGCCCTCGGGCGTGGTGATGGAAGAGGACACTCTCTGCCTTCCGAAGGGGGTAAAGATCAAAGAAACCTTTGACGGTGCGGAATTCCGTGGTACCGCCCATGCCGGCTGCGTCAGTCGCTGCCCGCGCGGTGGCCGGGAGAATCCATCATCAAGGCTAGCAGCTCACGCGCCACGTCCTCGACGGAGGTGTTGACCAGTGTCGTATCGAACTCGGACTCGGCGGCCAGTTCGATCCGGGCGGCGGCGAGCCGGCGCTCGATCACCTCGGCGGACTCGGTGCCCCGACCGGTGAGCCGGCGCACCAGCTCCTCCCAGCTCGGCGGGGCCAGGAAGACGAGCCGGGCGTCCGACATCGACTGCCGGACCAGCCGCGCGCCCTGGAGATCGATCTCCAGCAGCACCGGCTCGCCCGCCTCCAGGCGGTCGAGCACGGCGCGGCGGGGCGTGCCGTACCGGTTGCCGGCGAACTCGGCCCACTCCAGCAGTTCGCCGTTGGCGATCAGCTTGTCGAACTCGTCGTTGTCCACGAAGAAGTAGTGGACGCCGTTGCGCTCGCCGGGGCGCGGCTTGCGGGTCGTCGCCGACACCGAGAGCCATACCTCGGGGTGGGCCTTGCGCATATGAGCGACGACCGTGCTCTTACCGACCCCTGAGGGGCCGGAGAGCACGGTCAGCCGCGGACGTACGTCCGGGGGTACGGGGGACGTCCCCCGGGATGTTGCAGCCATGGAGCGATTATCCAGGTTCTCGGGCGTGCCCGAGAACCTCAGGCCGCCTTGCTGCCGAACTCACGCTCCAGGGATGCGATCTGGTTGGAGCCCAGACCCCGGACCCGGCGGCTCTCGGAGATGCCGAGCCGCTCCATGATCTGCTTGGCGCGGACCTTGCCCACGCCCGGCAGGGACTCCAGGAGGGCGGAGACCTTCATCTTCCCGATGACGTCGTTCTCCTGGCCCTGCTTGATGACCTCGTGGAGGGAGGCGCCGGAGTGCTTGAGTCGATTCTTGACCTCGGCCCGCTCCCGGCGAGCCGCGGCGGCCTTTTCGAGCGCGGCTGCGCGCTGTTCAGGGGTAAGGGGCGGAAGAGCCACGCCTACGTCACCTCGGATGTCGATCTGTCGGATACGGACCGGTGCGGAAGCTGGACGCTCCACACCAGGTGAGCGACGGACAACGCGTGTACGTCGGCTCTCGACGGAGACTAGCGGCCAAGACCGCCCGAGTCAGCGAGAACCAACGAAAAGTCCTGGTCAGCCTTGGCCGACCAGGACATTTCAGGCATAACAACCGAGTTTTTTGGTCAGGATTCAGTCAACACGCTGTGGACGTGGCCCGGTCATCCACCCGCGACGGCCGTCCGGACCTCGTCCGTGAGCCGATCGGCGGCCGCGCGCAACCCCGCCGCGTCCGGCCCCCGGCTCAGTACGCCGCGGCTCACACTGGGCAGTACGTTGCCCACCGCGTCGCCGAAGACTCCCGGCAGATCCGCGGGCGTCGCGCCCTGGGCACCGATCCCGGGGGCGAGCAGCGGACCGTTGATGGCGAGATTCACACCCGCGTCGCCGAGTGTGGCTCCGACCACCGCGCCGACGGAGCCGAGCGGCGTCGCCCCCTCGTTCTCGGCGGCCATGTGGTCGAGCATCAGCTGGGCCAGCGGCCGGCCGTCGGCGGCAGTGGCACGCTGCACCTCCGCACCCTCCGGGTTGGAGGTGAGGGCCAGCACGAAGACGCCCGCGCCGGAGAGCACCGCCGCGTCGAGCGCCGGGCGCAGGGAGCCGAAGCCCAGGTACGGCGAGACGGTGACCGCGTCCGAGAACAGCGGCGACTCCTGGTCCAGATAGGTCGCCGCGTAGGCGCCCATGGTGGAGCCGATGTCACCGCGCTTGGCGTCCATCAGGACGAGCGCGCCGGCCGCCCGCGCCTCCTCGACGGCCTTCTCCAGGACCGCGATGCCGCGCGAGCCGAACCGCTCGAAGAACGCGGACTGCGGCTTGAGCACGGCGACCCGGTCCGCCAGCGCCTCGACGACCGTACGTGTGAAGCGCTCCAGCCCCGCGACATCGTCGGTCAGGCCCCAGGCGGTGAGGAGCGAGGCGTGCGGGTCGATGCCGACGCAGAGCGGGCCGCGGGTGTCCATGGCGCGGCGCAGGCGTGCGCCGAACGGTTCCGGGATCATGCGGTGGCCTTCCTGGTTTCTGCGCCGACGGCTTCGGCGAGGGTGGCGTACGGGGAGGCGGCCAGGCGCGCGGCCAGGCCCTTGTGGATCGCCCTGGCGTAGAAGGGCCCCTCGTAGATGAAGGCGCTGTAGCCCTGGACGAGGGTGGCCCCGGCGAGGATGCGCTGCCAGGCGTCCTCGGCGTTCTCGATGCCCCCGACACCCACCAGGGTGATCCGGTCGCCCACTCGCGCGTACAGACGGCTCAGGACCTCCAGGGACCGTGCCTTGAGCGGCGCACCGGACAGTCCGCCGGCCTCCGCGACCAGGGACGGCGAGGACTTCAGGCCGAGGCCGTCCCTGGCGATGGTGGTGTTGGTGGCGATGATGCCGTCCAGACCCAGCTCGACCGCGAGATCGGCGACGGCGTCGACGTCCTCGTCCGCGAGGTCGGGGGCGATCTTGACGAGCAGGGGGACCCGCCGGTCGGTGACGGTCCGGTCGGCCGCCTCGCGCACCGCGCCGAGCAGCGGCCGGAGCGCCTCGGTGGCCTGGAGGTTGCGCAGACCGGGGGTGTTGGGCGAGGAGACGTTCACGACGAGGTAGTCGGCGTGGGCGGCGAGGCGCTCGGTGGACTTCACGTAGTCGTCGGCCGCTTCGGCCTCCGGCACGACCTTCGTCTTGCCGATGTTGACGCCGACCGTGGTCCTGAAGACCGGCCTGCGGGCGCCCAGGCGTGCGGCCACGGCGGCCGAGCCCTCGTTGTTGAAGCCCATGCGGTTGATCAGCGCGCGGTCCGCGAGGAGGCGGAAGAGGCGCTTCCTGGGGTTGCCGGGCTGCGGCTCGCCGGTGACCGTGCCGATTTCGACGTGGTCGAAGCCGAGCATCGCCATGCCGTCGATCGCCACGGCGTTCTTGTCGAAGCCTGCGGCGAGGCCGAAGGGGCCGTGCATCCGCAGGCCGAGGGCCTCGGTGCGCAGTTCCTTGTGGCGGGGAGCGAGCGCCGCGGCGACGAAGGTGCGCAGTACGGGGATGCGTACGGCGAGACGGATCCAGCGGAAGGCCAGGTGGTGCGCCTGTTCCGGGTCCATCCGCTTGAAGACCAGCTGGAAGAAGAATTTGTACATCGGGGTGTCCTCGGTGTCCTCACAGAGAGGGGGACACCGTTTCCGGTGTCCCCCTGCCTGCTGCTAGTCGCGGGCCGCGGTCAAGTGTTCCGCGTGTTCCTGGAGCGATCGGACGCCGACGTCTCCGTGGGTGAGCGCGTCGATGCCCTGGACGGCGGCGGCGAGCGCCTGGACCGTCGTCAGGCACGGCACGGACCGGGCCACGGCGGCGGTACGGATCTCGTAGCCGTCGAGCCGGCCACCGGTTCCGTACGGCGTGTTGACGATCAGGTCGACCTCGCCGTCGTGGATCAGCTGGACGATGGTCTTCTCGCCCTGCGGGCCCACGCCCTCCGACTGCTTGCGCACGGTCGTGGCGTTGATGCCGTTGCGCTTGAGGACCTCGGCGGTGCCGGAGGTGGCGAGCAGCTCGAAGCCGTGGGCGACGAGTTCACGCGCCGGGAAGATCATCGAGCGCTTGTCGCGGTTGGCGACCGAGATGAAGGCGCGGCCCTTGGTGGGCAGCGGGCCGTAGGCGCCAGCCTGCGACTTGGCGTACGCCGTGCCGAACACCGAGTCGATGCCCATGACCTCGCCGGTGGAGCGCATCTCCGGGCCGAGGACGGTGTCGACGCCGCGGCCGTGGATGTCGCGGAAGCGCGACCACGGCATGACGGCCTCCTTGACCGAGATCGGCGCGTCGAGCGGCAGGGTGCCGCCGTCGCCGTTCGCCGGGAGCAGGCCCTCCGCGCGCAGCTCGGCGATGGTCGCGCCCAGCGAGATCCGGGCGGCGGCCTTGGCGAGCGGGACCGCGGTCGCCTTCGAGGTGAAGGGGACGGTCCGGGAGGCGCGCGGGTTGGCCTCCAGGACGTACAGGATGTCGCCGGAGAGCGCGAACTGGATGTTGATCAGTCCGCGTACGCCGACGCCCTTGGCGATGCCCTCGGTGGAGGCGCGCAGCCGCTTGATGTCGTAGCCGCCGAGTGTGATCGGGGGCAGCGCGCAGGCGGAGTCGCCGGAGTGGATACCGGCCTCCTCGATGTGCTCCATGACGCCGCCGAGGTAGAGCTCGGTGCCGTCGTAGAGCGCGTCGACGTCGATCTCGATCGCGTCGTCGAGGAAGCGGTCGACCAGGACCGGCCGGGTGGGGCTGATCTCGGTGGACTCGGCGATGTACGAGGAGAGCCGCGTCTCGTCGTACACGATCTCCATGCCCCGGCCGCCGAGCACGTAGCTGGGGCGTACCAGGACGGGGTAGCCGATCTCGTCGGCGATGCCCTTGGCCTCGTCGAACGTGGTGGCGGTGCCGTGCTTCGGGGCCGGGAGTCCGGCCTCGGCCAGGACGCGGCCGAAGGCGCCGCGGTCCTCGGCGGCGTGGATCGCCTCCGGAGACGTGCCGACCACCGGTACGCCGTTGTCCTTGAGCGCCTGGGACAGACCCAGCGGGGTCTGGCCGCCGAGCTGGACGACGACCCCGGCCACCGGGCCCGCCAGGGACTCGGCGTGCACGATCTCCAGCACGTCCTCCAGCGTCAGCGGCTCGAAGTACAGACGGTCGGAGGTGTCGTAGTCGGTGGAGACGGTCTCCGGGTTGCAGTTGACCATCACGGTCTCGTAGCCCGCGTCGCTCAGTGCGAAGGAGGCGTGGACGCAGGAGTAGTCGAACTCGATGCCCTGACCGATGCGGTTGGGGCCGGAGCCCAGGATGATCACCGCAGGCCTGGTGCGGGCCGCGACCTCGGTCTCCTCGTCATAACTGGAGTAGAAGTACGGCGTCTTCGCGGCGAACTCCGCGGCGCAGGTGTCGACGGTCTTGTAGACCGGGCGGATGCCCAGCGCGTGCCGCACCTCGCGTACGACGTCCTCGCGCAGGCTGCGGATGTCGGCGATCTGGGCGTCGGAGAAGCCGTGCCGCTTGGCCTCGGCGAGCAGTTCGGCGCCGAGCTCGTCGGCGGCGGCCAGCTCGTCGGCGATCTCCTTGATCAGGAAGAGCTGGTCGACGAACCAGGGGTCGATCTTCGTGGCGTCGAAGACCTCCTCCTGGGTGGCACCGGCCCGGATCGCCTGCATGACGGTGTTGATCCGGCCGTCGGTCGGGCGGACCGCCTCGGCCAGCAGCTCGGCCTTGTCGCCGGGCTCGCCGGTGAAGGCGAACTGCGAGCCCTTCTTCTCCAGGGAGCGCAGGGCCTTCTGGAGGGCCTCGGTGAAGTTCCGGCCGATCGCCATGGCCTCGCCCACCGACTTCATGGTGGTGGTGAGGGTGGAGTCGGCGGAGGGGAACTTCTCGAAGGCGAACCGCGGGGCCTTGACCACGACGTAGTCGAGGGTCGGTTCGAAGGAGGCGGGGGTCTTCTCGGTGATGTCGTTCGGGATCTCGTCGAGCGTGTAGCCGACAGCCAGCTTGGCGGCGATCTTGGCGATCGGGAAACCGGTGGCCTTCGAGGCGAGCGCCGAGGAGCGGGAGACGCGCGGGTTCATCTCGATCACGATGACCCGGCCGTCGGTCGGGTCGATGGCGAACTGGATGTTGCAGCCGCCGGTGTCGACGCCGACCTCGCGGATGATCGCGATGCCGATGTCGCGCAGCCGCTGGTACTCGCGGTCGGTGAGCGTCATCGCCGGGGCGACGGTGATCGAGTCACCCGTGTGGACGCCCATCGGGTCGAAGTTCTCGATGGAGCAGACGACCACGACGTTGTCGTTCCTGTCGCGCATCAGCTCCAGCTCGTACTCCTTCCAGCCGAGGATGGACTCCTCCAGGAGCACCTCGGTGGTCGGGGAGAGCGTGAGGCCCTGACCGGCGATGCGGCGCAGCTCCTCCTCGTCGTGGGCGAAGCCGGAGCCGGCGCCGCCCATGGTGAAGGAGGGTCGGACGACCACGGGGTAGCCGCCGAGCGTCTCGACGCCCGCCAGGACGTCGTCCATGGAGTGGCAGATGACCGAGCGGGCGGACTCGCCGTGGCCGATCTTGGCGTTGACGGCCTCGACGACCCCCTTGAAGAGGTCGCGGTCCTCACCCTTGTTGATGGCCTCGACATTGGCGCCGATGAGCTCGACGCCGTACTTCTCCAGGACGCCGTTCTCGTGCATCGAGATCGCGGTATTGAGGGCGGTCTGGCCGCCCAGGGTCGGGAGCAGCGCGTCCGGGCGCTCCTTGGCGATGATCTTCTCGACGAACTCGGGGGTGATCGGCTCGACGTAGGTGGCGTCGGCGATCTCCGGGTCGGTCATGATCGTCGCGGGATTGGAGTTGACCAGGATGACACGCAGGCCCTCGGCCTTGAGGACGCGGCAGGCCTGGGTGCCGGAGTAGTCGAACTCGGCGGCCTGCCCGATGACGATCGGGCCGGAGCCGATGACCAGGACGGACTGGATATCGGAGCGCTTAGGCACGCTGGCCCTCCATCAGGGAAACGAAGCGGTCGAAGAGGTACGCGGCGTCGTGCGGGCCCGCGGCCGCTTCGGGGTGATACTGGACGCTGAAGGCCGGTCGGTCGAGGAGCTGGAGTCCCTCGACGACCTGGTCGTTCAGGCAGACGTGGGACACCTCGGCACGACCGAACTCCGTGTCGGACACCTGGTCGAGCGGGGCGTCGACGGCGAAGCCGTGGTTGTGCGCGGTGACCTCGACCTTGCCGGTCGTGCGGTCCTGCACGGGCTGGTTGATGCCGCGGTGGCCGTACTTCAGCTTGTACGTGCCGAAACCGAGCGCGCGGCCCAGGATCTGGTTGCCGAAGCAGATGCCGAAGAGCGGGGTCCCGCGCTCCAGGACGCCCTTCATCACGGCGACCGGGTGGTCGGCGGTGGCCGGGTCGCCGGGGCCGTTGGAGAAGAAGACGCCGTCGGGTTCGACCGCGTACACCTCCTCCAGGGTGGCGGTGGCGGGCAGTACGTGCACCTCGATGCCGCGTTCGGCCATCCGGTGCGGGGTCATGCCCTTGATACCGAGGTCGATCGCGGCGACGGTGAACCTCTTGGTGCCGATCGCGGGGACGACGTACGTCTCCTTGGTGGCGACCTCGGTGGAGAGGTCGGCACCCACCATCTCGGGGGCCTGCTGGACGCGGGCCAGCAGCGCGGCCTCGTCGGCGAGGGCGTCGCCGGAGAAGATGCCGACGCGCATGGCGCCGCGCTCGCGCAGGTGGCGGGTGAGGGCGCGGGTGTCGATGCCGCTGATGCCGACGACTCCCTGGCGCTCCAGCTCTTCGTCGAGCGAGCGCCGCGAGCGCCAGTTGGACGGCACCCGGGCGGGGTCGCGGACGACGTAGCCGGAGACCCAGATGCGTCCGGACTCGGGGTCCTCGTCGTTCACACCGGTGTTGCCGACGTGCGGGGCGGTCATCACGACGACCTGGCGGTGGTAGGAGGGGTCGGTCAGCGTCTCCTGGTAGCCGGTCATGCCGGTGGAGAAAACCGCCTCGCCGAAGGTCTCCCCCTCGGCCCCGTAGGCACGGCCGCGGAAGGCGCGGCCGTCCTCCAGGACGAGTACGGCGGGAGCCTTGCCGGCTCCCCGGGTGGAGATCGTCATCGTGCGGTGCCTTCCGTAGAGCTGGTGAGATGGTTGACGGCCTCGACCCAGGCCGGGTGCTCGGCCGAACGGTCGGAGCGGAAGCCGGAGTCGATCAGCTTGTCGCCGTGCGCCCAGGTGATGATCAACAGGCCGCCCTCGGGGAGGACCTTGCCGGCGATGCCCTTGTCGAGCCGGGCCTCGCGCAGGGCGGCGGCCGGTACGAAGAAGTCGGCTGCCCCGGGTCGTACGACGTCGAGGCCCTGGTCGGTCAGGGTCAGCTCGACGCGGCTGCGGGTGCCGAGGCCGTGGGCGACGATGCGGTCGAGCCACTGTCCGGCGGTCGTCGAGGCGTGGTACCGGCCGGTCAGCGTCAGCAGCGGCTCGCTGTCCGCGAACCCCTCGGGCGTGGATTCGAGTTCCGGCAGATCGGACTGGAGGCTCCCGCGCCACTTCCATCCCTGGCGCATCAGCCAGTAGACGAAGGCGATGAGGACGAGCAGTCCGACGACCCAGCTGATGCGAGCGGACCAGTCGGTCACTTCGGCCGACTTCTGCTCGGCGGCGAGCTGGAGGTACAGGGGGGTGAGTGATGTCACGCGAGCTTCCCGTCGACGACCGTGGCACGGCCCCGCAGGAAGGTGTGGGTCACTCGGCCCGGCAGCTCACGACCCTCGTAGGGAGTGTTGCGGCTGCGGGAGGCGAAGCCCGCGGGGTCCACGACACCACGGTATGACGGATCGACCAGGGTGAGGTTGGCGGGCTCACCGGCCGAGACGGGCCGGCCGTGTCCGTCGAGCCGGCCGATGGCGGCCGGGCGGAACGACATCCGGTCGGCGACGCCCGCCCAGTCGATGAGGCCGGTGTCCACCATCGTCTGCTGGACGACGGAGAGCGCGGTCTCCAGACCCACCATCCCCATGGCGGCGGCGGCCCACTCGCAGTCCTTGTCCTCGTGCGGGTGCGGGGCGTGGTCGGTGGCGACGCAGTCGATGGTGCCGTCCGCGAGCGCCTCGCGCAGGGCCATGACGTCGGCCTCCGTGCGCAGCGGCGGGTTCACCTTGTAGACGGGGTTGTAGGACCGTACGAGCTCGTCGGTGAGAAGCAGGTGGTGCGGTGTGACCTCGGCGGTGACGTCCCAGCCCTTGGACTTGGCCCAGCGGACGATCTCGACGGAGCCGGCGGTCGACAGGTGGCAGATGTGCACCCGGGAGCCGACGTGGGCGGCGAGCAGGACGTCGCGGGCGATGATCGACTCCTCGGCGACGGCGGGCCAGCCGCCGAGACCGAGTTCCGCGGAGACGACGCCCTCGTTCATCTGGGCGCCCTCGGTGAGGCGGGGCTCCTGGGCGTGCTGGGCGACCACACCGTCGAAGGCCTTCACGTACTCCAGCGCGCGGCGCATGATCACCGCGTCGTCGACGCACTTGCCGTCGTCGGAGAAGACCTTCACCCCGGCGGCCGAGTCGTGCATGGCGCCGAGCTCGGCGAGCTTCTTGCCCTCCAGGCCGACAGTGACGGCGCCGATCGGCTGCACGTCGCAGTAGCCGGACTCCTTGCCGAGCCGCCAGACCTGCTCGACGACACCGGCGGTGTCGGCGACCGGGAAGGTGTTGGCCATGGCGTGCACGGCGGTGAAGCCGCCGACGGCCGCGGCCTTGGTGCCGGTGAGGACGGTCTCGGAGTCCTCGCGGCCGGGCTCGCGCAGATGGGTGTGGAGGTCGACGAGGCCGGGCAGCAGGATCTGGCCCGCGGCCTCGATGACGGTCGCGTCGCCGCCGTCCAGCCCGGTCCCGACCGCCGCGATGGTCTCGCCGTCGATCAGGACGTCCTGGGCCTCGCCGCCAAGGATCTTCGCGCCGCGGATAAGGATCTTGCTCATGGTTACTTGTTCTCCTCGGTACGGGCGGGGGTGGCGGGCGACGGGTGGGCCGGGGCGGCGGGCTGGGAGCCGCCCAGCAGCAGGTACAGGACGGCCATGCGGATCGAGACGCCGTTGGCCACCTGCTCGACGGCCGTGCACCGGTCGGAGTCGGCGACCTCGGCGGTGATCTCCATGCCGCGGACCATCGGGCCGGGGTGCATGACGATGGCGTGCTCGGGCATCTTCGCCATGCGGTCGCCGTCCAGGCCGTAGCGGCGGGAGTACTCGCGCTCGGTGGGGAAGTACGCGGCGTTCATCCGTTCGCGCTGCACACGAAGCATCATCACCGCGTCGGACTTCGGCAGCACCTCGTCGAGGCCGTAGCTGACCTCGCACGGCCACTGCTCGACGCCGACCGGGACGAGGGTCGGCGGGGCCACCAGAGTGACGCGGGCGCCGAGCGTGGTCAGCAGGTGGACGTTGGAGCGGGCCACCCGGCTGTGCAGGATGTCGCCGACGATGGTGATCCGGCGGCCTTCGAGGTCCCGGCCGAGACCGGCGTCGGCCCCGACCAGGCGGCGGCGCATGGTGAAGGCGTCCAGGAGAGCCTGGGTGGGGTGCTCGTGGGTGCCGTCACCGGCGTTGACGACGGCGCCGTCGATCCAGCCGGACGTGGCGAGGCGGTACGGGGCGCCGGAGGCGCCGTGCCGGATGACGACGGCGTCGGCGCCCATCGCCTCCAGGGTCAGCGCGGTGTCCTTGAGCGACTCGCCCTTGGAGACGGACGAGCCCTTCGCGGAGAAGTTGATGACATCGGCGGAGAGGCGCTTGGCGGCGGCCTCGAAGGAGATGCGGGTACGCGTCGAGTCCTCGAAGAAGAGGTTGACGACAGTACGGCCGCGCAGGGTCGGGAGCTTCTTGATCGGCCGGTCCGCGACCCGTGCCATCTCCTCGGCGGTGTCGAGGATCAGGACGGCGTCGTCGCGGGTGAGGTCGGCGGCCGAGATGAGGTGACGCTTCATCTGGGTGTTCTCCGGGTGGCTGGAGGATTCAGGCATACGGGCGTGCGGAAACCGCCCTACGGGCTCGGCGTCGCCCGTATGGGTGTGCTGCGGCTACTGCGCGTCCGCCGGGGCGGTCCGCTGGACACCGAGCAGCACGGCGTCGCGGCCGTCCTCCTCGGCGAGCTGGACCTTGACCGTCTCCCGCAGCGACGTGGGGAGGTTCTTGCCGACGTAGTCGGCACGGATCGGAAGTTCGCGGTGCCCACGGTCGACGAGGACCGCGAGCTGGACCGCGCGGGGGCGGCCGATGTCGCCCAGCGCATCGAGCGCGGCGCGGATCGTGCGGCCCGAGAAGAGGACATCGTCGACGAGGACGACCAGACGGCCCTCGATGCCCTCGCCGGGGATCTCGGTGCGGGCCAGGGCGCGCGCCGGACGCAGCCGAAGGTCGTCGCGGTACATGGTGATGTCGAGGGAGCCGACCGGCATCTTCCGGCCGGTGATCTCCTGGAGTTTTTCGGCGAGCCGACGGGCGAGGAAGACACCTCGCGTCGGAATGCCGAGGAGCACCACGTCGTCGGCGCCCTTGGCGCGTTCGACGATCTCGTGGGCGATCCGGGTCATTACCCGGGCGATGTCGGGAGCCTCCAGAACGGGGCGTGCCGCGTTGCCGGTGGCTTCGTGCTGTGCGTCCATAAGAAACGGACCTCCTTCTCCGCCTCACTGGACGGACCTTAAAGGACGTCGAAATTGCGTCATCAACGTTACCAGGGCTTGCGCCGGGCCCAGGTCACGCCCCGGGAGGTGCCGGTCCGGACCATTCGGCTTGACGCATCCAAGTAACGCTGCGTAACCTCACAGTGAGTTACCAGCCACGCGGCGGAGCCGCGCACTGTTCCAGCGTCCGGGGAGCCTTATGTCCAGCGAATACGCAAAGCAGCTCGGGGCCAAACTCCGTGCCATCCGCACCCAGCAGGGCCTCTCCCTCCACGGCGTGGAGGAGAAGTCCCAGGGCCGCTGGAAGGCCGTCGTGGTCGGTTCGTACGAGCGCGGCGACCGTGCCGTGACCGTGCAGCGCCTCGCCGAGCTCGCGGATTTCTACGGGGTTCCGGTGCAGGAGCTCCTGCCCGGTACGACGCCCGGCGGTGCCGCCGAGCCGCCGCCGAAGCTTGTCCTGGACCTGGAGCGCCTCGCCCACGTCCCGCCGGAGAAGGCCGGACCGCTGCAGCGCTATGCCGCGACGATCCAGAGTCAGCGCGGTGACTACAACGGCAAGGTGCTCTCGATCCGTCAGGACGATCTGCGCACGCTGGCCGTGATCTACGACCAGTCGCCGTCCGTGCTCACGGAACAGCTGATCAGCTGGGGCGTGCTGGACGCGGACGCGCGTCGCGCCGTCGCCCACGAGGAGGGCTGACAGCCCTCTGGAGAAACGTACCGCCGTGCCGGTGCGGGTCGCCCGTCCGGGCGCCCGCGCCGGCACGGCTTTTCTGTCCGCGGCGGTCGGACGCCTCATGCCGAAGGGCCCACGGTCGAGTGACCGTGGGCCCTTCGTCGGCTGAACGCCACCGGCGGCTACTGCTCCCGGCGGAGGTTCGGCTTGAGGTCCTTGAACCGGGCCAGCAGCCCGTTCACGAAGGACGGGGATTCATCGGTGGAGAACTCCTTGGCGAGCTGGACAGCCTCGTCGATCACCACCGCGTCCGGGGTCCCGTCCACCCAGATCAGCTCGTACGCACCGAGCCGCAGGATGTTCCGGTCGACGACCGGCATGCGGTCGATCTCCCAGTCCACGGCATAGGTCACGATGAGGTCGTCGATCCGGTCCGCGTACTGCGCGTACCCCTCGACGAGCTCCATCGTGTACTCGGTGACCGGCGGCTGACGGTTGTCGGTCCGCGAGTGCCGCACCCAGTCCGCGAGGACCGTCTGCACGGACTCACCGCGCTGATCGGCCTCGAAGAGGATCTGGAAGGCACGCTTGCGGGCCGTGTTCCGAGCAGCCACGGTTAGCTGTTCACCCGGCCGAGGTAGTCGCCCGTGCGGGTGTCGACCTTGATCTTCTCACCGGTGGTGATGAAGAGCGGGACACCGATCTCGTAGCCGGTCTCCAGCGTGGCGGGCTTGGTGCCGCCGGTGGAGCGGTCGCCCTGGACGCCCGGGTCGGTGTGCTGGACGGTCAGCTCGACGGCGGCGGGCAGCTCGACGTAGAGCACCTCGCCCTCGTACTGGGCGACGGAGGCGGTGAAGCCCTCGATCAGGAAGTTGGCGGCGTCGCCGACAGCCTTGCGGTCGACCATGAGCTGGTCGTACGTGTCCATGTCCATGAAGACGAAGTACTCGCCGTCCATGTACGAGAACTGCATGTCGCGACGGTCGATGGTGGCCGTTTCGACCTTCACGCCGGCGTTGAACGTCTTGTCGACGACCTTGCCGGAGAGCACGTTCTTGAGCTTGGTGCGCACGAAGGCCGGGCCCTTGCCGGGCTTGACGTGCTGGAACTCGACGACGGACCAGAGCTGGCCTCCGTCGAGCTTGAGCACCAGGCCGTTCTTGAGGTCGTTCGTGGAAGCCACGGTTGCGGAATCTCCTGGACTGAAGCTGGTGGAACGACCGAGGATGCGCGCTAGAGCGCGAGCAGCTCCTTGGTCGTAATGGTGAGTAGCTCGGGTCCGCCGTCCGCCTCGGGGCGCACGACGAGCGTGTCATCGATCCGGACCCCGCCCCGGCCCGGGAGGTGGACCCCCGGTTCGACGGTGACCGGCACACAAGCGTCCAGTTTACCCATGGCTGCAGGTGTCAGCTGCGGGTCCTCGTCGATTTCGAGCCCCACCCCGTGCCCGGTCCAGGGCACGAGACCCCCGCCGTGGCCCGCCGAGTCCAGGAGATGGCGGGCGGCGCGGTCCACATCGCGGTACGCGGCACCGGGCACGAGGGCCTCGCGTCCGGCCCGCTGAGCGGCGAAAACCAGGTCGTAGAGCTCGATCTGCCAGTCGGCGGGCGTCGTCCCGATGACAAACGTACGGCCGATCTCGCAGCGGTAGCCGCGATAGTTCGCACCGAGGCAGACGGAGAGGAAATCCCCTTCCTCCACCCGCCGGTCCGAGGGCCGGTGGCGGCCCTGGCCGGAGTTCGGCCCGGTGGCCACCGAGGTGGCGAAGGCGGGGCCGTCGGCGCCGTGGTCCACCAGGCGCCTCTCCAGCTCCAGGGCGAGATGCCGTTCGGTGCGCCCCACCAGGATGGATTCGAGGAGTTCGCCCAGGGCCTGGTCGGTGATCTCCGCCGCGATCCGCAGACAGGCGATCTCCTCCTCGTCCTTGACGACCCTCAGCTGTTCGACCGTGGCTCCGAGATCGGCCAGCCGGAGCCGGGGGGCGACCGAGCCCATGGCCCGGTGGCGGGCAACCGTCAGATGGTGTTCCTCGACGGCGAGGGACTCCGCACCCGAGGCGCCGGCCAGATCGGCGGCCGCGACCGCCGGATCGCCGTCGGTGGCGGGCAGCGAGGACACCCGCAGCTGATCGTCGGTACGTCCTTCGGCGGGCTCGCCGGTCGGCTCGCGGGCGCAGAGCAGGACGTCCTCGCCGGGGCCGAGCAGCAGCACGGCACCGGGGGGCGCTCCGCCCGCGAGGTAGCGGACGTTGGCGGGGCGGGAGACCAGAGCGGCCGCGGATCCGACGGCGGCGCACCGGTCGCGGAGCAGCCCGCGGCGGACGGCGTACACGTCTGACATGTCACGAGCCTACGAGCGCTTGCGCGTGCCTGCTCGGTCAGCGCATCCGACCGGGGGCCGCGGCCGGACTCGTCACCGGGCCTGCTCAGCGTCCCCCGGGGTTCACCAGGCCGGCGGGCTGGCTATGGAACGGGCGAGTATGTCGTCCAGGACGCGGGCGGTGGTCTCCACGTCGTAGGTCGAGTTGTCGATGATCGGCAGTCCGGAGCCGTACCAGCCGGCCATCCGGCCGTGGATCCGGGCGACCTCCTCGTCCGAGAGGCGGCGGTTGCCGCTGCGGGCCGCATTGCGTTCCAGCACGATCTCCAGACCGGGCAGCAGCACGACGGGCAGCAGCCCGGGGCCGACATGGCGCTTCCACCCGCCGAGGCCGACGACCGGCCGGTCCGGGAAGACGGCGTCGTCCAGGATGCAGGAGATGCCGTTGGCCAGGAAGTTGCGGGCGGCGAAGCCGCAGGTGCGGCGGGCGAGGCGGTACTGGGCCTCGGAGTGGTCGTTCCATCCGGCCTGCGGGTCGGCGAAGCCGGAGCAGACCCATTCACGGACGTCGTCGAGGCTGACGTGGGCCGTGGGAACCCGGCGGCGGCTGGCCCAGAGCTTGGCCACGGTGGTCTTGCCGGCGCCCGCTGGGCCGATCAGGAGGACGGCGAGGGTCGCGCTGCCGGTGCTGGGCTCGG
This sequence comes from Streptomyces sp. NPDC047515, assembly GCF_040643055.1. Taxonomy (NCBI): domain Bacteria; kingdom Bacillati; phylum Actinomycetota; class Actinomycetes; order Kitasatosporales; family Streptomycetaceae; genus Streptomyces; species Streptomyces sp. NPDC047515. The sequence continues at coordinate 44,675 of NZ_JBEYTM010000007.1, forward strand.
CAGGCCGCGCGGGCAACGGGACGGGGCCGCCGGGCGGCAGCTGGACGTGTCCGGCGGTCTCCCTGGAGGGAGGCGGGGCGTGCTGCGGGGCAGGTCCGCTCCAGCCCTGGGGCGTGGGAGGGGTGGTGGGCGGCGGCCCCGGCGGTCCGGGATGTCGGGCCTGGTGCGTCCAGCCGACAGGTCCGCCTCCGGGGCCTTGGGGCGGCGGCAGCGGGGCCCCCACTGCGTGCTGCATCCGGTGCCACTCCGTCTCGTACAGGCAACTAGGGGCTGCCGCTGGTGGAACGGCAACCGTACCGTCCCCGGCCGCCACAGAGGCAACGGTCGGGGACGGCGCACAGTGCCCGGTCGGCCGCTCGGCCTTCCGGTGTGCCGGTGTGCCGGTCCGTCAGTCGGTCAGCTCGTCGGCGAGAGCACGCAGGGCGAGGCGGTAGGAACCGATGCCGAATCCGGCCACGGTTCCCGTGGCGACCGGTGCGACCACGGAGTTGTGGCGGAATTCCTCCCGTGCGTACGGATTCGAGATGTGCACCTCGATCAGCGGGGCGGTGCGCTGGGCCGCCGCGTCCCGCATTCCGTACGAATAGTGGGTGAACGCCCCCGGGTTGAGAACGACCGGAACTGAACCGTCCGCTGCCTCGTGAAGCCAGCGGATCAGCTCTCCCTCGTCGTTGGTCTCCCGGACGTCGACATCGAAACCGAGCTCCTTGCCGAGAGCCTGACAGGTTTCGACGAGTCCGGCGTACGACGTGGCGCCGTACACATCGGGCTCGCGGGAGCCGAGCCGGCCGAGATTCGGACCGTTCAGGACGAGAACCCGGCGGGTCACGCCGACACCTCCCCGTAGGCGGCGAGCAGCACGGCCGGGTCGGGGCCCTCCAGCACGGTGGGCTTGCCGAGCCCGTCGAGGACGATGAAGCGCAGCAGGTCGCCGCGGGACTTCTTGTCGACCTTCATGTTCTCCAGCAGCTTGGGCCACTGGTCGCCGCGGTAGGTGAGCGGCAGTCCGACGGACTCCAGGACCGCGCGGTGCCGGTCGGCGGTGGCGTCGTCGAGGCGTCCGGCCAGCCTGCCCAGCTCCGCGGCGAAGACCATACCCACCGACACGGCCGCGCCGTGACGCCACTTGTAGCGCTCGTTCTTCTCGATGGCGTGGGCCAGGGTGTGGCCGTAGTTGAGGATCTCGCGCAGTCCGGATTCCTTGAGGTCGCTGGAGACGACCTCGGCCTTGACCCGGATGGCGCGTTCGATCAGCTCGGCGGTGTGCGGCCCGGTGGGGGTACGGGCGCCCTCCGGATCGGCCTCGATGAGGTCGAGGATCACCGGATCGGCGATGAAGCCGGCCTTGATGATCTCGGCCATGCCGCTGACGTAGTCGTGGACGGGCAGCGAGTCCAGGGCGGCGAGGTCGCACAGGACCCCGGCGGGCGGGTGGAAGGCGCCGACGAGATTCTTGCCCTCGGCGGTGTTGATGCCGGTCTTCCCGCCGACGGCCGCGTCGACCATGGCGAGGACGGTGGTGGGCACGGCGATCCAGCGCACCCCGCGCAGCCAGGTCGCCGCGACGAATCCGGCCACATCGGTGGTGGCTCCGCCGCCGACGCCGACGATGACGTCGGTGCGGGTGAAACCGGTCTGCCCGAGCGCCTTCCAGCAGTACGCCGCGACCTCGACGGTCTTGGCCTCCTCGGCGTTCGGCAGCTGGATCGCGATGGCCTCGTAGCCCTGCGCGGCGAGGTCCTGGCGGACCGCCTCACCGGTCTCGGCGAGCGCCTCGGGGTGCAGGACGGCGACCCGCTTGGCGCGGTCGCCGACGAGCGCCGGCAGCTCACCCAGCAGCTGCTGGCCGATCAGCACCTCGTACGGGTCGGTGCCCGCGCTGCCGGCGATCCGGATACGGGTGGGGCCCTGCTCGGTCATGTGTTCTCCCGGCCGGGGGTGACGGGGTCGTCCGTGCGTTCCGGCAGTTCCAGTGCGTCGAGGACCGCCTGGGCGACCTCTTCGGGGGTGCGCTCGTCGGTGGCGACGGTCGCGCGGGCCACCTCGGTGTACAGGTGGCGGCGGGCGTCCATCAGTTCGCGCCACTGGCGGCGAGGGTTGACGGCGAGCAGCGGGCGGGCGGTGTTCAGGCCGACCCGCTTGACGGCCTCCTCCACGTCCATCGAGAGATAGACGACGGGGTGACCGGCGAGCAGCGCTCGGGTGGTGTCGTCCAGCACGGCACCGCCGCCGAGGGAGAGGACACCGGTGTGCTCGGCGACGGCGGCGTGCACGGCCTGTCGCTCCAGCTCCCGGAAGTGTTCCTCGCCCTCGTCGTAGAAGATCTCCGGAATCGGCTTGCCGGCCGTGGCGACGACGTCCGCGTCGGTGTCCCGGTAGGTGGTGCCGAGCCGGTCCGCGAGCAGTTCACCGACCGTGGACTTGCCCACGCCCATCGGGCCGACGAGGACGATCAAGGGGCCGGTCATCGGATCTGGAGGTGGTCGAGGTACGACCGCACATTGCGGCGGGTCTCGGGGACGCTGTCCCCGCCGAACTTCTCGGCCACGGCGTCGGCCAGGACCAGCGCGACCATCGCCTCGGCGACGATGCCCGCAGCCGGAACGGCACAGACATCGGAGCGCTGGTGGTGAGCCTTGGCGGGTTCACCGGTGACGACGTCGACGGTGGCGAGCGCGCGGGGCACGGTCGCGATGGGCTTCATCGCGGCACGGACCCGCAGCAGCTCGCCGGTGGTCAGACCGCCCTCGGTGCCGCCGGAGCGGCCGGATGCGCGCTTGATGCCGTCGTCGGTGACCAGGATCTCGTCGTGCGCCTTGGAGCCGGGAACCCGGGCCAGATCGAAGCCGTCGCCGACCTCGACCCCCTTGATGGCCTGGATGCCCATCAGGGCCGCGGCGAGCCGGGCGTCGAGACGGCGGTCCCAGTGCACGTGCGAGCCGAGGCCGACGGGCACCCCGTACGCCAGCACCTCGACCACACCGCCGAGGGTGTCGCCGTCCTTGTGGGCCTGGTCGATCTCGGCGACCATCGCCTTGCTCGCGTCGGCGTCCAGGCAGCGCACCGGGTCGGCGTCGAGCCGCTCGACGTCGGCGGGCGTCGGCAGGACGCCGTACGGAGCCTTGGCCGCGGCCAGCTCGACGACATGGCTGACGATCTCGATGCCCGCGGTCTCCTTGAGGTACGACCGCGCGACGGCGCCGAGCGCGACCCGGGCCGCCGTCTCACGGGCGCTGGCGCGCTCCAGGATCGGCCGGGCCTCGTCGAAGCCGTACTTCTGCATGCCCGCGAGGTCAGCGTGACCGGGCCGCGGGCGCGTCAGCGGGGCGTTGCGGGCCAGCGCGGCCAGTTCCTCAGGGTCGACCGGGTCGGCCGCCATGACCTGTTCCCACTTGGGCCACTCGGTGTTGCCCACCATCACGGCGACCGGGGAGCCCATCGTGAGACCGTGGCGCACCCCGCCGAGGAAGGTGACCTCGTCCCTCTCGAACTTCATCCGCGCACCGCGGCCGTATCCGAGCCGCCGCCGGGCGAGTGCGTCCGCCACCATCTCCGTGGTGATCGGGACGCCGGCGGGAAGACCCTCCAGCGTCGCCACGAGTGCGGGGCCGTGCGACTCCCCCGCGGTCAGCCAGCGCAACCTGCTCAACGGTGCTCCTCATGCTCGCGCCTGGAACTGCGACGGCGCGACCGGGTGCGCGACCCTGGCCCGCCGCCTTCGATCCTCCCACGCCCGCGGGCGTGAACCGGTCGCCGGTCCAGCAGACGGACGCGTGCAAAGCGGTCACGGTGAAACAACCGAGACGCCCAAAGCGTTGAAAATTAACAGATAAAGAAACTTGAGAGCATACAACGAAAATTGACACAAACTACGATTGGGAAATTTACCACCCATCAACGCGATCAATCAGATAGGATCAACGACAGCCATCGCGAATCGGTTGATAATTCCAGAGATGAGGAATTCATGCTGACAGCAGCCCGAAGAGTCTCCACAGTTGGAGCCACCACAGCGCTCTTCAGTTCAATACTCCTCGGGAGTCCAGCCCACGCCGCAAGTCTCGCAGACACGGCTGTATCAATTTGCGGGTCAGGCTACTACGTCCAAAGATCTCAGCAACTGTCTAGTAGCGCTACGCAGGGCGTCACCTCCTTCCAGCTCTACAACTCCGGCTCCAAGCGGAACTGCGCAGTCACCTTGAAGCACCCAAATTCGTCGTCTTTCTACGGAGGCAAGACCACTCTGGGCGCCGGAATCCGCGCCGAGGGCGGATCCTGGGTCAAGGACGAAGGCTCATACGCCTATTACGCTGGCCCAGTTTACGTCAACGCCGCCGGGAAGTGTGTACAGTTTTGGGGCAACACATTCCAGAGTGGCGCATCTAGCGGCTGGTACGAAACATACACGAGCCCACTTGGAAACTGCGGCTGAACAGCGCCAGTAAAATTTCAATAAATCATGAATTCGCCCTGGCCGGAGTCGGCCAGGGCGAATTCAGTAGAGGCACAGGCAGAGCACCGCAGACCTCCGATTCATCGGGATGAAAGTGCTGCCTCCCCTGCGGCACGCATAACGGCAAGCGGAAGCAGTGGGAGGTGTGTCATCTGCTCCACTTGAAGGGCAGCCTGGTGCACCAGCAGGTCGAGGCCACCGATCACGGCACCGCCATGTGCCGACCAACCTGCCGCCAGGACAGTCGGCCACGGGTCATAGAGCACGTCGAAGAGGACACCTAGCCGTGCGGGGATCGCAGTCACGAGCGCGTCCGTGGCGCCAGCAGGTGTCGTCGCGATAACCAGCGGTGCCCGGAAAGCCTCAGCCGCATCCGCCCAATCAGCGGTGCGCATTTGGACGCCAATCCGTTCCCCCCAGCCGCGCATCTCGTCGCCGCGTTCCCGGCTGCGTACGTAGGCAGTGACTGGCCCCGTGCAAATCGCCGCGAGGGCGGCAACGGCCGAGGAGGCGGTGGCTCCGGCGCCGAGGACGGCGGCGGACTCCACCTTTTCCACGCCTCGCTCGCGTAGAGCCGCGATCATACCGGGGATGTCGGTGTTATCGCCGACACGACGGCCAGCTTCAGTGAACACGACCGTGTTCACAGCCTCGACCGAGGAGGCCGTCTCGCTGACGGAGTCGAGCAGCGGGATGATCGCCCGCTTGAGCGGCATGGTCAGCGAGAGCCCGGCCCAGGCGGAGTCAAGCCCCTCGATGAAGGCGGGCAGGCCCGCCTCGTCGACCTCGAACCGGTCGTATGTCCAGTGGGTGAGGCCGAGTTCGGCATACGCGGCCCGGTGCAGGACTGGGGAGAGCGAGTGGGCGATGGGCGAGCCGAGAACGGCCGCCCGGTGACGCGGGTCAGCCGAGGTCATGCTGTTCCTTGAACTTCTGGTTGAGCTTCTCGTGCTCGGCGGCCGTCTTGGTGAACTGGGTCTTCTTGCCGTCGAGCGAGATGAAGAACATCCACCCGTCGCCGGTGGGATTGAGCGTCGCACGCAGGGCTTCGTCGCCGGGATTGCTGATGGGACCGGGCGGCAGACCGGCGTGGTAGTAGGTGTTGTACGGGTCCGGATTGGTCCGGATCTCACTCGACCGGATCTTGATCTCGCTCTGATTCTTGAGGTAATTGAATGCGGAGTCGAATTCAAGCTTACGGTTCGTGACCGTGTTGTCCGGCTTCAAGCGGTTGTAGACGACTTCGGCCATCTTGCGGAAGTCGTCGTGCGTGAGGCCCTCCGCCTGGACCAGGCTGGCGACAGTGAGAACCTGCCATGGACCGTCCAGGTTGTACTTCTTGGCCGTTCCCTCGAGGTCGAGCTTGTCGTACTCCTCGTTGGCGCGGGAGACCATCTTCTTGAGGAGAGCCTCCGGCTTGGTTTCCTTGGTGACCGGATATGCGGCCGGGTAAAGGAATCCTTCCAGGGGGTCCTTGATGTCCTTGCCATTGCTCGCCCAATCGGGCAGACCGAGGCCGGACTCCTGGGACGTGGCAATTCCCTTGGTCGTTCCCTTTTTGAGACCCAGCTTCTTGTCGACCAACGCGTAGACGGCGACATTGCGGGAACCCTCGGGAATGATCAGAAGATTCTGGCTCTTCGGGTCGAGCATCATCTTCACGGCCTCGGCCGCGGACATCTTCTCGTGGAGCAGATAGACGCCTGCCTGGATGGACTTGCCCTTGGGGTTGTCGTTCTGCGCGGCGACGAACGCGTCGACGCTCTTGACGACGCCCTTCTGCTTCAGGATGTTGCCGATGTCGTAGCCGAGGGCGCCCTTCGCGATCTCGACCTCGACGTCGCCGGTGCCGGTCCCGGTGTAGTCGGGCGCCGCGCCGAACTTGTCCTGCCAGTACGAGTATCCGAGGTAGCCCACTCCCCCGAGGCCGCCGACCAGGACCAGCGAGACGACCAGGCACGCGCAGCCGCTGCGGCTCTTCTTCTTGCCCTTGCCCCGGCGTTCGTTGCCGCCGCGACCGCCGCGGCGTGACTCACGCGGGTCGTCGTCGTACTCGTCGTCCTTGTCGCCCCCGTCGTCCGCGCCCGTGAAGAAGGGGTGGGTCTCCTCCGGCTGGACCTCCGGGTCCCAGTCGGGACTCTGCGCGGGGGGCTGCTCAGGAACGGCCTGCCGGCGGCCCGGGGGCTGCGGCGGCGGGTAGGCCTCCGGCGTGCCGTAGTGGTCGGGCGTCTCGCCGTAACCGGGCTGCCCGCCGTCGTAGGGGTCGGCCGGCGCCTGGGGGTCGTAGGGCATCCCGGCGGACTGCTGCCCGGTGTCCCAGCCGCCGTTGTCGTACTGAGGCTGCTGGGGTTGCTGCTGCGCATACGGATCCTGCGGGACCCCGTACGCCGGCTGCTGCGGCTGGTTAGGCTGCTGCTGTGCGTACGAGTCCGGGAATTGCTGTTGCTGCTGCGCGTACGGATCCTGCTGCGCGTACGGGTCCTGCTGCTGCGGGTGCGACTGCTGCGCGTACGGGTCCTGAGGGTAGGGCTGCTGCCCGCCGCCGTACTGGTTCTGGCCGTGGGCGGACTGCTGCCCTCCCCACCCCTGGTCCCCGTACAAGGGGTCCTCGGGATGCCACGGTTCGGAGCCGGGGCCCCGGCCATACTCAGTCATCGATCCCCTAGAGCCGCGAGACGACGTTCCGCCTCTTTGCTGTGCGGTATTTGTTCGAACACCGCCACATCGCGCGGAACGTTACCGTATCGCGATCAGCCAACCGTTTCGACGCCTTCGCCCGGGGCTCTGCCTGACGCCCGTTCGGACTCCAGAGCGTTCTGAAGGATCACCACAGCGGCAGCCTGATCGATGACGGAACGGCCTTTCCTGGACTTCACGCCCGAGGCGCGCAGTCCCTGACTCGCCGTTACTGTGGTCATCCTCTCGTCCACCAGTCGCACCGGAATGGGTGCGACCGAGCGGGCGACCTCCTGGGCGAAAACGCGGATCTTGGCGGCGGCGGGTCCTTCACCGCCGCCGAGGGACCGCGGCAGGCCAATGATGATCTCGATCGGCTCGTACTCCTGGACGATCTGTCCGAGCCGCCGGTGGGCCGCCGGGACATCGCGCCCCGGAACGGTCTCCACCGGCGTCGCGAGGATCCCGTCGGGGTCGCACGAGGCGACCCCGATCCGGGCGTCCCCGACATCGATCGCGAGCCGACGACCGCGGCGCATACGCGTCATCCCCGCCGTCACGCCGTCTCGGTGACGAGGCGTTCGACCGCGGCCACGGCCGCGCCGATGGCCTCGGGGTCCTGGCCGCCGCCCTGGGCGACGTCCGGCTTGCCGCCGCCACCGCCGCCGAGGGTCTTGGCGGCCGTACGGACCAGGTCACCGGCCTTGAGCCCGCGTTCCCGGGCGGCCTCGTTGGTGGCGATCACGGTCAGGGGACGGCCGTTGGCGGTGGTGAACAGGGCCACGACGGCCGGTCGGCCGCCCTGGATGCGTCCTCGGACGTCCAGGACGAGCTTTCGCAGGTCATCGGCCGAGGTGCCGTCCGGTACCTGGCCCGTGACCAGGGCGACGCCGCGTACGTCCTTGGCGGAATCGACCAGTCCGGCAGCGGCCTGGAGGACCTTCTCCGCGCGGAACTTCTCGATCTCCTTCTCGGCGTCCTTCAGCTTGCCGAGCATTCCGGCGATCTTCTCCGGAAGCTCCTCGGGACGGCCCTTGACCAGCTCCTGGAGCTGGGCGACGACCGTGTGCTCCCTGGCGAGGAAGTTGTACGCGTCGACGCCGACGAGGGCCTCGATGCGGCGCACGCCGGAACCGATGGACGATTCGCCGAGCAGCTTCACCAGGCCCAGCTGGGCGGTGTTGTGCACGTGCGTGCCGCCGCAGAGCTCCTTGGAGAAGTCGCCGATGGTGACGACCCGGACCTGCTCGCCGTACTTCTCGCCGAACTCGGCGATGGCGCCCTGCTTCTTGGCCTCGTCGATCGGCATGACCTCGGCCTGGACGTCGAGTTCGCGGGCGAGCACCTCGTTGATCTTCTGCTCGACGTCGGTGAGTACCGTGCCGGGTACGGCGGCGGGCGAACCGAAGTCGAAGCGGAAGCGGCCCGGCGAGTTCTCCGAACCGGCCTGGGCGGCCGTCGGTCCCAGCGCGTCACGCAGCGCCTGGTGCGTGAGGTGCGTGGCGCTGTGGGCGCGGGCGATGGCGCGGCGGCGGGTGTTGTCGATGGCGGCGTAGGCACTGGCGCCGACGGTCACCTCGCCGACCTGCACCGAACCCTTGTGGACGGAGACGCCGGGGACGGGCTGCTGGACGTCGCGGACCTGGATGACGGCACCGCTGTCGAGCCGGATCCGACCCTGGTCGGCGAGCTGGCCGCCGCCCTCGGCGTAGAACGGGGTGCGGTCCAGGACGACTTCGACCTCGTCACCCTCGGAGGCGGCGGGCGAGGGCACGCCGTCGACGAGCAGGCCGACGATCGTCGACTCGCCCTCGGTGGCGGTGTAGCCGGTGAACTCGGTGATGCCGGAGTGGTCGGCGACCTCGCGGTAGGCGGAGAGGTCGGCATGGCCGGTCTTCTTCGCCTTGGCGTCGGCCTTGGCCCGCTCCCGCTGCTCCCTCATCAGGCGGCGGAAGCCGTCCTCGTCGACCGAGAGGCCCTGTTCGGCGGCCATCTCCAGGGTGAGGTCGATCGGGAAACCCCAGGTGTCGTGGAGCAGGAACGCCTTGTCGCCGGCGAGGACCTTGCCACCGCCGGCCTTGGTCTCCGTGACGGCGGTGTCGAGGATGTTGGTGCCGCCCTTGAGGGCCTTGAGGAACGCGGCCTCCTCGGCGAGGGCGACGGTCTCGATACGCTTGCGGTCGGTAAGCAGCTCCGGGTACTGCTGCCCCATCGTGTCGATCACGACATCGACCAGGTCCTGGACGACCGGTCCGGTGGCACCCATCAGCCGCATGTTGCGGATGGCTCGGCGCATGATGCGGCGCAGCACGTAGCCGCGGCCCTCGTTGCCGGGGGTGACGCCGTCACCGATGAGCATCACGGAGGTGCGGATGTGGTCGGCGACCACGCGCAGCGAGACGTCCGAGCCGTGGTCGGCGCCGTACCGCACACCAGTCAGCTCGGTGGCCTTGTCCATGACGACGCGCAGGGTGTCGGTCTCGTACATGTTCTGTACGCCCTGCAGGATCATGGCGAGGCGTTCCAGGCCCAGACCCGTGTCGATGTTCTTCGACGGCAGGTCGCCGAGGATCGGGAAGTCCTCCTTGCCGTCACCGGCGCCCCGCTCGTACTGCATGAAGACCAGGTTCCAGATCTCCACGTACCGCTCGTCGTTGACGGCCGGGCCGCCCTCGACCCCGAACTCGGGGCCGCGGTCGTAGTTGATCTCGGAGCACGGGCCGCACGGACCCGGGACACCCATGGACCAGAAGTTGTCCTTCTTGCCCAGGCGCTGGATGCGCTCAGCCGGTACGCCGATCTTGTCGCGCCAGATCTGCTCGGCCTCGTCGTCGTCCAGATAGACCGTGATCCACAGCCGCTCGGGGTCGAGACCGAAGCCGCCGTCCGCCACGGAGCTCGTCAGAGCCTCCCAGGCGTAGCTGATGGCGCCTTCCTTGAAGTAGTCCCCGAAGGAGAAGTTGCCGCACATCTGGAAGAACGTGCCGTGCCGGGTGGTCTTGCCGACCTCCTCGATGTCCGGCGTACGGACACACTTCTGCACGCTGGTGACCCGCGGCGCGGGCGGCTTGACCTCGCCCAGGAAGTACGGCTTGAAGGGGACCATGCCCGCGGGGACCAGCAGCAGAGTCGGGTCGTCCGCGATGAGCGACGCCGAAGGGACGACGGTGTGGCCGCGCTCCTCGAAGAAGCTCAGCCAGCGGCGACGAATTTCAGCCGACTCCATCAGTGGTCCTCATTCCGGTTGTACGAGTTGTAGGGGAGCTTGCGGTGGTTGCCGACGTCGAGGGGCCTGTCCGGTCCGACGGGTTCGGCCGCCTCGACGGCGAAATGACGTCGTACGGGGAGGTCGGGGTCGACCGGCGCCTCCAGGCCCAGCGCCTCGCCCAGTTCGGCCTCTCGCCGGGCCATCGACTCACGGACGTCCAGAGCGAAGTCCTTGAGCTTGTGGCCGGTCTCGATCGCCTTGTCCGCGGCCTGCGCCGCGAGACTCTCCGGGGTCAGCTGCCTGAGTTTCCGGTTGACCTTGGTGGTGGCCCAGACACCGGCGGCTGCGCCGGCGGTGAACCAGAACGTACGGCGGAACATCGCTGCGTCAGTCCTTAGATCCGCGGGAGTTTCTGCCGTTGCGCTTCCTGCCGCGCGCGGACGGCACGGTGCGGCCGACGATCACCGTGTGACGGGCCGGCCGACGGGCAGATTCGGATTCCGGATCGGCCTTGCGGCCGATGGCCTGCCGTACCCCGTAACCGAACGCGGCGACCTTGACGAGCGGGCCGCCGAAGGCCGAGGCGACGGTGGTGGAGAGCGCCGAGGCGTTCGAGGTGACTTCCTGGACGTCCGTCGCGATCGCGTCGACCTTGTCGAGCTGGGTCTGCGCGGAACGCACGGTGGCGGAGGCGTCGGCAAGCAGCGGGACCGCCTGCTCGGTCACGTCCGCCACGAGCTTGGTGGTCGCCCTGAGCGTCTGGGCCAGCCTCACCAGTACGACGGCGAGGAACGAAACCAGGATCGCCCAGAAGACGGCCACCAGGATCCCGGCCACCTCTCCACCGGACACAGTGCACCGCTCTCTAGCTTGTCGCTGTCTCTGTACTGTCTGTCTCTGCTCGGTCCGGCGACCGCTGTCACCACAGCCAGCCGTCGCCTCCCGAGCCTATCGCGCCGGTGGTCGCGCCCCGTACCGCATTACCGGCGGGAAGGCCCGAGTTGCCATAAGGAGATTGTACGGAGAGCTTCCGAACCAATACTCTGCGTGTTTCATGCGACGCCCCCAGCGCTCCCGCCCGACCCCCCACGATCCGAGCGGCCCTGCCGGCGCCCTCGGCAATCTCCCGGCGGAACTGAACAGATTCGTGGGGCGGAAGGACGAACTGGCCGACCTCGGTCGGCTGCTGAACGAGTCGAGGCTCGTCACCGTGGTCGGGGTCGGCGGAGTGGGCAAGACCCGCTGCGCAGCCAAGATCGCGACACTTCTGGAGAAACGGTACTGCGACGGCGTCTGGATGGTGGAGCTGTCCGCCCTCCACGATCCGGAGCTGCTGGACCACGCACTGGTCGACGCCCTCGGACTCACCGATCACACCGGCAGACCACCGCGCACGACACTCCTCGAACATCTCGCCGGGCGCCAACTGCTCCTGGTGATCGATGGGTTCGAGCACTTCGTGGACGCCTGCGCCGAGCTGGTACGTGAACTGCTGCGCCGGGCCCCCCGACTGCGGGTGCTGGCCGCCGGGCGGCTGCCCCTGGAACTGGACGGCGAGGTCACCTTCCCGCTCGCGCCGATGACCGACGAGGACGCGATGCTCCTCTTCGAGGAGCGGGCCGCCGCGGTACGGCCGGAGTTCCGGCTGACCGACCACAACCGCACGACCGCGCGCGAGCTGTGCCACCGGCTGGACGGAATCCCGCTCGCGCTCGAACTGGCCGCCGGACGGCTGCGCGCCCTGTCCACCGAGCAGGTGCTGCAGCGCCTGGACGACCGCCTCCAGCTGCTGACCGGCTCCAGCCGCAGCGCGCTGGCGCGCCACCAGACACTCCGTACGGCCATCGGCTGGAGTCATGAGCTCTGCGCGCCGGAGCAGCGGCTGCTGTGGGCGCGGCTCTCGGTGTTCGCCGGGCAGTTCGATCTGGAGGCTGTCGAATACATCTGCAGCGGCGCCGATCTGCCGGCCGAATCGGTGCTCGACGTGCTGTCCGGGCTGCTGACGCAGTCCGTCGTCCTGCGTGAGGACTCGGTGGCCGGCACCCGCTACCGGATGCTGGACACGGTGCGCGAGTACGGCGCCGAGTGGCTGGCGGCCACGGGTGGGACGGACCGGTTGAGACGCCGCCACCGGGACTGGTTCCTGGGGCTTGCGACGATGTGCGAGCTCGACTGGTTCAGCCCGCGGCAGGACGAGGCGGCCGCCCGGGTGGAGAGCGAACTGCCGAATCTGCGGCGGGCGATGGAGTGTTCGCTGGACAGCGCGGGCGAGGCGCATCTCGCGCAGTATCTGGCGGGCACCCTCTGGTTCCTCTGGGTGGGATGCGGACGCCTCTCGGAGGGCAGGCACTGGCTGAACCATGTGCTGGAGGAGGAGTCATCGTACGACTCCTCGCGGCTGAAGGCGTTGTGGGTGCTCGGACATGTGGCCGTGCTGCAGGGCGACCCGGTCGGTGCGGTCTGCGCGCTGCAGGAGTGCCGGGACGAGGCGGACCGGGCGGGCGACTCCACGGCGCTCGCGTACGCGGTGCACCGGATGGGGTGTTTGGCGCTCCTCACGGACGACATGTGCGAGGAGCTGGCCCGCCGGGAGCTGGGCGACGGTCCCTACGAGTCGGGGCTGCGGGCGGGTGGGCAGCTCGATCTGGACGCGGCGGTGGCCAGGGCGCTCAGGAGCGGGCCCGCGCAACCGGCGCAGCCGCTGGTCCGGCTGCCCGGCCCCGGGAAAACGCGGAGGCCCGCCGCCTCCCGTACATCGGGGAGGGGCGGGCCGGAGCGCTGCTGAGGGCGGCTATGCCTGGATCAGCGGGCGTAGTACTCGACGACGAGCTGCTCGTCGCAGATCACGGGGATTTCCTTGCGGTTCGGGTCCCGGTCAAGACGGAAGGCCAGGGCCTGCAGGTTCACCTGCAGGTAGCGCGGGGTCTCACCGTCGGGGGCGTAGCCACCGGCGCGGGCAACCTGGAAGGGGTGCTTGTCGCGGCTGCGCTCGCGGACCATCACGATGTTGTCGGGACGGACACGGAAGGACGGCTTGTCGACCTTGTGGCCGTCGACCTCGATGTGACCGTGGACGACCATCTGGCGGGCCTGGTAGATGGTCCTGGCAATGCCCGAACGCAGCACCAGGGCGTCGAGGCGACGCTCCAGCTCGACGACGAGCGCCTCGCCCGTCTTGCCTTCGGCCTTCTTGGCGCGGTCGTAGGCACGCGCCATCTGGCGCTCGCTGATGTCGTACTGGGCACGCAGGCGCTGCTTCTCCAGCAGACGGACCTTGTAGTCCGAGTTCTGCTTGCGGCCACGGCCGTGCTCGCCCGGCGGGTAGGGGCGGGCCTCGAAGTACTTGACGGCCTTCGGCGTCAGCGCGATGCCGAGCGCGCGGCTCTTCTTGACCTTGGGACGCGACTGGTTAGGCACGTTCTCCAGACCTCCGTTGTAGGTTAGGTTAGGCTCACCTTACTTGAGGAGATCGCATGTCTCGCCCGGGGAACACCACACACATCACGGACAGCACTGACAGCGTCGACACCTCTCAGGGTGCCGATACGACGGAGGACCGATCAGATCGTGGTCAGCCGCGTCCCGGCGGGCTTGAAAACACTCGGATGCCGTCAGCAGCCGAGCGCACACGAACTCTCGTACAGAGTACCTGTTCGGCGGTACTGCTCGTCCCCGGGCTGAACACCGCAGGTCCGCATCAGCTGATGCCGCTGACCAGGCACGTGGGCCCCGACGGGGATCTGTTCCTCGAACTCCCCGCGGATTCCCCGGCCGTACGGGCGGCGCCGCACGCCGAGGACGACGAGCTGACCGCTGTGCTGGAGCTCACGGACGTCGCCCCGGTCTCCGTGCCCCACCGCATCCGCGCTCGCGCGTGGGTCTCCGGCCGGCTCACCACCGTACCGGGCCTGTCCGGGCCCGGCCGGACGACGCTGCGGCTGGAGACGGGCAAGGCGTACATCGACGATCTGTGGGGCGCCGAGGAGGTCGAACCCGACGCGTTCCGGGACGCGGCCCCCGACCCGCTCGTCGGACACGAGGCGGAGCTGCTCCAGCATCTGCACGCGGCGCACGGCGAACAGTTGGACGCGCTGTACGGGCTGCTCGGCGAGCGTCCGGCTCATTCCCGCGCGGCCCGCCGGTCCTCCGTGGTGCCGCTCGCGCTGGACCGGTACGGACTGCGGGTGCGTCTGTGCGAGGACCGCGACCGCTGCTTCGATGCACGCTTCGAGTTCCCCGGGCCGGTGCACGACATCGGCGAGCTGCGCCACGCCATGCACACGCTCTTCGAGGCCTCGGCGAGCTGAGCCGAAAGACCCCCGCGCTTCAAGGCCCTGCACGTCTTCAGCGGCCCCCGAGCTCCCTTCTCCGTCGTGCTCAGCCGGCGGACGGGCTCGCGCCGCCGTCGGGGCCCGTGCGGCCGAGCCGCCCACGGACCCGCTCCACCACATCCGCGTAGCGCGCCTCCGCGCCGTAGCGCGTGGGCTGGTAGTACCGCTGGTCACGGACTGCGTCCGGGGCGTACTGCTGGGCGGCGATACCTCCGGGGACATCGTGCGGATACACATAGCCCACGGCATGGCCCAGTTTGGCAGCGCCCTTGTAGTGGCCGTCACGCAGATGCGCCGGGACGGGGCCCGCGAGTCCCTTCCGTACATCCTCCTGGGCGGCGAAGATCGCCAGTGTCGCCGCATTGGACTTGGGGGCGAGCGCCAGGGCGATCGTGGCCTGGCTCAGGATGAGCGCCGCCTCCGGGAATCCGATCATGGCAACCGCCTGGGCTGCCGCGACGGCGGTGGGCAGCGCCGTGGGGTCGGCGAGTCCGATGTCCTCGCTCGCCGAGATCATCAGCCGCCGGGCGATGAACCTGGGGTCCTCCCCCGCCTCGATCATCCGGGCCAGGTAATGGAGCGCGGCATCCACGTCGGAGCCGCGGATCGATTTGATGAGCGCACTCGTCACGTCGTAGTGCTGGTCGCCGTCCCGGTCGTACGTGACGGCGGCGCGGTCGACGGTCTCCTCCAGGGTCAGGAGGCTGATCTCCTTCTCCTGCTTGGACAGCGCCGCACCGGCCGCGGCCTCCAGCGCCGTGAGCGCCCGGCGGGCGTCGCCGCCCGCGATGCGCAGCAGATGCGACTCGGCGTCCTTCGGCAGGGCCACCGCGCCGCCGAGTCCGCGTTCGTCGCCCAGGGCACGCCGCAGCAGGCCGCGCAGATCGTCGTCGGTGAGGGATTCCAGGGTGAGCAGCAGCGAGCGCGACAGCAGCGGCGAGATGATCGAGAAGTACGGATTCTCGGTGGTCGCGGCGATCAGGGTCACCCAGCGGTTCTCCACGGCCGGGAGCAGGGAGTCCTGCTGCGCCTTGGAGAAGCGGTGGATCTCGTCGAGAAAGAGGACCGTCTCCTTGCCGTAGCCCCCGGTCGCACGACGGGCGCCCTCGATGACGGCCCGCACCTCCTTGACGCCGGCGGTGATCGCGGAGAGCTCGACGAAGCGTTTGTTGGTGGCCTTGCTGACCACATACGCGAGAGTCGTCTTCCCGATGCCGGGCGGGCCCCAGAGGATCACGGACGACGGGCCCGCCGGCCCGCCGTTCCCCTCGCCGACGAGACGGCGCAGCGGCGAGCCCGGCTTGAGCAGATGCTGCTGGCCGACGACCTCGTCGAGGGTGCGCGGGCGCATCCGGACAGCCAGGGGGCTGCTGGACGGGTCCTTGTCCTGGCGGTCTTCGGCGGCTGCGGTAAAGAGGTCGGGCTCCACGTTTTGAACCCTATGTCACGGCACTGACATCCCCTGCCGGGCCGGTCGCCCGGCGGGGGGCCGGGCGGCGGGCGCCGGTCAGCTGGTCCAGAAGTCCCACCAGCGGGTCAGGATCAGCATGCCGATGATGCCGATCCACAGGACCGGCGGCACCCAGTGGAACTCCGTCAGGCCGCTGCGCAGCCAGTTCGGCGCCGGAATGATCCGGTGCTTGATGTTGTGCGTGGTGACGTAGCAGAACATGAAGATCGTGGCGACCCAGGCGAGGCAGCACCACAGGCAGAGCGAGTTGATGTTGTAGAGCGACTGGTACTGGAGCCAGGTACAGAAGCCGACGCCGAACAGCGTGCCGGCGTTCATTCCGAGCCAGTACCAGCTGCGGAAGCGGGCGCCCGCAAGCAGCGCCAGACCGATGCCGATGATCACTGAGTAGGTGACCAGACCGAGCATCGGGTTCGGGAAGCCGAAGGCGGCGGCCTGCTCGCTCTTCATGATGTTGCCGCAGGCGACGACCGGGTTGAGACTGCAGCCCGGGGTGAAGTTGGGGTCCTCCAGCAACTTGAACTTGTCGATCGTGATGGCCCAGGCGGCGAGGAGTCCGGCGGCGCCCGTGATCACCAGCAGCAGTGCGAACGCCCGACTGCCGCCGATGGTCCTCGTCACGCCGTCCTCGTCCTGGTCGGAGGAGGGATGGTCAACCGCTGCAGTCGTCATATCGCCGTTCCATCAGTGAGTGGCCTGCTGGGCACGGTCATTGTGCCGCACCACACCACTGGGCTTCTGTTCGATGGACATAAAGGTGTACGTGAAGCTCCGTGCACGACCGGATCGGAACACTCGGGTCCGGGTACGGCCCCGGGCCGCACCGGGGCCGGGGTGGCGGTGGGCGTCCCGCGCGGGCGCTGCGGCGGACCGGCCGTGGTCGACGTCTCGGACCTGGGGATCCGTCGAGGCGGGGAGCGCTCGGGCCGGGCACGGGCGCAAGGAGCGCCGCCTGGCAGTCCCCGGGGGCCGTCGTGGCTCGGCGCGGAGAGGGCCCCGGTGCTCGGCGTGGACCCGGTATCCGCCAACCGCCGTCGGGACAGCGGGCGGGAACCGTCCGGCAGGGTGAATCCACGGCCGCCGAGTTGACGCATGCGAGGCGATGACGCGCTTCGCCCACCGTCTCCCCGGGCCGCGCGGCTACGGGGACGTCATCACATCGGCACCGGGTGTCCCGTACTCGGGCCGGCTGTCCTGTGCCATGCCCGACGCCGGTCCGCTGGACGGACCGTCCGCCACTGAACGGCTCCACTGAGCGGGGTGACGCCGATGAACGGGGTGACGCCGGTCGGCCCCGCGCGTGACCGCCGGACGAGCCGGTGTTCCGGCCCGTCCGGCGAGCCCCGCGCCACTCGGGTCCGTCCGGCGGGATCCGAGCGGAAAACCTAGGCCAGTCGCTCCCGGATCGCCTCGGTCACGACCGTCAGGGGCACCGCCGTCTGCTCGCCGGACTCCATGTCCTTGAGCTGGACGAGTCCCTCGGCCAGATCCCGCTCGCCCGCCACGATCGTCAGCCGCGCTCCCGACCGGTTCGCGCTCTTCATCGCACCCTTGAGGCCGCGGTTTCCGTACGCGAAGTCCGCCGCCACGCCCTCACGGCGCAGTTGTGTGACGATCCCGAAGAGCACCCGCCGGGCCTCCTCGCCCAGCGGTACGGCGAAGACGCTGGTGGTCGCGGGCAGTTCGAGCTCGATGCCCTCCGCCTCCAGCGCGAGCACGGTACGGTCCACGCCGAGCGCCCAGCCGACCGACGGGAGCGCCGGGCCGCCGATCATCTCGGACAGGCCGTCGTAGCGTCCACCGCCGCCCACCGCGGACTGCGAGCCGAGCCCGTCGTGG
Organism: Streptomyces sp. NPDC047515; assembly: GCF_040643055.1. Classification (NCBI taxonomy): domain Bacteria; kingdom Bacillati; phylum Actinomycetota; class Actinomycetes; order Kitasatosporales; family Streptomycetaceae; genus Streptomyces; species Streptomyces sp. NPDC047515. The sequence goes on from NZ_JBEYTM010000007.1 coordinate 62,653, forward strand.
ACGAACTCGAAGGTGGTGCGGGTGTAGTAGTCGAGGCCGCGGACGAGCTTCTCGTCGTCCTCGTACACCACACCGGCCGCGGAGAGCAGGTCGCGCACCTCCTCGTGGTACGCCTTGCAGGCGTCGCACAGGTAGTCGCGCAGCACGGGGGCGCCGACCAGCTGCTGCTGCACCTCGGGCCGCTTGTCGTCGAGGACCCGGAGCGGGTTGATCTCGATGCGGCGACGCGTCTCCTCGTCCAGGTCGAGCTCGCGCAGGAAGCCCTGGAGCGCGTCCCGGTAAACCGGGCGGCACTCCTTGTCGCCCAGCGAGTTGAGCAGGATGCGGAAGTTCCGCAGGCCCAGCGTGCGGTACGCCTGGTCGGCCAGGATGATCAGCTCGGCGTCCAGCACCGGGTCCTCGGCGCCGATGGCCTCGGCACCGACCTGCGAGAAGTGCCGGTAGCGGCCCTTCTGCGGGCGCTCGTAGCGGTAGTACGAGCCGGAGTACCAGAGCTTCACGGGCAGGTTGCCGAGCTTGTGGAGGTTGGCCTCCAGAGCGGCGCGCAGCACGGACGCGGTGCCCTCGGGGCGCAGCGCCAGCTCGGAGCCGCCCTTGGTGGTGAGGGTGTACATCTCCTTGGTCACGATGTCGGTGGACTCACCGACACCGCGCGAGAAGAGGGCGACGTCCTCGAAGCCGGGCGTCTCGATGTAGCCGTAGCCGGAGTTCTTCAGGGGTGCGGCGATCGCCTCGCGCACCGCGAGGTACTTCGCGGAATCGGGCGGGGTCAGGTCGTACGTGCCCTTGGGGGCCTTGAAGGTGCTCACGGGTTTTTCTCTCGTCACATTCCTCGTCGGGGCGCGTCCATACCGTGCAGATACGGATTCGAGGCGCGCTCGCGGCCGATGGTCGTCTGGGGGCCGTGGCCGGACAGCACCACGGTCGAGTCGTCGAGCGGCAGGCACACACGGGCCAGCGACTCAAGCAGCTCGGCGTGGTCGCCGCCGGGCAGGTCGGTACGTCCGACGGAGCCGGCGAAGAGCAGGTCGCCCGAGAAGAGGATCTGCGGAACATCCGCGGCCTCGGGCATCCTGAACGTCACCGACCCCTTGGTATGGCCCGGCGCGTGCGCGACACCGAACTCCAGACCGGCCAGCTTCAGCAGGGCGCCGTCGCTCAGTTCCTTGACGTCGTCCGGCTCCCCCACCGTCAGCTCACCCATGAGCGGCCTCCCGATGGAGCGGCCCAGGGCCTTCTCCGGGTCGCTCATCATGTACCGGTCCTCCGGATGGATCCAGGCGGGGACGTCGTGCGCGCCGCACACCGGGACGACCGAGGCGACATGGTCGATGTGGCCGTGGGTCAGTACGACGGCGACGGGCTTCAGCCGATGCTTCTTCAGTGCTTCCTCGACTCCTGACGCGGCCTGATGGCCGGGGTCGATGATCACGCACTCCTCGCCTGCGGCCGGGGCGACCAGGTAACAGTTGGTCCCCCAGGCCCCGGCGGGGAACCCGGCAATGAGCACGATCGTCCTTAATGGTCGTCCGACGGCGAATCGCGACTGAGGAGGTCGCAGCACTCCAGAGCCTACCGGCGCTCCTCATTCCACAGCTAACCCATATACGGTACGGGCAGCCCAGGCCCCATCACACGACCCACAAGGAGATCACCCGGTGGTCAGCAGCGATCAGCGGCGGCGGCAGCTCGCCAGGGAGAAGTTCGAGCGGCAGCAGCAGCGCCGGGAGGAGGCTCGCCGCAGGACGCGGCGGCTGACCGTCGTCATCGCTTCCGCGGTGGCCGTGGTGGCGGTCGTCGGGGTCGGTTCGTATCTCGCCCTGGACGGTGACGGCAAGAAGGACAAGAGCGACGCGGCCGCGAGCCCGTCGGACTCCCCGTCGCCGAGCAAGAGCAGCACGCCCGAGCCCGCGATGGAGATCGACAAAACGGCGAAGTACACGATGTCGCTCAAGACGAGCCAGGGCGACATCGCGTTCACGATGGACGCGGCGAAGACCCCGCACACCACGAACTCCTTCAAGTCGCTCGCCGACAAGGGCTTCTTCGACGGTACGAAGTGCCACCGGCTGACCACGCAGGGCATTTTCGTCCTGCAGTGCGGTGACCCCAAGGGAGACGGCACGGGCGGCCCCGGCTACACGATTCCCGACGAGAATCTGACGGCGCTGGGCAAGGCGGGCAAGGACGGCACGGTCACCTATCCGGCGGGCACGGTGGCGATGGCGAACACCGGCCAGGCGCACTCCGGTGGCAGCCAGTTCTTCCTCGTGTACAAGGACAGCAAACTGCCGCCCACCTACACGCCGTTCGGCACGATGAACGACGCCTCGCTGAAGGCCGTCAAGGGCATCGGTGCGGCGGGGGTGGCCGGCGGAGCCGCCGATGGTGCGCCGAAGAAGGCCGTGGACATCTCGAAGGCCGCTGTCGACAAGTCGTGACGGGACCGGGCCGGCCGGTACGACGAGGTGGGCCGGATTATTTTCGGCCGCGCTGAGTGCGGACAGCCGGGCGGCCGGTCGCCTAGATTGGCGTTGTGCAGGGCGGGCGCTGCCCGCCCCAGGAAACTGTGGACGATGCCAGGGGGGCGAACCCTCTCGCGGGCATCAGGTGGAGGAGGCGCTGTGAGCAGCGACCCGTGGGGCCGCGTCGATGAGACGGGCACCGTGTACGTGCGTACAGCCGATGGCGAACAGGTCGTCGGATCGTGGCAGGCGGGTTCCCCCGAGGAGGCTCTGGCCTACTTCGAGCGCAAGTACGAGGGCATTGTGGTCGAGATCGGCCTCCTCGAACGGCGGGTGAAGACCACCGATCTGTCGGCGAAGGACGCCACGACCGCCATCGAGCATCTGCGGCTCCAGGTGGACGAGCATCACGCCGTCGGAGACCTCGACGCGCTGCGCAAGCGACTCGACGCGCTGGTCGCGACGGTCGACTCGCGGCGCGAGGAGCGCAAGGCCCAGAAGGCGAAGCAGACCGACGAGGCGAAGCACGCCAAGGAGGCACTGGTCGCCGAGGCCGAGGAGCTGGCACAGAGCGAGCAGTGGCGCTCCGCGGGCGAGCGGCTCCGTGCGCTCGTCGACACGTGGAAGGGCCTGCCGCGGCTCGACCGCAAGTCCGATGACGAGCTGTGGCACCGCTTCTCGCACGCCCGCTCGGCGTTCTCCAAGCGCCGCAAGGCCCACTTCGCCTCGCTGGACGCCCAGCGCGAGGAGGCCCGTAAGGCCAAGGAGAAGCTGGTCACCGAGGCCGAGTCGCTCTCCGGCTCCACGGACTGGGGAGCGACGGCCGCCCGCTATCGCGACCTGATGACGGAGTGGAAGGCGGCGGGCCGCGCCCAGCGCGAGGCCGAGGACGATCTGTGGAACCGCTTCCGCGGTGCCCAGGACGTCTTCTTCGCCGCCCGCGGCGAGGTCTTCGCCGAGCGGGACGCGGAGCAGGGCGAGAACCTCAAGCTCAAGGAGGAGCTCGCGGTCGAGGCCGAGAAGCTGGTGCCCGTGAAGGACCTGAAGGCGGCCAGGGCCGCGTTCCGGGCCATCAACGAGCGCTGGGAGGCCATCGGCCATGTGCCGCGTGACGCCCGTCCGAAGGTCGAGGGGCGGATGCACGCGGTGGAGCGGGCGCTCCAGGAGGCCGAGGAGTCGGAGTGGCGCCGGACGAACCCGGAGGCGCGTGCGCGTGCCGCCGGTCTGACCGGTCAGCTGCAGGCGGCCGTGGACAAGCTGCGTACGCAGATCGACACGGCCCGCGCCTCCGGCAACAACGCCCGCGCCGACAAGCTGGCCAAGGAGCTCGAAGGCCGGCAGGCACTGCTGGATCAGGCGCTCAAGGGCCTGGAGGAGTTCGGCGGCTGAGCAGGCAGCACCCGCCGCCGACCGGCCTCATCCGCTGATCGGCATGCGGCAGGGCCCCTCGCACACGTCTCCCGGGACGTGTGCGAGGGGCCCCTTCTTCTTCGTGTACGAGGGGGCCCGCCGGCCCTCTTCGTGTACGAGGGGGCCCGCCCGGTCCCCGGTCGCAGGGCGGCAGCAGCCGGGCCGCTGCTCTTCTCCGCGCGGTCGAGGGGCATGGCGGAATGCCTCGCGCACCTTGACCACGGGGTCCGCGGGGAACCGGCTCCACACGTCGGCCCGACAGCGTGTCCGGCTCTCCCCCCGGCGGCTCCGCCCGGCGGGGTCGTCCCGCGCGAGCCGCTGTCCGGGAGGAACCCGAGGGAGCCGGGCTGAGCGGCAAAGCGCCTGCTACGGCCTGCGCGCCGAGGTCACCCGGTAGACGTCGTAGACACCCTCCACACCCCGTACCGCCTTCAGTACGTGCCCGAGGTGTTTCGGGTCTCCCATCTCGAAGGTGAAGCGCGAGGTGGCGACCCGGTCCCGGGAGGTCTGCACGGCCGCCGACAGGATGTTGACGTGCTGGTCGGACAGGACGCGGGTGACGTCGGAGAGCAACCGCGACCGGTCCAGGGCCTCGACCTGGATGGCGACCAGGAAGACCGAGGACTGGGTCGGCGCCCACTCGACGTCCAGGATCCGCTCCGGCTGCTGCGACAGGGAGTCGACGTTGACGCAGTCGGCGCGATGCACGGAGACGCCGCTGCCGCGGGTGACGAAGCCGATGATCGGGTCGCCGGGCACGGGCGTGCAGCAGCGCGCGAGCTTGACCCAGACGTCCTCGACGCCCTTGACGACGACCCCCGGATCGGCGTTGGAGCGGCGCTTGTTGCGACTGCGCGAGGGCGGCGAACTCTCGGCGATGTCCTCGTTGGCGGCGTCCTCTCCGCCGAGCGCCTGCACCAGCTTCTGCACGACACCGGCGGCGGCCACGTGGCCCTCGCCGATCGCCGCGTACAGGGAGGAGATGTCGGGATAGCGCATCTCGTGGGCGAGGGTGACCAGGGAGTCACCGGTCAGGATGCGCTGGATCGGCAGGTTCTGCTTGCGCATGGCACGCGCGATGGCGTCCTTGCCCTGCTCGATCGCCTCGTCGCGGCGCTCCTTGGAGAACCAGGCGCGGATCTTGTTGCGGGCGCGTGGGGACTTGACGAAGCCCAGCCAGTCACGGGAGGGCCCGGCGCCGGCCGCCTTGGAGGTGAAGACCTCCACCAGGTCGCCGTTGTCGAGGGTCGATTCGAGCGGTACGAGCCGCCCGTTGACCCGCGCTCCTATGGTCCGGTGGCCGACCTCCGTGTGCACGGCGTACGCGAAGTCGACCGGCGTCGCACCCGCCGGGAGCGCTATGACGTCGCCCTTGGGCGTGAAGACGAAGACCTCGTTGCGGGAGAGGTCGAAGCGCAGGGACTCCAGGAACTCGCTGGGGTCCTCGGTCTCCTTCTGCCAGTCCAGGAGCTGGCGCAGCCACGCCATGTCGTTGACGGTGTCCTGGCCCCGCCCGGTGTTCTTGGGGACGTCGGTGCGCACCTTGGAGGCGCCCGCGACGGCCTCCTGCTTGTACTTCCAGTGCGCGGCGATGCCGTACTCGGCGCGACGGTGCATGTCGAAGGTGCGGATCTGCAGCTCGACGGGTTTGCCGCTGGGACCGATCACCGTGGTGTGCAGCGACTGGTACATGTTGAACTTGGGCATCGCGATGTAGTCCTTGAACCGGCCGGGGACCGGATTCCATCGCGCGTGGACGGTGCCGAGCGCCGCGTAGCAGTCGCGGACGGTGTCGACGAGGACCCGGATGCCCACCAGGTCGTAGATCTCCGCGAAGTCCCGGCCCCGCACGATCATCTTCTGATAGACGCTGTAGTAGTGCTTCGGCCGGCCGGTGACGGTGGCCTTGATCCGGGCGGCGCGCAGATCGGCCTGGACCTCGTCGGTCACTATGGCGAGGTACTCGTCGCGCTTGGGGGCCCGCTCGGCGACCAGGCGGACGATCTCGTCGTACATCTTGGGGTAGAGGATCGCGAAGGCGAGGTCCTCCAGCTCCCACTTGATGGTGTTCATGCCCAGGCGGTGTGCCAGCGGGGCATAGATCTCAAGCGTCTCGCGGGCCTTCTTCTCCTGCTTCTCCCGCTTGAGGTAGCGCATGGTGCGCATGTTGTGCAGCCGGTCGGCGAGCTTGATGACGAGGACCCTGGGGTCCTTGGCCATGGCGACGACCATCTTGCGTACGGTCTCGGCCTGTGCGGCCTCGCCGAACTTGACCTTGTCCAGCTTGGTCACGCCGTCGACAAGCAGCGCGACCTGGTCGCCGAAGTCGCGGCGCAGGGTGTCCAGGCCGTACTCGGTGTCCTCGACGGTGTCGTGCAGCAGTCCCGCCATCAGCGTCGCCGGGTCCATGCCGAGCTCGGCGAGGATCGTGGTGACGGCGAGCGGGTGCGTGATGTACGGGTCGCCGCTCTTGCGCTTCTGCCCGCGGTGCCAGCGCTCGGCGACCTGGTAGGCGCGCTCGATCTGGCGCAGCGTGGCGGTCTCGATCTTGGCGTCGTTGCTGCGGACGATGCGCAGCAACGGTTCGAGGACCGGGTTGTACGGGCTGGAGCGCTGCACGCCCAGGCGGGCGAGCCTGGCCCTGACCCGGTTGGAGGAGCCGCCCGAGCGGGTCGCTGGAGCAGCCGGGGTCACCGGCTTCGCCGGGGGCTTCGGGGCGGACGCGGCCGGGGAGGCGGGGGCGACCGGCTGAGCGGGGGAAGCGGGCGCCGGGCGCAGCGTCGCGGCACCGGCCCGCTCCGGGCCCGTGCCGGGCTCGGGGGCCGGGGGCTTCGGCTTCTGTGCGGGCTGCTTCTTCCCAGGCGCGGCTGGGGCCGCCGCGTGCTTGTCGGGCTGCGGGGCGGCGACTGGCTGGGCCTCGTCTGGCAAGAGCGCTCCTCATGCGGATCCGGATACCCGGAAAGGCCATCGTATCGATCCTGTGGCCGGACCTCCCCCGGGGACCGTGGGACCCCTGACAACGCGGGACGGGCACCCGGTTGTTCCCGGGTGCCCGTCCTTCGCTCATGAGCCGTTGCCATCTGCGGTCGGCTGCTGCTCAGACCGTGATCAGAGCCTCCAGCGGCGCACCGCGCAGACCCTGCTCCAGACGGGCGCGCCCGTCCAGGAAGCCGAGCTCCATGAGGACCGCGACGCCCGCCACCTCGGCTCCGGCCCGCCGGATCAGCTCCAGCGAGGCCTCGGCGGTGCCACCCGTGGCGAGGATGTCGTCGATGACCATGATCCGGTCGTCAGCGGACAGGTCCTCCGCATGGATCTCGATCTCGGCGGTGCCGTACTCCAGCTCGTACGCCTGGCTGAGCGTGGCCCCCGGCAGCTTCCCCGCCTTACGGACGGGTACGAAGCCGATCCCGGCCCGGACCGCGACCGGGGCGGCCAGGATGAAGCCGCGCGCCTCAAGGCCGACGATCTTCGTGGCGCCGTGCCGTACGCACAGCTCCGCGAGGGTGTCGGTGAGGGCCGTGAACGCCGCCGGGTCCGCGAGCAGGGGGGTGATGTCCTTGAACATCACGCCCTCCTTCGGATAGTCCGGCACATCGCGGATCCGGCTGAGCAGGAGCTCGCGGGTGGTCGCGGTGGTGCTGGTCATCAACGCTTCCCCGGGGTCCGGCCGTGGCCCCTGGGGGGCTGCTGGCGCTGGCCGACGACCGCGGCGGCGGGTGCGGCGTCCGCCGGGAAGCCGTCGTCCGGCCGGTCTTCCTCGGCGGACTCACCCTTGGCTGCCGCGGCCGCACGCTTGGCGAGGATCCGCTTCTTCAGGGCCTTCATCTGCGGGTCGCGTTCCTTGAGGTCGGCGACGAGCGGCGTGGCGATGAAGATCGAGGAGTACGCACCGGCCGCGAGGCCGACGAAGAGCGCCAGCGAGATGTCGTTCAGCATGCCGGCACCGAGGACACCGCCACCGATGAACAGCAGTCCGGCGACCGGCAGCAACGCCACGACGGTGGTGTTGATGGAGCGGACCAGCGTGCCGTTGATGGAGCGGTTGGCGATCTCGCTGTACGTCCACCGGGTCTGCTTGGTGATCCCCTGCGTGCCCTCCTTGAGGCTGTCGAAGACGACGACCGTGTCGTAGAGGGAGTAGCCGAGGATGGTCAGCAGACCGATCACGGTGCCCGGGGTGACCTCGAAGCCGACGAGGGCGTAGACCCCGACCGTGATGGTGATGTCGTGGATCAGCGCGACCAGGGCCGCGATGGCCATGCGCCACTCGAAGGCGATGGCCAGGTAGATCACGACCAGGACCATGAAGATGCCGAGGCCGGTCCAGGCCTTGTTGGCGATCTGCTCACCCCAGCTGGGGCCGACCAGGTCGGCGGCGATCTTCTCCGTCGGGACGTTGAGGTCCTCGGAGAGCTGGTCCTTGATCTGGTCGGACTTCGCGGTGTCGACCTCGGTGATCTGGATGCGCAGACCGCCGTTGCCGAGCTTCTGGACGATCGCCTGGTGTCCGGAGGCCTCCGTCGCCAGCTTCTCCGCGTCGGTGACACCCACGCTCGTCTTCGGCGTGGTGAAGACCGCGCCGCCCTTGAACTCGATGCCCATGTTCAGGCCGCTGACCGCCAGGCCGACGATGGCCGTGATGGTGATCAGGATCGAGATCCCGTACCAGATCCTGCGCTTGCCGATGAAGTCGTAGCCGACCTCGCCTCGGTAGAGACGGGCGCCGAGACTGCCGAGTCGCGACATCTCACGCCTCCTTCGGGTCAGTGGGGGCGTTGACACGGCGCGAGCGGCGCAGCGGCGGCTTGGCGCCGAGCCGCTTCGGATCCAGTCCGGACCACGGGTGACCGCTGGAGAAGAACTTCGTACGGGCCATCAGCGTCATGACGGGCTTGGTGAAGAGGAAGACCACGACCACGTCGAGCAGGGTGGTGAGACCCAGCGTGAACGCGAAGCCCTGGACCTTGCCGACGGTGACCACGAAGAGCACCGCGGCGGCGAGGAACGACACGAAGTCGGAGACCAGGATGGTGCGCCGGGCACGCGGCCAGGCACGCTCGACGGCCGGGCGGAGCGTTCGTCCCTCGCGGATCTCGTCGCGGATCCTCTCGAAGTACACGATGAAGGAGTCCGCGGTGATACCGATGGCCACGATGGCGCCGCAGACCGCCGGGAGGTTCAGCGCGAAGCCGATGGCCGGGCCGAGCAGCGACATGAGCGTGTAGGTCAGGATGCCGGAGGCCAGCAGGCTCAGGAGCGCGATGAACGCCAGTCCGCGGTAGTACGCCACCAGGTAGATGATGACCAGAGCCAGACCGATGGCACCGGCGATCAGGCCGGCCTGGAGCTGCTCGCCACCGAGTGCGGCGGTGACGGTGGTGACGCTCTGCTCCTTGAACGAGAGCGGGAGCGCACCGTAGGAGAGCACGTTGGCCAGGTCATCGGCGGACTGCTGGGTGAAGCTGCCGGAGATCTCGGCGCTGCCGCTGAGCGTCGTGTTCACCTGAGGGGCGGAGACGACCTCGCCGTCCAGGGCGATGGCGAACTGGTTCTGCGGGGACGGCTGCGCGGAGAGCTTCTTCGTGATCGTCTGGAATTCCTTGGAGCCCTTCTTGGTGAACTCCATGTTGACGATCCACATGCCGCGCTGCTGGTCGAAGCCGGCCTTGGCGTTGTTGACCTCGGTGCCGGACACCTCGGCCGGGCCGAGAACGTACTTGGCGTCGCCCTCGGAGCTGCACGCGACGACCGTGTCCGTGGGCTTGGCGCCCTGTGCGGCCTTCGAGCGGGAGGCCTTGCTGGAGCAGTCGAGGTCAGCGAACTGCTGCTGCAGCTTGGTGGCGGCCGCGGATTCCTCGGCCGAGGGAGCGGACGCGGAGGGCGACGGCGTCGTGGCGGCGGAACCACTCGCCTTGGGGTCCGGCGTGGAGTCGGCCTTGAGGCCGTCGGTGACCGCGCGGCCCTGGGTCGTGGCGCTCGCGTTCGGCGTCGCCTTCCCCTTGTCACCCGCCGAGGCGCTCGGGCTCGTGGACGCATCGGGCTTGCCGGACGACGAGGCGCTGGGCGTCGGAGTGGGTGTGCCCTGAGCGACGGTCAGCACCGGCCGGAAGTAGAGCTTGGCGGTGGTGCCGACCTGCTCGCGGGCCTGGGCGGAGTTCGTGCCCTTGGGGATGTTGACGATGATGTTGCGATCGCCCTGTGTCTGGACCTCGGCCTCGGAGACACCCAGACCATTGACACGGCGTTCCATGATCTGGACCGCCGTGTCCATATTGGTCTTGTTGATCGCCGATTCCTGCCCCGGCTCGCTCTTCGCCTCAAGCGTGATGGACGTGCCGCCCGCCAGGTCGATGCCCAGTCGTGGCGTCGGCTGATGCGCCAGGAACATCCCGCCGGTGAGCGCGACCATGGCGATCAGGATCAGAGCCAGGGAACGCCCCGGCCTGCCCTGACCGCCGGCCGGCCCTCGGCTCTTCTTCGGTGCTGCCACCTTCTCGTTTCTCCCTGTCCAACCGCCCCGCGCCGGGTGCGCGCCCGAGCGGCCACGAAGTGTAGTGGGGACCCGCCCCCGCAGAAGATCGCACGGTCCGGGGAGTGCCGGGCGCCGGTGGGCCCACGACACTCCCCGGGTCGTGGGTTACTTCGCGTCGGCCTCGCCGTCGGTCTTGCCCTCGGACTTCTTGTCGGACTTGTCGGACCCGGCGTCCGTCGGCTCTGCGTCGTCGGCCTCGGCCTTCTTGCCCAGGTCGATCTTGGCGTCGTCGTCCGAGGTGTCCTCGTCGTCGCCCGCCTCGGTCAGCGAGGAGGCGTCGTCCGGCACGACGGTGCCGTCGAGGTCGAGGGCGTCCTCGCCGTCGCCGTGAACGATGCGGTTGTACTCGGCGTCGTCGAGGACGGCGCCGATGGCGTTCTTGGCGTAGATGGCGTGGACGCCGGGCGCGATCTCAAGGAGGACCGTGTCGTCGTGAAGCTCCTTGACGGTGGCGTACATGCCCCCGATCGTCCGGACGCCGGTGCCGGGCTGCATCTCATTGCGCATCTGGGCGGCGGCCGCCTGCTTCTTCTTGGCGGACCGCGTCATCAGGAACATGGCCCCGATGAGCACGATGAAGGGGAGGAGAGTCACGGGATTCACGGGACGAGTTTCCTTCGCACGACCGCGCTGGAAGGCGGCCTGATCTACGGGGGTGGGTACACCGACCTTTAAGGGCGGCATCGGCGGAGTCTAAGCGAGTCCGCATCGATGGAACAACGCCCCGCGACGCCCGGTGGTTCCTGTCCGGGTGAACCTGTGACGCATCACGCCCCGAACAGGCCCTGTTGTCCCTTTCCGCCGTGCTGTGGAGGCACGAGACCGAGATGGGCCCAGGCCGCGGGTGTCGCGACACGCCCGCGCGGCGTCCTGGCCAGCAGCCCTTCGCGCACCAGGAAGGGCTCCGCGACCTCCTCCACGGTTTCGCGCTCCTCGCCCACGGCGACCGCGAGGGTGGACAGCCCGACAGGACCGCCGCCGAAAAGCTTGAGCAGGGCGCCGAGCACCGCGCGGTCCAGCCGGTCGAGGCCGCGGGCGTCCACCTCGTACACCCCGAGCGCCACGGCGGCGACGGCGCGGTCGATCCGTCCGTCGGCCTTGACCTGTGCGTAGTCCCGGACGCGGCGCAGCAGCCGGTTGGCGATACGGGGGGTGCCGCGGGAGCGCCCGGCGATCTCGGCTGCGCCGTCCGTGTCTATCGCCACGTCGAGGAGGCGCGCGGAGCGGTGGATGACGCGTTCCAGCTCGCTGGGGGCGTAGAACTCCATGTGCCCGGTGAAGCCGAAGCGGTCGCGCAGCGGGGGCGGCAGCAGTCCTGCCCGGGTGGTGGCTCCGACCAGGGTGAAGGGGGGCAGTTCCAGCGGGATGGCGGTGGCTCCGGGGCCCTTGCCCACGATGACGTCGACCCTGAAGTCCTCCATCGCCATGTAGAGCATCTCCTCGGCCGGCCGCGACATGCGGTGGATCTCGTCGAGGAAGAGGACTTCACCCTCTTGGAGGGAGGAGAGGATCGCGGCGAGATCACCCGCGTGCTGGATCGCGGGGCCCGAGGTGATCCGGATCGGCGCGCCCATCTCGGCCGCGATGATCATGGACAGGGTGGTCTTGCCGAGGCCGGGCGCGCCGGAGAGCAGGACGTGGTCGGCGGTGGCGCCGCGGGCCCTGGCCGCCTTGAGGACCAGGTCGAGCTGTTCGCGCACCCTCTCCTGGCCGACGAATTCGTCGAGATCCTTCGGCCGCAGTGCCGCTTCGACCGCGGTGTCCTCGCCGTCCGCGCCGGCGGCGACAAGGCGCTCGTCGAATCGCTCGTCGGTGTCGGGTCCGGTCTCGTCCCAGTTCATTCAGTCTGTCCCGCCTCGGGTGTTTCGGTGCCGTGCGGTGCCCGGCCCGGCGTCGGGGTGTCCCCGGATGTGCCGCGCCCGGGTCAGCGCGCGCGGTTGAGGGTCTGCAGCGCGGCGCGCAGCAGTTGCGGCACGGGCGCCTGTCCGTTCTCGGCCAGAGCCGCCTCGGCCTGCGGGGCGACAGCGGCGACCGCTTCGTCGGCCTCGCGGGTGGCGTAGCCGAGGCCGATCAGGGCGGCCTGCAGCTGATCGCGCCAGGAGGAGGTGACGGCGGTGCCGATGCCCTGCTGACCGATGTGGGCGCCGAGGGGCTCGCCGAGTCTGTCCTTCAGTTCGAGGAGGAGTTTCTGCGCGCCCTTCTTGCCGATGCCGGAGACGGCGGTGAGCGCCTTCTCGTCGCCGGTGGCGACCGCGATCCGCAGGGCGTCCGGGCTGTGGGTGGCGAGCATGGCCTGGGCGAGCCGGGGGCCGACCCCGCTGGCGGTCTGGAGCAGCTCGAAGACCTGCCGCTCGTCGTCGTCGGCGAAGCCGTACAGGGTCAGCGAGTCCTCCCGCACGACGAGGGAGGTGGCCAGCCTGGCCTCCTTGCCGATCCGGAGCCCGGCGAGGGTGTCCGGCGTGCACTGGACGGCCATGCCGATGCCGCCGACCTCGATCACGGCCGTGGTCGGGGCGAGTGCGGCGACTGGGCCGCTGACGAAGGCGATCATCGGGGGACCTTCCGGACGGGAACTGCGGGTGTACGGGGAACGCGCGGGGTGCGGGCCGCCGCGGCCGCTGCCGCGTGCGCCTGCTGGAGGCGGTTGACGGCGGGTGCTCGCCAGATGTGGCAGATGGCGAGCGCGAGGGCGTCGGCCGCGTCGGCGGGTTTCGGCGGGGCGTCGAGTCTCAGCAGCCGGGTGACCATCGCGCCGACCTGCGCCTTGTCCGCGCGGCCGCTGCCGGTGACGGCCGCCTTGACCTCGCTGGGCGTGTGCAGGGCGACCGGTATGCCGCGCCGGGACGCGCAGAGCATGGCGACCGCACTGGCCTGGGCGGTGCCCATCACCGTACGGACGTTGTGCTGGCTGAACACCCGCTCCACGGCGACGCATTCGGGCCGGTGCTCGTCGAGCCATTCCTCGATGCCGCGTTCGATGGCGACCAGCCGGTGGCCGAGTTCCGCATCGGCCGAGGTCCGGACGACACCCACGCCGAGCATCGTCAGGGGCCGACCGGCTACGCCCTCGACGACGCCGACACCGCACCGGGTCAGCCCCGGGTCGACACCGATTACCCGCATGGACGCCCCCTCCGTACCGATCGGTCAACTGTTCCCGCAGGCTATCGGCTCGCACTGACAATGCGACGGGCCGACGGGGTGTGTCCCCGTCGGCCCGTCCGTGAGGGCTGCGCTGAGCGTGGCTCAGGCGTCGACCTTTTCCATGACCTCGTCCGAGACATCGAAGTTGGCGAAGACGTTCTGGACGTCGTCGCTGTCCTCCAGCGCGTCGATCAGCTTGAAGATCTTGCGCGCCCCCTCCTCGTCCAGCTCGACCTGCATGGTGGGCAGGAAGTTGGCCTCGGCCGAGTCGTAGTCGATGCCGGCCTGCTGGAGCGCGGTGCGGACCGCGACCATGTCGGTGGCCTCGCTGACGACCTCGTAGCTCTCACCGAGGTCGTTGACCTCCTCGGCGCCCGCGTCGAGCACGGCGTCCAGGACGTCGTCCTCGGTCAGCTCGCCCTTGGGGACGATCACGACGCCCTTGCGGTTGAAGAGGTACGAGACCGAACCGGGGTCGGCCATCGAACCGCCGTTGCGGGTCATGGCGACACGCACGTCGGACGCGGCACGGTTGCGGTTGTCGGTGAGGCACTCGATGAGCACCGCGACGCCGTTCGGGCCGTAACCCTCGTACATGATCGTCTGGTAATCGACGCCGCCCGCTTCGAGACCACCGCCGCGCTTGACCGCGGAGTCGATGTTCTTGTTCGGTACGGAGCTCTTCTTCGCCTTCTGGATCGCGTCGACGAGGGTCGGATTCCCATCGGGGTCCACGCCTCCGGTACGGGCCGCGACCTCGATGTTCTTGATCAGCTTCGCGAAGAGCTTGCCGCGCTTGGCATCGATCACGGCCTTCTTGTGCTTCGTCGTAGCCCATTTAGAGTGGCCGGACATCTGCCTTCTCCTTCGCGTCACCAAAAATCGATCCGAACCCGGGAGATCCTACCGGGATCGAGTCAGCCGACTGCGCGCACCATGTCCACGAACAACGCGTGAACCCTGTGGTCCCCGGTCAGTTCAGGATGGAAGGACGTCGCCAGGGCGTTTCCCTGACGTACGGCGACGATGTGGCCACCGTGCTCGGCCACCACCTCGGCCCGAGCACCGACCGACTCCACCCACGGAGCCCGGATGAACACGCCTTCCACCGGGCTGCCCTCGACACCGGCAACCTCCACGGCCGCCTCGAAGGACTCGTTCTGCCGTCCGAAGGCGTTGCGGCGCACGATCATGTCGATCCCGCCGACCGTCTCCTGGCCCGAGCGCGGGTCGAGGATCTTGTCGGCGAGCAGAATCATTCCGGCACAGGTGCCGTAGACCGGCATTCCGTCCCGTACCCGCTCGCGCAGCGGTTCCAGCATGCCGAACAGGGACGCCAGCTTGGACATCGTGGTGGACTCGCCACCGGGAATGACCAGGCCGTCGACCTCGGCGAGTTCCTCGGGACGCCGGATCGGCCTGGCCAGGGCGTCCGCCGAGGCCAGGGCGATCAGATGTTCCCGTACGTCGCCCTGGAGAGCCAGGACTCCGATCACAGGGGTGTCGCTCATCAGTGCTTACCAGCCACGGTTGGCGTAGCGCTCGGCCTCGGGCAGCGTGTCGCAGTTGATGCCGACCATGGCTTCGCCCAGGTTCCGGGAGGCGTCCGCGATGATCTTCGGGTCGTCGAAGAAGGTGGTGGCCTTGACGATGGCGGCGGCGCGCTTGGCCGGGTCGCCGGACTTGAAGATGCCGGATCCGACGAAGACGCCCTCGGCACCGAGCTGGCGCATCAGCGCGGCGTCGGCGGGGGTGGCGACGCCGCCCGCGGAGAACAGCACGACGGGCAGCTTGCCGAGCTCGGCGACCTCCTTGACCAGCTCGTACGGGGCGCGGAGCTCCTTGGCGGCGGCGTACAGCTCGTTGTTGTCGTAGCCGCGCAGCCGGGCGATCTCATTCTTGATCTGGCGCAGGTGACGGACGGCCTCGACGACGTTTCCGGTGCCGGCCTCACCCTTCGAGCGGATCATGGCCGCGCCCTCGGCGATACGGCGCAGGGCCTCGCCCAGGTTGGTGGCGCCGCAGACGAACGGGGTGGTGAAGGCGAACTTGTCGCTGTGGTTGACCTCGTCGGCCGGGGTGAGCACCTCGGACTCGTCGATGTAGTCGACACCGAGGGACTGCAGGACCTGGGCCTCGACGAAGTGCCCGATGCGCGACTTCGCCATCACGGGGATGGAGACGGCCTCGATGATCTCCTCGATCATGTTCGGGTCGGACATCCGGGCCACGCCACCATCCTTGCGGATGTCGGCCGGCACCCGCTCCAGGGCCATGACGGCCACGGCGCCCGCGTCCTCGGCGATCTTCGCCTGCTCGGCATTGACGACGTCCATGATCACGCCGCCCTTGAGCTGCTCGGCCATGCCACGCTTGACGCGCGCGGTGCCGGTGGCCGGGGAGTCGGCGGACTGCGGGGTGGTGGGAAGCGTGGACACGGATCGACCTCACTCGGAGAAAAAGTCGCTGAAAGCGCTGATTGATGCAGTGCTGAGCAAACTCTCCGGGACCAGTCCACAGCAAGGGCCAATGGAAGGCCGGTGGATCGTTTTGAACGTGTACGGGATGGCTTGTGAGCCCGGTCACGTACGGGGTGGGGCGGGCCGCCGGGTCAGCTGACGGGGCGGTCCGCGAGGGCGACCGGTGGTTCATCGTCCATCTCGAAGGCGAGCGGGAAGGGCGCGTGCCCGGCCAGCCGGAACCACCGCACCGTGCGGTGCCGCCGCAGCGCACGCGCCGCCCGCACCGCGTCGTTGTGGAACCGCCGGGCCATCGGGACCCGGCGCACGGCGGCGGCGAGTTCAACGGCCGCCTCCTCGCCGCCGGGGATCTCCTTCACGGTCTCCACCTGGGCCGGCTCGCCGAAGACCGCCCGCAGCGCGGTGCTCAACTCGCTCTCCGCGACCTCGCGGTGTTCCTCCTCCGCCTGCCGGGCGGCGTGCGCCGCCTCGTACAGCACGATGGACGCGGCCGGGTCGAGGACACCCGAGGTGGCCAGTTCCTGGGTGACCGAGGCACGGCGCAGGAGTTGGGCGTCGAGGGCGGCACGGGCGGCGTCGATGCGGGTGTGCAGGCGGTCCAGCCGTCCGGCTGTCCAGCTGAGGTACATACCGATCGCGACCACCGCGACGGCGATCCAGATGAGGGTTTCGATCACGGGCGGCAAGGCTACCGTCGGCCCGCGGGCGGTGTGACCGTCCCACCGGGGCGCGGATGCGGCGCGGGCGGACGGGCGTCGCCGCCGGGCACCCCGGCCACTGCGGCACCGGGGCGCGCGAGCCCGGCATGATCCGGGCGAAATACCCTGCGCGCCCGCCGAGGGATTACGGGACAGCTCTCAGTCCCGCGCCAGTCCGAAGCGTGCCCGCAGGCCCGTGCGCTCGTCGGCCGCCACCGATGCCGCTCCGTCCGTCACCGTCTCGTACACGGCGAGGATGTCCGCCCCGACCGTCGACCAGTCGAAGCGCCGCACGTGCGCCGCGCCCCGCTCACGCAGCTCGGCACGCCGCTCCGAGTCGCCGAGCAGCCGGATCGCCGCCGCCGCCAGCGCGTCGGCGTCCTCGTTGGCGAAGAGTTCGCCCGCCGAGCCCAGGTCCAGGACCTGCGCGAACGCGTCCAGATCGCTCGCGAGGACCGGCGCGCCGGCTGACATCGCCTCGACCAGGATGATGCCGAAGCTCTCGCCGCCCGTGTTGGGGGCGACGTACAGATCGACGCTGCGCAGCAGCCGTGCCTTGTCCTCGTCGCTCACCATGCCGAGAAATTCGACGCGTCCTCGCATCTCCCCGGGCAGCGAGGCGACGGCCTCCTCCTCGTCACCCCGGCCCGCCACCAGCAGCCGGGTGTCCGGGCATGCGCCGAGGATCGCGGGCAGCGCCCTCATCAGGACGGGCAGGCCCTTGCGGGGCTCGTCGATGCGCCCGATGAAGCCGATCGTGCCACCCTCCCGTCTCCCACCAGCACCCTCAAGCGGGCCTCGCGCCCCCTTCGACTGCCACTCGGCCTTGGGTTCGGCCTCGGCGAAGAAGTCGACGTCGACCCCGTTCGGGATGACGACCGCGTCGCCGCCCAGGTGCTCGACCAGGGTCCGGCGCGCGTACTCGCTCACCGCGATGCGCGCGCTGATCTTCTCCAGCGCGGGCTGCAGGATCGGGTACGCGGCGATCATGGCCCGGGAGCGCGGGTTGGAGGTGTGGAAGGTGGCGACGATCGGTCCCTGCGCGGCCCAGCAGGCGAGCAGGCCCAGCGAGGGCGAGGTCGGCTCATGGATGTGGATCACGTCGAAGGTGCCGTCGTGCAGCCAGCGGCGCACCCGGGCGGCCGAGAGGAAGCCGAAGTTCAGCCGGGCCACGGAGCCGTTGTACGGGACGGGCACGGCCCGGCCGGCCGAGACCACGTACGGCGGCAGCGGCGTCTCGTCGTCGGCGGGCGCCAGCACCGACACCTGATGTCCCAGACGGATCAGGTGTTCGGCCAGGTCCCGGATGTGGAACTGCACGCCGCCCGGGACGTCCCAGGAGTACGGACACACGATGCCGATCTTCACGGTCGGTCCTCCCGGTTCTCCAGGTCGGCCGACCAGAGCCGCTGCAGCATGTGCCAGTCCTCCGGATGCTCGGCGATCCCGACGGCGAAGGCATCGGCCAGCGCCTGTGTCATCGAGGACGTCATCTCCGCACGACTGCCTGACTCCGGTACCTCGATCGGCGGATGGATGCGCGCCTTCATCACGGGCGTGTCGTCATAACTGAGTGTAACCGGCAGGAGCAGGGCCCCGGTCTGCTGGGCCAGCAGCGCCGGTCCGGCGGGCATGCGCGCGGTGTCGCCGAAGAACGTCACCTCGACGCCGGACGCCGACAGATCGCGGTCGGCGACCAGACAGACCAGGCCGCCCGCGCGCAGCCGCCGCGCCAGGGTGCCGAAGGCCGCGCCGCCACTGTGCGGCAGGACCTCCATGCCGAGCCCCTCGCGGTAGGCCACGAACCGGTCGTACAGCGTCTCGGGTTTGAGCCGCTCCGCGACCGTGGTGAAGGGCACCTTGAGGTCGGTGGTGACCCACGCTCCCGCGAGGTCCCAGTTCCCCAGGTGCGGGAGGGCGAGGATGACGCCGCGGCCGGCCTCCAGCCCGTCGGTCAGCCGGTACGCGTCCGTCACCTCTATGGACGCCTTGATCCGCTCCGGGCTCCAGGTGGGCAGCCGGAACGACTCCATCCAGTAGCGCATGTACGAGCGCATCCCGGCCTTGGAGAGAGCGGCGAGCCCAGCCGGGGTCGCCCCGGGCACCACTCGCGCCAGATTCGACTCCAGCCGCAGCACGCCCTTGCCCCGGCGCTTCCACGCCTGGTCGGCGATGGTGCGGAAGAGAGCGCGGGCGGCCGGTTCGGGGAGCTGCTTCACCGCCGCCCAGCCGAGCCCGTACAGCCCGTCGGTCAGCCGGTCCCGCAGGCCGGTTCGCGCCTCGCCCGGTGCGCCGCTCACTGCGCGGCCCCGCTCCCCCGGTCCGCAGCGGCGGCCTTGGCCGCATCGGCCGCATCGGCCTCCGCGGACTCGCGGCGTACGGTCACGACCCGCTGCACGAGCGTCACCAGACTGCCCGCGGCGACGATCCACAGCGCGATCGGCAGCAGGATCTGGATCCCCGGGACGCCGAACTTGTGGAGACCGGCGAATCCGGCTGCGACCAGTGAGATCACCAGCCGCTCGGCGCGCTCCACGAGCCCGTTGACCGCGACCGGCAGCCCGATCGACTCGCCGCGCGCCTTCGTGTACGAGACCACCTGGCCGCTCGCCAGGCAGAAGATCGCGACCGCGCACAGCACGTTGTCGTCGCCCTTGCCCGCGTACCAGAGCGCGAACCCGCCGAAAATCGCCCCGTCGGCGACCCGGTCCAGGGTCGAGTCCAGGAACGCGCCCCAACGACTGGAGATGCCGGCCTGCCGGGCCATGTTGCCGTCGACGAGGTCGGAGAACACGAAGATCGTGATGACGATCGTGCCCCAGAAGAACTCTCCCATCGGGAAGAAGACCAGCGCACCTGCCATCACCCCGGCCGTACCGATCAGAGTGACCGCGTCAGGGCTCACGCCGAGACGGAGCAACAGTGCGGCGAACGGTGTGAGGACACGCGTGAAAAATGCACGCGCGTACTTGTTCAGCATGGCCTTCCCGAGGGTCGGTGGGCCGAGCGGCCCCTTAGCCACCGGCTGGCCCATCGTAGTCACGCCCGCCGCACTCCACCGTCCGGGCACCCGGCCTCGCGCGGCGGGGCACGACGTATGGACGCAATCCGGCCCGAGTGGAAAGCTCGAATTACCGCGGGCGTCGCCGTGGCCGCCGCGGCGGCTGGACATGCCCGAGCATCTTCTCCCCCATCGCGCCGGTTCTTCTTCCCGCTCCGCGCCACTCACTGGGAGGCACGCATCATGGGCGACAGGACACACGCACACACCGGGGCCGCCGGCAGGGCAGCGACGGCCGACCGGCCCTCATCCGTACGGAATGTGGTGCTGGTCGGCCACAGCGGCTCCGGCAAGACCACCCTCGTCGAGGCCCTCGCACTGGCCGCCGGGGCGGTCAACCGGGCCGGCCGCGTCGAAGACGGCGCCACGGTCTCCGACTACGACGAGATCGAGCACCGCCAGCAGCGTTCCGTACAGCTCTCCCTGGTGCCCGTCGAATGGGACGGGTACAAGATCAATCTGCTGGACACCCCCGGATACGCCGATTTCGTCGGGGAGCTCAGGGCCGGTCTGCGGGCGGCGGACGCGGCCCTGTTCGTGGTGTCCGCCGCCCAGGAGGCCGATGCCGTGGCGGGCGCCACCCGCGCTGTGTGGGAGGAGTGCGCCGCCGTGGGCATGCCCCGGGCGATCGTCGTCACCCACCTCGACACGGCGCGCACCTCGTTCGACGAGATGACCCGGGTCTGCGGAGAGATCTTCGGCGGCGACGACCCCGACGCCGTACTCCCGCTCTATCTGCCCGTCCTCGGCTCCGAGGGCCCCGACGGGCACGCGCCGCTCACCGGGCTCACCGGACTGCTCACCCAGCGGATCTTCGACTACTCCTCGGGCGAGCGACGGGAGACCCCACCCGCCGACGCCCAGCAGCCCCGGCTCCAGGAGGCCCGCAACCGGCTCATCGAGGGAATCATCGCGGAGAGCGAGGACGAGACCCTGATGGACCGGTACCTGGACGGGGCACAGATCGACATCAAAACACTCGTCGACGATCTGGAACGCGCTGTCGCCCGCGGCGCCTTCCACCCCGTGCTCACCGCGGCCCCCGCCGCCGAAGGCGCCCGCCAGGGCATCGGCACGGTCGAACTGCTGGACCTGATCACGGGCGGCTTCCCCACCCCGCTGGAGCGTCCGCTGCCCGAGGTCACCCCCCTGCACGGGGCCCCTCGGCCCGTCCTGACCTGCGACCCGCGGGGTCCGCTGGTCGCCGAGGTCGTCAAGACCGCCTCCGACCCCTACGTCGGCCGGGTCTCGCTCGTCCGCGTCTTCTCCGGCACCCTGCGTCCCGACGAAACCGTCCACGTGTTCGGGCACGGCCTGACCGCCCCCGGCCACGAGCCGCGGCCCTTCCACGAGGCGGAGATCCGCGTCGGCGCGCTCTCCTCCCCCTTCGGCAAACAGCAGCGTCCCCTCACGGCGTGCATCGCCGGAGATCTGGCCTGCGTCGCCAAACTGGGCGACGCCGAGACCGGGGACACCCTCTCCGCCAAGGACCGGCCGCTGCTGATGGACCCCTGGACGGCGCCCGACCCGCTGCTGCCGCTCGCCATCGAGGCACACAGCAAGGCCGACGAGGACAAGCTCTCCCAGGGACTCTCCCGGCTCGTCGCCGAGGACCCGACCATGCGCCTCGAACAGAACCAGGACACCCACCAGGTGGTTCTGTGGTGCCTCGGCGAGGCACACCAGGACGTGGCCCTGGACCGGCTGCGCAGCCACTACGGCGTCCAGGTCGACGCCATACCCCACAAGGTGTCGCTCCGGGAGACCTTCGCCGCCCCCTCGACCGGGCGCGGCCGGCATGTGAAACAGTCCGGCGGCCACGGCCAGTACGCCATCTGCGAGATCGACGTGGAACCGCTGCCTCCGGGTTCGGGCATCGAATTCGTCGACAAGGTGGTCGGCGGGGCGGTGCCGCGCCAGTTCATCCCCTCCGTCGAGAAGGGCGTGCGCGCCCAGGCTGCCCGCGGGGTGGCGGCGGGACACCCGCTCGTCGACGTACGCGTCACCCTGCGGGACGGGAAGTCCCACTCGGTGGATTCCTCCGACGCCGCGTTCCAGACGGCGGGCGCGCTGGCCCTGCGCGAAGCGGCCGCGGACACCCGTATCCAGCTCCTCGAACCCGTCGCCGAGGTCCAGGTCCTGGTCCCGGACGGCTACGTCGGGCCGGTGATGAGCGATCTGTCGGGGCGGCGCGGCAGGGTGATCGGGACCGAGCAGTCCGGCCCCGGACGCACCCTCGTCCGGGCCGAGGTGCCCGAACTGGAGATCGGCAGGTACGCGATCGACCTGCGCTCCCTGTCCCATGGCGCCGGCCGGTTCGACCGGGCGTACGCCCGGCATGAAGCCATGCCTCCACAGCTCGCGGAACGCATCCGCGAACAGCAGCAAAACAACCCGAACGACGCGTAATCGACTGTGCCGCCCGTCCTTGTCCACAAGGGCGGGCGCCGTATTGATCCGGACGATACGCTGTGGTCCCAGCTCAGAAGGTGTGCCGGGCACGGCAGTTGGGAAACAGCCGCAGGAGCAGATGCTTGGCGGCGAGTGGGGGCGACAGTGGCCAACGACGGATTCGATTTCTCTCCTGGAGCGCAGATCCCGCTCCAGGGCTCGGGCGGACAGGCGGTGGCGACGAACGCCCTCGCCTCGGCCGCGTACCGCGACAGCCCGGTGGAGCAGATCCTTGACGCCAACAGCGAGTGGCACAAGTCCGAAGTGAAGGTCGGCCGTTCCAAATTCCTGAAGTCCGACTACTTCAAGCCCAATCTCGGTGAGGCGTTCTCCCGTGCCGTCCAGGAGCGGATGCTGGGCGGTGCCCGGAAGGCCCTCGTCCAGTCCTTCGGGACCGACCCGCGGATGGTCGTCGAGCACTGCCTGTCCGCGACTCGCCTCCGCAGGGCACGCGATACCAAACTGACCGCCGTCACCGCCCTGTTCGGCTTTCTCTTCCTGCCCGGAATGCTCCTGTGGATCATCACCTTCCGGCTGCGCGACGGGCTCAGCGGCACCAAGGACAAGGCCCTCGCGGCCCTGGGCAACGCCCTGCTCCCGGTCGTCGGCATCGTGGCCCTGTTCTTCCTGGTCAAGCTGCCGCTCACCGGATTCCTGGCGCTCTACGCACGGGCGATGATCGTCGCCCCCGTCGTCGGCTGGCTCCTCGCCAAGCGGATCGCCGAGTCCTCCGCCAAGGACATGCGCGCCCGCTGGGAAGGGCTGCTCTCCGGCGGCGGCGTCATCGCCAAGATCCCCGAGGCCGTCCCCAAGAACCCCAACGAGACCGCCCGCGAGGCACTGCGCCAGGGCCTGGAGAAGCTCTCTGCCGAGCAGCAGTCCAACTCGGTCTTCTACGCGGGCCCCAAGGGAATCCTCGGCATGGGCACCCGCTGGGGCAGCTGGCAGCTCGCCGAGGAGCTCGTGTCCAAGGAGCCCGGCAAGGAATTCCATCAGTTCCGCAGCTGGGACCTGATTCGGGCCATCCACGACCAGCTCAAGGTGCTGGAGCGCGGCCCGCTGAACACCGGAGGATTCCCCACTCCGTCGGTCACCCACTGGATCGTGTCACCCGTCGGTGAGAACGCCGACTCGATCTCCCGCCCCGACGGCGAGGACGTCGCCACCTTCCAGGTCAAGCCGCACGAGATACAGCGGATCTGCAACCACCAGCAGTTCGGCGGCGGCGACCGGCACTACCTGGGCGTCCAGTTCACCCTCTGGGACGGTCAGTTGGTCATCACCATGATGATCACGGTCACCGTGCTCTACGAAACCCTGCGCATCGAGGTCACCGGACACGCGCTCGGACCGGTCCACTCGCTCTTCACCAGCAAGCCGTCGGCGAAGACGAAGACGGTCAACAAGACCGTCCGGTTCTGGGAGACCCGCGACATCACCCTCGCGCTGGTCGAGCCCCGCGAGGTCGTCCGCCTCGCCCTGCGCGCCCCGTTCACCTGGTACCCGCCGCTCCTCGACTACCTGGGCGGCAAGATCGCCCTGCCCGAGCCGTTCGGGCTGCGCCACGCCTGGGCCGAGAAGCCGTGGCGCCACCGCTTCATGGCCGATGACGCGATGCGCGCCGCCACCCCCGTCCTGCGCGCCGTGCACACCGCCGCCCTGCGCGTCCTGGAGGAGAACGGCGTCGACACCGAACGCTTCGACAACCGCTCGATGATTCTGAGCGGTGCCGTGCAGGACCCGACCCCGCGCAAGGCCGACCTGTACGACGCGTAGACGCGGTGTGGGCGCCCCGGCACGAGCGGGGCGCCCACACGGAAGCGAGAGCTCGGATCAGGCCGCGGGCCAGGCGTCGGCCAGCATCGTGCGCGTATCGGCGAGCAGCTGCGGCAGCACCTTCGTATGCCCGATCACCGGCATGAAGTTGGTGTCGCCGCCCCAGCGCGGCACCAAGTGTTGGTGCAGGTGCGCGGCGATACCGGCTCCCGCGGAAGCACCCTGGTTCAGCCCGATGTTGAACCCGTGCGCGCCCGACGCCGCCCGCAGGGCCACCATCGCACGCTTGGTGAAATCGGCCAGTTCCATGGTCTCCGGACCGTCCAGCTCCGTGTAGTCGGCGACATGCCGGTACGGCACCACCATCAGATGCCCGCCGTTGTACGGATACAGGTTCAGCACGGCGTACACCTTCTCGCCGCGCGCGACGACAAGCCCGTCTTCATCCGATTTCGACGGGATCGCACAGAACGGACAGCCGTCGCCGGCCTCCGGACCGGTCGGCTTGTTCTCGCCCTGGATATACGCCATCCGGTGGGGCGTCCACAGGCGCTGGAACGCGTCGGGCGTCCCCACTCCGATCTGCTGTTCCGGCTCACTCGTCATGCCGATCAGCATATTGCTTCAGCCCTCGGCAGCGTGTCGCCGGGGCCGCACCCGTCAGGGCCCGGAGATGCTGAGGCGATGAGCGACCAGCCCGCGGAATCCGTCCCTCTTCCTTTCAGGCGCTGGGAGCAGCGCACGGAACTGCCGCTCTTCGGCGCCTCGCTGCTCTTCCTGCTCGGTTATGCGGTCCGCGTACTGGTTCCCCACGACGCGGAGCCCTGGCGCGGCCTCGCCCTCGCCCTGGTCTGTGCCACCTGGCTGCTCTTCGCCGCGGACTACGTCGTACGACTCCGCCTCAGCGGGCTCGGTCACCGCTTCTTCCGGGTGCACTGGCTGGACACGCTGGTCCTGCTGCTTCCCCTGCTGCGCCCGCTGCGCCTGATCCGGGTCTACACCGCGGTCCAGCGCCGCAGGGAACAGCCGCGGCTGAGCCTGTACGCCCGCGTGATCGCATACGCGAGTGCGACCGCTCTGCTGCTCGGCTTCTCCGCCGCACTCGCCGTGTACCACCAGGAACACCTGGCACAGGGTGCCTCGATCGTTACCTTCGGCGACGCGGCGTGGTGGGCGTGCGAGACGCTCACGACGGTGGGGTACGGGGACACGGTGCCGGTCACACCGAGCGGCCGCGTCGTCGCGGCGTGCCTGATGGCCTGCGGGCTGGGGCTGCTGGGGGCGGTGACCGGTTCGTTCTCGTCGTGGTTGCTGCACGTGTTCAGACGGGAGGACGAGAAGAGGCCCCCGGAGGGCGGGTAGCGCTCCGGGGGCCTCTCACTCCGTGCCGTCGGGCCCGGACTCCGCGCGGGCCGGATCCGGGCCCGGGGCCGTCAGACCTGGACGCGGTCCTCGACGGCCTTCTGGATCTTGGCGAGGGCGTCCTCGACGGGGATGCCGTTCTCCTGCGATCCGTCGCGGTAGCGGAAGGAGACGGCGCCGTTCGCCATGTCCTCGTCGCCAGCGATGATCATGAAGGGCACCTTGGCCTTCTGCTGGTTGCGGATCTTCTTCTGCATCCGGTCGGAGGAGGCGTCCACGTCCACTCGGAGCCCCTTCTTCCGGGCCTTGGCCGCGAACTCCTGGAGGTACGGGATGTGCGCGTCGCCGATCGGGATGCCGACCGCCTGGACCGGGGCCAGCCAGACCGGGAACGCACCCGCGTAGTGCTCCAGGAGCACCGCGAAGAAGCGCTCGATGGAACCGAACAGGGCGCGGTGGATCATGACCGGGCGCTGCTTGCTGCCGTCCGGGCCGGTGTACTCCAGGTCGAAGCGCTCCGGCAGGTTGAAGTCGAGCTGCACGGTCGACATCTGCCAGGTGCGGCCGATGGCGTCCTTGCACTGCACCGAGATCTTCGGGCCGTAGAACGCGGCGCCGCCCGGGTCCGGGACCAGCGGCAGACCCTGCTTCTCGGCGACCTGGCGCAGTGTCTCGGTCGCCTCCTCCCACACCTCGTCCGAGCCGACGAACTTCTCCGGGTCCTTGGTGGAGAGCTCCAGGTAGAAGTCGGTCAGGCCGTAGTCGCGGAGCAGGTTCAGGACGAAGGTGAGCGTCCGGTCGAGCTCCTCCGCCATCTGCTCCCTGGTGCAGTAGATGTGCGCGTCGTCCTGCGTGAAGCCGCGCGAGCGGGTCAGTCCGTGCACCACGCCGGACTTCTCGTACCGGTACACCGTGCCGAACTCGAAGAGGCGCAGCGGCAGTTCACGGTACGAGCGCCCGCGCGCATCGAAGATCAGATTGTGCATCGGGCAGTTCATCGGCTTGAGGTAGTAGTCCACCCCGTCGTCGAGCTGCATGGGCGGGTACATGCCGTCGGCGTACCAGTCCAGGTGACCGGACTTCTCGAAGAGCTTGCCCTTGGTGGCGTGCGGGGAGTAGACGAACTCGTAGCCCTCCTCCTCGTGACGCCGTCGCGAGTAGTCCTCCATGGCGCGGCGGATGATGCCGCCCTTGGGGTGGAAGACCGCGAGACCGGGGCCGATCTCGTCCGGGAAGGAGAAGAGGTCCAGCTCGTTGCCGAGCTTGCGGTGGTCGCGCTTGGCGGCCTCCTCCAGGAACTCCAGGTGCGCCTTGAGCTCGTCCTTGGTGGGCCACGCGGTGCCGTAGATGCGCTGCAGCATGGGGTTCTTCTCGCTGCCACGCCAGTACGCCGCGGCGTTCCGCATCAGCTTGAACGCCGGGATGTTCCGGGTGGTGGGCAGGTGCGGACCCCGACAGAGGTCCTTCCAGCACAGCGCGCCGGTCTTCGGGTCGAGGTTGTCGTAGATGGTCAGCTCGCCGCCGCCCACCTCGACGTCCGCGCCGTCGCCGGCGTTCTCGACGGAGTCGGAGCCCTTGATGCCGATGAGCTCCAGCTTGTACGGCTCGCCGGCCAGCTCCTCGCGGGCTGCCTCGTCCGTCACGACCCGGCGGGAGAACCTCTGCCCCCGCTTCTGGATCTCCTGCATCTTCTTCTCGATGGCCTTGAGGTCCTCGGGAGTGAACGGCTTCTCGACGTCGAAGTCGTAGTAGAAACCGTCCTTGACCGGCGGACCGATGCCCAGCTTGGCCTCGGGGAAGAGCTCCTGCACGGCCTGCGCCATGACGTGCGCGGTGGAGTGCCGGAGGATGTTCAGGCCGTCCTCGGAGGAGATCTCCACAGGCTCGACGACCTCTCCGTCGGCGACGGCGTACGCGAGGTCCTTCAGCTCGCCGGCGACCCGGGCGGCGACGACGGTGCGCTCGCCGGGGAAGAGCTCGGCAGCCGTAGTGCCCGTCGTCACCACGCGCTCTTCCCGCTCGGAATCGCGTTGGATGATCACACGGACGTCTGACACCGGTCTCTCCTGACTCAGGGGGTACGCACGCAATGCGTGGTGCGCGTGCGATACGAATCGTACCGAGCCGCGGGCCCCCTCTGCGAAACGGTTGAGCCGCGAAGGCCCCGCGCTCCCCCGCGGCACGCCCCCACGTCACTGTTCGCCGGTGCAGGCCTCCTCGAAATAGTCGACGTTCTCCTGGAGCGCCTTCATCAGCCGGTCCCGTTCCGCCTCGTCCACCTGCACCGGCACCACCTGCGAGGCCCGGGTCAGCCGCCGGAAACCGCCGCGGCTCTCCAGCCTGCCCTCCACCCGGACCGGCAGCCCGACCAGGTGGGCGTGGCCGGCGATCCGGTACGCCTCCTCGTCCAGCTCCAGCCGTACGTGCGGCACCTCGGCGCCGGCCAGCACCCGCAGCCGCACGACTCCGGCGCCACGCGGTCCCGAGCGGCGCAGCCGGACGACGGCGCCGGTGATCCGTACCGTCACCGCGGGCTCCTCCCTCAGGTAGCGGGCGCCCGCCCGGCGCAGGGCGGGCAGGTCCCCGGGGGAGAATTCCACCGGCTCGGGGCGCGCCGGGCAGCCCTCGGGAACCCCGGCGGCGGGCGCCCAATCCAGCGCGATGCCGACCCCTTCCGAACCCCGGACGAGTGTGATGAGGGCCTCGGTGAGTTCCCGGCTGACGCCCGCCTCGACGGCGGCGTCGAAGGCTTCGAGCCTCCCGGTGGCCCGCTGGTAGTCCACGGCGTCGCGCGTGGCGTGCAACGCGTGGTGGAGCCGTACGGCGACGGCGCGGTCCGGTTCCACGGGGACGAACGCGGTGAGGTCGCACCCGTCGGACACGGGTCCGACGAGGATGCCTTCGAGGGCCGCGCGCGCCCGGCGACGGTGGCGCGCCCCGTGGTAGCCGGTGCGTCCCCGCACGGCCAGGGCTCCGGCGAGCAGGATCTGCCGGGCGGCGGTGCGCAGCTGTTCAGCGCCCGTCCAGCTGGCCGCTCCGGCCACTCCCCCGACCGGTTCGGGGGCCTCGCGCCACCAGCGGATCTCGTCGCTGGGCACGGCGAGGGAGATCAGGACCTCTCGGGCGGAGGGGGCGGCGCTGCGGGCGAGCGCGGTCAGCGCCTCGCCGAGGAGGTCCTCGCTGTCGGGAAAGGCAGTGGTGTCGGGGACGAGGAGGCTCGTACCCCCGCCGGGCGGGGCCGGTGGTCCCGGTGGCGTCCAGCGGCTGTAGCGCCCG
The DNA here is from genome assembly GCF_040643055.1 of Streptomyces sp. NPDC047515. Classification (NCBI taxonomy): domain Bacteria; kingdom Bacillati; phylum Actinomycetota; class Actinomycetes; order Kitasatosporales; family Streptomycetaceae; genus Streptomyces; species Streptomyces sp. NPDC047515. Next base: position 91,311 of record NZ_JBEYTM010000007.1, read on the forward strand.
GCCGCCCCGCCGCGGCGACGCCAGCCGTGCCGGTCGAGCAGGGCGCCGAGGACCACGGGGTCGACACGGCCGGGGTCGGGGACGTCCCCGGGCGGCTGGGAGGCAGTGGGCCACGGCGCCGCGGATTCGCCGGGGTGCGGGCGGGTGGCCGACGGGATCGCTTCGTCGGCGGAATCGTCCATCGACCGGTGCATCAGGGTCTCCCTCCCGCCCCTACGCGGGTCATGATCTCGCAGAGCGCCCGATCGTCGAATATGCGCGAGGTCGGGATCCGCACGGTGGTCCGGTGCCGGCCCGTCACCGCGTGGCCGGCCAAGTTGGTCCAGTAACAGCAGTGCCGCAGGTCGAGCCGGTCGTGTCCGGCGCGCAGCCAGTCGTCCTGGCTGCGCGGCACGATCATCACGACCAGGATCTTGTGCACCGAGACGGGGGTACGGGCGAGCTTCACGAGGTGTGCGTTGTCGAGCGTGAAGGCGAACGTCGGTCCCGGCGGTTGCGGCGGAATCTGGTAGGTGCATTTCAGCTGCACCTTGATGGTCACCTCGTCGTCCACGGCATGACCGGGGGCGCCGTGGCTGACGTGCCAGTCGATGCCGTTGTCGGGGAAGGGCTGCGACAGCGAACATCCGGCCGCGGCCGCGACCGCGTGCAGGTAGCCCACCTGAAGAGTCTCCATGCAGGCGGTGGTGGCGAGTGTGCCGCGCAGCGGTGCGATCCGCTGGGGCAACAGCCCGCTCGGTTCGGGCTTCGCGAGCGCCATGGCTGCGTGTGCCTTCCGGGCTGTGCCGATCGGTTCTTCGGAGCGGGGACGACGGGCAACTCTCCTGCCCGTCACTTGTGTTGTCACCGCACGGGACGGCTCGCAAACGGCGTATCAGGCAAAGGGGGCGGGTATCACCGGACCGGGCAGGGGAATCACACCATCTGCCGTTCGGGCACGAGGAGTTCGGGGATGACTCATTGGTACGAGGGGCCACTGGCCGCTTTTGACACCGAGACAACGGGAGTGGACGTCGAGGAGGACCGGATCGTTTCGGCCGCCCTGGTCGTCCAGGACACGGCGGGCGGACGGGTGCGCGTCACCCGTTGGCTGGTGAATCCGGGGGTTCCGGTACCCGTCGGGGCGACCGAGATACACGGCCTGACCGACGATCACCTCCAGCGCAACGGCCGTTGGCCGGCGCCGGTGATGGAGGAGATAGCCCGCGCGCTGAGCGAGCAGTGCGCGGCCGGCCGCCCGCTCGTCGTGATGAACGCTCCGTTCGATCTGACGCTGCTGGACCGCGAACTGAGGCGCCATCGCGCGTCGTCGCTCGCCGGCTATCTGCAGAACTCTCCGCTGTGCGTGCTGGATCCACGCGTGCTCGACAAGCATCTGGACCGCTACCGCAAGGGGCGGCGCACTCTCACCGATCTCTGCGAGCTGTACGGCGTGGTGCTGGACGGCGCACATGACGCGGCGGCCGACGCGACGGCCTCGCTGGAGCTGGTACGGGCGGTGGCCCGGCGCTTCTCGACCCGCCTGGAGCGGCTCACGCCGCCGGAGCTGCACACCTTGCAAGCCGTCTGGCACGCGGCGCAGGCGCGGGGCCTCCAGGCGTGGTTCGCGAAGAACGGCACGGCGGAGACGGTGGATCCTGCGTGGCCGCTGCGCCCGGAGCTTCCCACCGCGGCGTGACCGGACGGGCGGGCCGGTGAACGCCGGCACGGCTTCCGGGTCCGGACACGCAGAAGCCGGTCCGTCGATTCTGCTGACGGACCGGCCTCTCCCGGGTGGGCGATACTGGGTTCGAACCAGTGACCTCTTCGGTGTGAACGAAGCGCTCTCCCACTGAGCTAATCGCCCGGGAACGGGTTGAACCATACAGGGCCCGGCGGGTCCGGTTCAAACCGCTCCCAGCCTGGCCGTGAGGCCCCGGCGTCCGGCTCGCATCATCAGGGCGTGGTTGGCCCGGAACACGACGCGCCCTGGCACCGCCAGGAGTCGCATCAGCGGTCTGCGGACCACGACCTCCTGCTCGTAGGTGGCCCGGCTGCCGCCATCGCGCGCGGTGACCGTCCACCTGGCCCAGCCGTCGAGGTCCCCACCGAGGGCCGCTTCGAGGACCCGGGCCGTGGGGTCGCGGCGGCGTTCGCGGACGGTCATGACGAGGTCGTACGGGAGGAAGGAGCGGATCCGGGTGGTACCGGTGATGTCGTCGACCGAGGTGACCTCACGGACCTGCGGCCACCAGCACGGGTAGTCGTCGGGGCGTCCGAGGATCTCGTACACGGTGTCGGGCGGTCCCGGCAGGTCCCAGACACTCACGAATCGGTAGTGACTCCAGTCCATGACCCCAGTCTGCTCGTACTCAGCCGGGGAACTGAGTATCCGAGCGCATGTCCGATCCTGTGGCTCGCGCCACACTCCGGTTCATGGAACATGTGCCGCCGCCCGCCGAGGAATTGGCGCTCCTCGATCGTGAGCTGGCCCGGCTGGACGCCCGCCGGTCCCAGTTGCTGATGCGTCGTGCCTGGCTGCTGAGTGCGCTCGGGAGCCCGGTCGCACCGTCCGCCGCGCCGCCCGCCCCGCCGTTCGCGGCTCCGCCCGGACGCCCCGGTGCACCGGCCGGACCGCCGCGCAGTGCGCAGAATGTGCTGCTCACCCTGGGCGGTCTGTTGCTGACCGTCGCGGCTGTCGCGTTCACCCTGGTGAGCTGGGGCGACATGGGGATCGCGGGCCGCTCGGCGGTACTCGCGGTGGTGACGGTGGCGGCGCTGGCCGCTCCTGCCGTGCTGCTGCGGCGCGGGCTCTCCTCGACGGCCGAGTCGCTCGCCGCCCTAGCGGCGGTGCTGACGGTGCTGGACGCGTATGCGCTGCACCGGGTGGCCGTGCCCGAGGCCGACGGACGCGGGTTCGCCGCGGTCGCCGCGGCGGTGCTCGCCGCGCTGTGGACGGCCTACGGACTGCTTCTCGGCCGGCTCCGGCTGCCACTGCCGCTCGCGGTGGTGAGCGCGCAGCTGCCGCTGCTGCTCTGGGCGTGGTCGGCGGGTGCGGGTGCCACGGCGTTCGGCTGGGCGCTGCTGCTGACGGCCGCGTCGGACTGCGCGATCGCCTTGTGGGGCAGAGGCGTTGCGGTACGGGTGACGGCCTGCGTCGGTGGCTGGGCGACGGGTCTGGTGGGGCTGCTGGTGGCCCTGGGCCAGTCGGTGTCCGCCGATGGGATGTGGGCCGCTTCGGCGCCGGGCGCGTTGTTGCTCGCGGGTGCGGCGGTCGCGGTCCTCGGGGCGTGGCGTGCACCGTCGGCGCAGGCGGTGGCCGGTGGTCTGGTGGCCGGGCTGTGCGGGGTGGCGGCGGTGGGCGGAGTGGTGCGTGCCGGGATGACCTGGGACTGGTCGGTGCCGGTGTATCTCCTGTGCGGGGTGGCGCTGCTGGCGGCGGTGCGCGCTGCGCTGCCGCGCCCGGTCGGACAGGGGCTGGTGTGGGCCTCGGCCGCGGTGACCGCGGGGGCGGTGCTGGCCGCGCTGCCGCCGGTCGGCATGTCGCTGATCGGTACCGTGACGCAACTGTTCCGGGTGTGGTCGGGGGCGCCCGACGGCGGCGTCCGGGGAGCACTGGGCACCGAGGGGCCGACGTGGTCCCACCTGGTCTCCGCGCCGGTCGCGCTGCTGGCGGTGGCCGGTCTGCTGGGGGCTGTGCACCGGTTCTGGGAGCGGGTATCGCGGGCAGCCGGACCGGTGCTGTCGCCGGGGCCCGCGTGGCGGGCCCCGGCGGGGGCCGGCGCGGTGGCGCTCGGCTGGGCAGGGCTCACCGCCCTCCCCGCGGTGCTGGGGTTGTCGTACGCCGCTGCCGTGTCGATGCAGTTGGCGCTGGTCGCCGGTGTCTTCGCGGTCGCGGTACGCGGTCTGCGCGGCGGGCCGGGCGGGGTGGGGGCGACCGCTCTGGTGTGCGGTCTGATCGGTGCGGCGGGCGCGGGGATGCTGTCGCTCGCCACGGAGGTCGCGACGTACGCGGCGTTCACGGTGCTGCTGATGGTGTTCGGGGCGGCCGCGGTGGTGCTCGACGGCGCCCCGGCTTCCGCGGCGCGGGCGCTGCCGCCGCTCCCTGCCGTCCAGGCGGTGCGGGCGGTACGGACGTCGCAGCTCGTGCAGGCAGTACCCGCGTGCGGCGCGGTGATGTGCGCGATGGTGCTGGCCCGCGCGGTCGGGGAGTTGCTGGGGCTCGCCGGGTATCGGGCGGCGCCGGTCATGCTGGTCGTCCCCACGGTGACCGCGCTCCTCGGGGCGCGGCTGCGGGGCCGCCCGCCCGCTCTGTCGGTCGAGCTGACCGGCGGCGTCGCGGGTGTGGTGGCGGTGGGCATGGCGGTGCCGGACCTGCCGTTCCTCGCGCTGGTGCTGGCGCTGTGCGGAGTGCTGGCGGCGGGCACAGGTGTGCGGCCCGAGCGGCGGCCGGTGGCTGGCCCTCTGGCGATGGTGCTGTTCGTCCTGGCTGCCTGGCTGCGGCTGTCGGCTTCGGGGGTGTCGGTCCCGGAGGCGTACACCCTCCCGGTGACAGTGCCCGCCCTGGCGGTCGGTGTGCTGCGTCGGCGCCGTGATCCGCAGGCGTCGTCGTGGACGGCGTACGGGGCGGGTCTCGCCGCGACGTTGGTGCCGAGTCTCTTCACGGCGTGGGTCGATCCGCACTGGTTGCGGCCACTCCTGCTCGGCGTGGCGGCGCTGGTGATCACCCTGGCGGGCGCGCGGCTGCGGCTGCAGGCGCTGCTGCTGCTCGGTGGTGCGGTGCTGGCGCTGGTCGCTCTGCACGAACTCGCGCCGTACGTGGTCCAGGTCGTCGGCGCGCTGCCGCGCTGGCTGCCGCCCGCCCTGGCCGGGGTGCTGCTGCTGATGGTCGGCGCGACGTACGAGCAGCGGCTGCGCGATGCCCGACGACTGAAGGAGGTTCTGGGCCGGATGCGTTGACGGTGTGCCGCGCGGCCGGTCCGGGGCCTTGACGGGCTCGGGCCGGCGGGTGGTCGTCAGGGCGTCCATCGGGGCGTACCGGACAGGACGCAGACACGGCCCGACTGCCCCTGGCATTCGCACGGCAGGCGCTTTTCGCGCTGATCGAATGCGCGGAGTTCCGCAAGGCATCGGGATGCATTGCCCAGCGAGGTCCGGAGTCCGAACTCCTTCCGGTCAATTCCCGTGATCCGGCAGGGCGGCCGTGGAAGTCCGCCCCGATCCCGATATCCGGACGATTCTTCTCGAAGGGTGGATTCCTTCCATGCGCGCGGCCACGGCCCATTGAGTAGATGAGCCACGGCCCTTTGAGTGGATGAAGAAACGCAAAGGGCCCGTGAGACTCTGCGGTCTCACGGGCCCTCTGTTCCGGGTGGGCGATACTGGGTTCGAACCAGTGACCTCTTCGGTGTGAACGAAGCGCTCTCCCACTGAGCTAATCGCCCGGGCGCAGGCCAAACATTACCCCATGTCAGCGGTGCCCCATGACCACGCCCGGGTCACTCGTGGATCTTCCACGGCATGATGACGCCGAACTTCCAGACGTAGATCCCCACCAGCACCACGATGATCACCAGACCGGTCACCGTGAGGATGATGTTGCGCCGCCGGACCTTGGGATCGAGCGCCCTCTGAGCGGCCTCGGTGACCTTCCTGCGGGTCCAGCGCAGCACCAGCTGCGCCCACACGAACTCGGTCGCCCAGATCGCCATGCCGCCGAAGATCACCAGCCAGCCGGGGCCGGGCAGCGGAAGCATGATGATCCCCGCCACGACCACCGCGAGGCCGACCACGAAGACGCCGACCTGCCAGCTCAGATGCAGCGCCCTGGAGGCCTTGATGAATCCGGGCGCCCGGGAGCCGAGCTTCCGGACCTCCTTGGTCACACCCTCCGTCACGTCCCCCGCGGCGGACAACAGTTTCGCCGGTACGGCGCCCCCGTCCCGCTCGTCGCTCTCCGCGTTCATGGGAGCCAACCTACCGGAACGGCCTTCGTCACCGGAATGGCCGCATAACCCAAAGTTACACACCGCCGTACGAGCTACCTGAAGGGCCATAAAAAGGTCAGAGGGGTTTACAACGCCACCGTAGGTGGCATGTCGATTTCGCCGACGTGCGAATCCCCGAGCGCACACTGAGCGAAAGGCCCTGGCGCTTATGAACACCACGGTCAGCTGCGAGCTGCACCTGCGCCTCGTTGTGTCGAGCGAGTCCTCACTGCCTGTACCCGCGGGCCTGCGGTATGACACGGCCGATCCTTATGCCGTGCACGCCACCTTCCACACCGGAGCGGAGGAAACGGTCGAATGGGTTTTCGCCCGCGACCTCCTTGCCGAGGGGCTGCACCGGCCCACCGGCACCGGAGACGTCCGCGTCTGGCCATCCCGTAGTCACGGCCAGGGCGTCGTCTGCATCGCACTGAGCTCCCCAGAGGGCGAAGCCCTGCTCGAAGCCCCGGCGAGGGCGCTGGAGTCGTTCCTGAAGCGGACCGACGCCGCAGTTCCGCCGGGCACCGAGCATCGTCATTTCGACCTCGACACGGAGCTCTCACACATCCTGGCCGAGAGCTGAGCCAGGCCGAGAGCTGCACGGCGCCGTCCGACTCGGGGAGACGGCGCCGCGCGGACAACCTCATAGGGCTGACACCGACGCCGTCATCACGGAATCCACCGTGGTGACGGCGTCGGCGCGCGTCGCCCTGCGGCCGCACACGCACGGATGCAAGCCCCGAAGCCCCGGAGGGCCCCTCTCGGCCCGGGCGGGCGCCCGCACCCCACACGTACCACCGGGTGGCCGGTAAGCGTTCCCCGCACCCGTCACGGGCCCTCTCGGCCCTCTGTGCGCCGTCGCCGAGCCAGTAGAGTCAGCCGGCATCGGCGGACACCCGCCCGCCGGAGGCCAGGGAGCGAAAGCGTGCTGATCCCCCACGACACCCGGATCGCCCTCGACACGGTGGTCGATCTGCTGAACACCGCACCGGAGAGCGAGCCGCCGGCGAGCGGGCAGCCGGAAGCCGGGCCGGCCGACGGGCTCGCCGGTATCGAAGCGCTCTACGACTTCGCGCGGCGCCATCGCATCAGCGGCGTGGGCGAGCTCCACGAGAAGGACCTGCGCGCCGTACGGGACGTGCGGGCGCGTTTCGCCGCGATCTTCGCGACGGACGACGCCCGGATCGCGGCCTCGCTCGTCAACGCCCTCGTGGCCGCCGCCGGCACCACGCCGCAGCTCAGCAATCACGACGGCTACGACTGGCATGTGCACTATTTCGCGCCGGACGCCTCGATCGCCGATCACCTCGCGGCCGACTGCGGCATGGCACTGGCCTTCATCGTGGTGGCGGGCGAGCAGGAACGGCTGCGGCGCTGCGAGGCGCCGGACTGCCGCCACGCCTTCGTCGACCTCTCCCGCAACCGCTCCCGCCGCTACTGCTCAAGCCGGACCTGCGGTAATCGTCTGCATGTGGCCGCGTACCGGGCGCGCCGCAAGGAAGCGGCCGGCTGACCGTTCACAGCATGAAGAGATCATGCACCGCGGCCATCAGCAGCAGGCTGCCGATCACCGCGAGGAAGATCATCAGAGGGGGCTGGGAAAGCGCGAAGAGGCAGCCGCGCGGCTCTTCGGCAGGGGGTGCGGGGGCATCGCCCGGGGAGGTGTCCACCATCTCGGGACGATCATGACTCAGTTCGGCCCCCGTTGGCGATCAACACGCCTGTTCACACGGGGAGTTCCCCCACCCAGGTACCGAACGGGAATCGCCCTGACGTCCGATCGGCCGTCAGGTTTTCGGCCCGACGGCCGGTGAACGGCCCCGCCCGGACCCGGGCGTCGCCCAACGCCGCACCGTACCTACCGAATTCTCGAACCGCGGGAAGACGGCCCGACCGGTCACCGACGCACCACCGGAAGGCCCGGGGCCGATCGGATCACCGGACTCCGTTCCGCGGTCGCACAGTTGGACCGGGACGGCGGGAGCGGGGGCACAGCCGGCGGGCCGCGGTCTCAGCGGGGCGCCGCGCTGGAGGCGCGCACCACGAGCTCCGGCTGGAGCACCACGCCGCGATGTTCGTGAGTGCCGTCCTCGTCGTCCGCTTCCTCCAGCAGGAGTTCCGCGGCCATCCGGCCCATCACGACCGCGGGCTGGCGGACCGAGGTGAGCGGTACGGCAGCGGCTGCGGCGAATTCGATGTCGTCGTAGCCGACGATGGCGATGTCGTGCGGCACGCGCACGCCCGCCGCGTACAGGGCCTGCAGCACGCCGAGGGCGAGCAGATCGTTGGCACAGAACACCGCGGTCGGCCGGGGGACGAGACCGAGCAGCCGGGCCCCGGCATCGCGGCCGGCGGCCACGTCCAGGCGGTCGGAGGGGATCTCGACGAGTGCTTCGGGCGGCAGTCCGGCGTCGGCCAGCGCCGACAGGGCACCCTGGCGCCGGTCCCTGATCTGGTGGAGGTCGCCGGGCCCGCTGACGTAGGCCACCGAGCGGTGCCCGGCCGACACCAGATGACCGACGGCGAGCGCACCCCCGCGCACATCGTCGACGGAGACCGCGCAGGTCCCCGCGCCCGATGCCACCCGGTCCACCAGCACGAAGGGGATCCGGTGGCGGCTGAACGCCTCCAGATTGCGGCCGGTCGCGTCGGCCGGGGTGACCAGCACGCCGCATACCCGCTGTTCGGCGAAGAGTCCGAGGTACTCGGCCTCCTCCGCCGGGCTCTGGCCACTGTTGCAGACCATGACGCCGAGGCCGGCCGCACGGGCGGCGCGCTCGGCGCCACGGGCCACGTCGACGAAGAAGGGATTGCCCATGTCGAGGACGAGCAGGGCCATGATCCGGCTGCGGCCCGCCCTGAGCTGCCGGGCCGACTCGCTGCGGACGTACCCGAGTTCCTCGATGGCCGCCAGCACCCGGGCGCGGGTCTCCGGCAGCACCGCCTCGGGCCGGTTGATCACGTTGGACACGGTGCCCACGGAGACTCCGGCCTGCCGGGCCACATCCTTGATCCCTGCCACACGCGCCACTTGCCCTGCCCCACTGATGCCCGCTGCCGCACGGGTCCGCGGCATCGCCCCATCGTACGGACGCGGTTGCGCGGAACTGCGTCGTCCCGGGCCGCCACCCGCTGTCGCCACTGCGCAATGACTTGCTTCAATCCGGCCTCGGACGCCGGCTGCCTCCCGTACATCGTCAAGGTGGTGCCAAGGTGATCCATGAATCGATTCACCATCAGGGGCACGCGTGCCCCCCGCCGGGAGACGGCGGGGGCAGGGGTCAGATGCCGTGCTTCTTCAGGATGGCCTCGATGTCACTGAAGTCGTCGCCCGACGAGGCGGACCGCTCCGGCTTCGCCTTCGCGCCGGACTGCGCGCGGGTCGCCGGGAGTCCGGACCCCAGGGAGGGTGCCGAAGCCGCGGGGGCGACGGCCCCGCCCTGCGCCGCGCGCGCGGCGGCCTTGCGCTCCTTGCGGGTTCCCAGGCCGCGGCGCTCGATCGCACGCGTGGTCATGAACAGCAACCAGGCCACGGCCAGCAGCCCGAAGCCGAGCCACACACTCGGCTTGAAGGCGATGCCGACGACCCAGTCCACGACCCCGGTGAGCACCAGGCCGATCGGGACCAGGGAGTAGGCGGCGATCCGGGCCGCGGTGAGGAAGCGCTTCCGGTACGCGGTGACGGCGGCGATGCCCAAGCCCGCCGCGGACACCGCGGAGCAGATGGTCTCGGCAAGCATCAGGGCCTCCAGGGCGCAAGGGGAAACGTCCCTTCCATCCTGCACCGCCCACCGGCCGAGCGGCCACGGTCCGGGCCCACATCGGGGACATTTCAGGGCCGGGATCATCCCCAGGTGCCGATTCGGCGGCATCGCCGTCATCCCGGGCCGGCGCCGGACCGGGTGCCGATTGGGACGCGCGCGGGAGCCCTGGGAGACTGGCCGCATGAGCGATTCCACCCCTGCGGCCCCTGTCGTCCTCGACCTCTGGTGCGAGCTGCAGTGCCCCGACTGCCACCAGTCCCTCGCCGATGTGCGGGCCCTGCGGGCCAAGTACGGCGACCGCATCGAGGTGCGACTGCGGCACTTCCCGCTGGAGAAGCACAAGCATGCCTACGCCGCCGCGCAGGCGGCCGAGGAGGCGGTGGAACAGGGCAAGGGCTGGCCGTACATCGAGGCGGTCCTCGCCCGCACCGCCGACCTCGGCCGCGCCGGTGAACCACTCCTGATCGAGGTGGCGCGGGAACTCGGCCTGGACGCGGAGGAGATGGACACCGCTCTGATCGACGGACGCCACATGCTGATCGTCGATGCCGACCAGGCCGAGGGCAAGGCGATCGGGGTCACCGGCACGCCGACGTATGTGATCGGTGACGAGCGGCTGGACGGCGGAAAGAGCCAGGACGGGCTGCGCGACCGCATCGAGGAGATCGCCGACCGGCTGCTCGCCGAGCGGGACTGAGCCGAGGGGCCCCGGGACGTGCCGGTGGCGCCGCCCACCCTGGGGGCCGGCGGGGCCACTTCCGAACGCCCTACAACGCTTTGGCCAGGTTGTACCGAGTCGTCCGGTAACCGAGCGACTCGTACAGCCGCAGGGCCGGTGTGTTGGACGCGAAGACGTGGAGTCCCAGCCGATGGGCACCCGCGTCCAGCGTGATGCGCTCGGCCTGCCACATCAGGGCACGTCCATGGCCACGGCCCCGGTACTCCTCGTCCACCTCGACGTCGAAGACGAATCCGGTCGTCCCGCTCGGGCCGTCTTCGTGCACCGACACCCACACGTGACCGACGACCGCGCCCTCGTGCACGAGCACATGGAAACGCATGCCCTCGGTGCCGATGCCGTTCGGCAGGTTACGGGCGTGGTCGGACCGGGACTTCTGCAGGGCCTGCTCGGCGGGGACGCCCTGGTCGATCCAGGACTGCGCGTACGTGTCGACGCTGGTGCGCTGCCATTGCGCGAACTCCTCGGTACTCATCGGGCGGGCGGCGACACCGTCCGGGAGCCCCGGAGCCGTCCGGTCGAGGTCCTTGAGCATGTTCCGGCTGCGTTCGGTGTAGCCGAGTGCGGCGGCCAGCCGCTGGGCTCCCTCATTGCCCGCCGGTACCGAGAGGGACACCTGGCCGCATCCCCATCCGCGCAGCACCTCTTCGGCGGCGAGCGCGGCTATGGTGCCGCGCCCCCGCCGCCGGCTCGGCTCGTCGATGCTCAGGGAGCGGAGCTCACCGGCCTTCGCACCGAACCTCGGATCGGTGCCGATCTCGACGGCGCCGACGGGCCGCCCGTTGTCGCACACGTCGTACGCGCGGCTCTTCGCGCCGTCGGCGCCTTGCTGGATCGGCCCGGTGGGCCGGAGGGTCGTGGTCATCGGGAACTTTCTATCCGCCGGCCCCGGGCCCGTCACCCGGTTTTACCGATCCGAGGTACGGGTCCTACGGGTCGAGGTCGTTTCCGGCCCGCTCCTCGAAGATCCGCATGGCCTTGGCCGTCACCGGGCCCGGTCCGCCGGACAGCACCCGGTCGTCCACCCGGTGGACGGCCTGCACGTCGCGCAGCGTGGAGGTCAGGAAGATTTCCTCGGCCCGTTCCAGGACATCGAAGGGCAGGTCGGTCTCCTGAGCCCCTGTCCACTCGACGGCCAGCGCGCGGGTGATCCCGGCGAGACAGCCGGAGGCGACCGGCGGGGTGTGCAGTTGTCCGTCGAGCACGACGAAGACATTGGACCCGGTGCCTTCGCAGAGCCGCCCGATCGTGTTGGCGAAGAGCGCCTCCGACGCGCCGTGCTCATGGGCGCGGGCGAGGGCGACGACGTTCTCGGCGTACGAGGTGGTCTTCAGCCCGGCGAGCGCACTGCGTTCGTTGCGCGTCCAGGGGACGGTGATCACGGCGGTGGTGTCGGGGCGGCGCCTCGCCTCCCCCAGGGCGACGACGAGGCCGGGGCCGGTGTCCCCGCGGTCGGAGCCGAGCGGGGAGAGTCCGCCCGTGTAGGTGATGCGCAGCCGGCCGAGCGCCATCGGATTGGCTTCCACGACGACGGAGCAGGCATGGCGCACCTCGTCGAGGTCGGGCTCGGGGAGGCCGAGGCCCCGGGCCGAGCGGGTCAGCCGGTCGAGGTGGCGGGTGAGGGCGAAGGGCCTGCCGTCGACGGTCTTGACCGTCTCGAAGATGCCGTCCCCCACGGTGAGTCCGTGGTCGAGCACGGACACCCGGGCGTCGTCGGCGTCCCGCAGTTCGCCGTTGACCCAAATCCTCATCACGCCGTCCTTCCCGTCGCTTCGTAAGTGCCCGACGCTACAGCGAGCAGTCGGGACGCCTTGAGTTCGGTCTCGTCCCATTCGCGCTCCGGATCGGAGCCCCAGGTGATGCCTGCCCCGGTACCGAAGCGCAGTACCGGGGCGGCCGCTGTCCGGTCGATCCAGAACGTCCGTATGCCGACAGCCAGGGAGGCGGTGCGGCGGTCGGCGTCGACCCAGCCGATACCGCCGCAGTAGGGCCCCCGCGGCGCGGTCTCCAGCTCTTCGATGATCCTGAGCGCGCTGGACTTGGGTGCCCCGGTGACGGAGCCGGGCGGAAACGCGGCGGCGAGGAGTTCGGGCCAGCCGACGCCCTCGGCGAGCGCTCCGCGCACGGTGGAGACGAGGTGGACGAGGCCGGGGTGCTTCTCCACCGCGCAGAGGTCGGGGACCGTGACCGATCCGGTGGCGCAGACCCGGCCGAGGTCGTTGCGGACCAGGTCGACGATCATCACGTTCTCGGCGTGGTCCTTCTCCAGCAGGTCGTGCTCGGTCCGTCCGGTGCCCTTGATCGGTCCGGACTCGACGGTCCGGCCGTCGCGCTTCAGGAACAGTTCGGGGGACGCGGTGGCGATCTCCACGCCGTGCGCGGGCAGCCGGATCGTTCCCGCGTACGGCGCGGGGTTGCCGCGCGCGAGCAGCGAGGTCAGCGCGTCCACGTCCGCGGCGGCGGGGTCGGGCAGCTCCGCGGTCATCACCCGGCAAAGGTTGGCCTGATAGACCTCGCCCGCCGCGATGTACGCGCGGATCAGCCGTACGCCCTCGGTGTACGCGGCACGGCCCAGGGACGAGTTCCAGTCACCGGCCGCGGGCCCGCGCCAGGCGCCGCGCACCGGGGCGGGCACCTCCTCGGTGCGTACGGTGCCGAATCGCGCGCAGACGAGGCGGCCCTCGAAATCGGCGGATACGGCCCAGAAGCCGGACGAGTCGAGGGCTGCGGGATCACTGGTCACGTCCTGGAGATCGGAGGCGACGAGGCCGCCGAAGCGGGCCATTGGAGCGAGGTCGTGCACGCCGTTGAGTCTAGGACGGCGCCCGATGACCTGCGCCGGGGCGAACGCACCTCAGCACGCTGCACAAACGCGTTTTTGTACTGGCCCGGGAATCCGCTAGAGTTCAACACGTCGCCGGGACGCGCAAGCGGACCGGGAAGGACAAGCGGACGTAGCTCAGTTGGTAGAGCGCAACCTTGCCAAGGTTGAGGTCGCCAGTTCGAACCTGGTCGTCCGCTCGCAGAAAGTGGGGGATCTTCCCGAACCCTCACTCCTGGTGGAGTGGCCGAGAGGCGAGGCAACGGCCTGCAAAGCCGTCTACACGGGTTCAAATCCCGTCTCCACCTCCACGGACGATTAGCTCAGCGGGAGAGCGCTTCCCTGACACGGAAGAGGTCACTGGTTCAATCCCAGTATCGTCCACTGATCCACAAGGATCCCCGCGCGATTAGCTCAGCGGGAGAGCGCTTCCCTGACACGGAAGAGGTCACTGGTTCAATCCCAGTATCGCGCACGCAGTACACGCAGTTTCACCCTGCGCGATTAGCTCAGCGGGAGAGCGCTTCCCTGACACGGAAGAGGTCACTGGTTCAATCCCAGTATCGCGCACCACCGAAAGCCCCGGTCGTCTCGACGACCGGGGCTTCGTCGTTCCACGTTCCACGATGCGCACGCACCAGTGAGCGGCCGACCGACGGAACGCATCGCGGGCCCGGCCGAGGAGCCGCCGGGCCCACGATCGGGCTCGCACCGGTTTCCGGGCCTTTGATCAGGCACGCACCGGTGTCGGGCCGGTCAGGACGAGAAGAGCATGTGGCCGAAGCTCTTGTGCCGGTAGTGACCGCCGTGGTGCTGCGGGGCACCCCAGGCCGGAGCCGGGGCGGCCGGGTACGCCTGCGGGGCGGGCGGCGGAGGCGGGGCCTGCTGGGTCCACTGCGCCTCGATCCGGGTCAGGGTCTCCAACTCGCCGTAGTCGAGAAAGATCCCCCGGCAGCCGCTGCACTGTTCGATCTGTATGCCGTTGCGGTTGTACGTGTGCATCTGCGCGTGGCACTTGGGGCACTGCATGGTTCGGCTCACTCCTCGCCGTCGGTTCGCCGTCGCCGGAATGCGTGCCCGCCGACGGTCGGTTCAGCCTACGACGAGTGCCCTGCGGCCAACTCGGGCGGGAGAGCGGCGATTCGGGCACAGGCATTGATCATCGTCCGCTCCACCTCATCCGGAGCCCGCCCCTCTGCTGCGGACTTGGCGAACGCCAGCGCCGCGGTCTGAATGGTCAGGGTCCGGGCCGGGGCGTCCAGTTCGGACCAGACGTCGCCGTCGGCGCGCACGGCGGGTCCGCCCGCTGCCCGGTAGGAGTCCAGGAAGCGAAGCCAGACGTCGGGGGGCAGCAGCCCCGCCGTGTACCAGGCGGCGGGGCGGGCGAGGTCCCAGGCTGGGTCGCCGAGGCCGACGTCGTCGACGTCGATGAGCAGCCAGGGGCCGCGGGGCGCGGGGTGACGGACGAGCTGCCCGAGGTGGAAGTCGCCGTGGCAGAGGAAGCGTGAGCGGTGCGGGGGCGCGTCGGCTTCGCCGCGGGCCCAGGCGGGCAGTCGGCGCCAGGCTTCGAGCACGGGAGCGGTGGCCGGGTCGCCGGGCCGGGCGGCGCGCATCCGGGCGACGGCGAACGCGGCCTTGGCGGGACCGCGCATCGGCGGGAGAGCGAGGGCGGGCGGGGGCGGGGTCCGGTGCAGCCCGGCCAGCAACGCGGCGGCCTCCTGCCAGGGGGCGGCGTCGGGGTCGCCGGGGTCGACCGGCTCGCCATGGGGCCACAGGGTGACGGGGCGGCCGCGGAGGGCGGTGGAAGGCGCGGGTGGCCCGATGGGAGTGGCGGACGGCCTCAGCGGCCGGGTCGCCGGGGCGGAGGGTGACAGCGGGGCGAGCAGGATGCCGGCGAGGAGCGGGTCCTTCGCGAGGGTGAGGCGGGCCAGCAGGTCGACGCTGTCCGCGTCGGGGGCGTGGGCCTTGGCGACGACGGCTCCGCTGCGGACCACGGTGCCGTCCGCGCGGTCGGCGAGCACCGCCGGGGGCGGGCAGGCGCAGGGGTGCTCGGGGTGTACATGGGCGGCCCGGTGGGCGAGGGCGCCGAGCGCGCGTACGACTGCGGTGGTCACGGTCTCCCCGGTGGCTGGCAGGCGCGGGCGGCGGCCCGGCTTTTGTGTCGGGCCTCCACGAGAGTACGGGCGGCTCGGTCCGCGACGGTTCCGCGGACGAGCCGGCGGGGCGGCGCGAACGCCGTGGGCACGACGACGCCCCTCGTGCGGCGCAAGGACGGCAAGCCCCGCGAACACCGTGGGCGCCGCGCAGACCCTGGGCGGCGCGAACGGCGCGGGCACCACGGAAGCCCTGGGCGGCGTGAGCTCCGTGGGCGGCGCGAAAGCCGTGGGGGTCGTCGTGAAGAGCCCCGGAAAGCCCCGGACAGCGCGATGTCCGGTCAGCTCCCCAGCTGACCGGACAAACGCTGCCGTCCGCCGCACCCCCGTCCCCACGGGGTTGTTGGCCGGATGTCCCGGTCCGGACCGCTCTTCCGGACCCGGGGCGCCGCTCAGCGCCCCAGCATCACGCCCACGGACGACGCCTGTGTGACCACTGCGTCCCAGCCGCCGAAGACGACCACGAGCAGGGCCGCCAGAGGAAGAACCATCGCCGTCGCCACCAGCGGGTGACGCGTGCCGGACGACGGGCGGCCGCCGAACGACGCCTGGACCCTGCGTCCCCGCGTGCGGATCATGGTCCGCGTTGCCGTGTCCGCCATGGTTCCTCTCCTGACTCGATGTGGGGCGGCGGGCGTGTGACCTCGAGGGACGAGTGCAGCGCCCGCCGCTTGACCTCAACATTAGGGAAGCGGAAGACGTACGACGTCATGCCCGCGTACCGATTGCCGGGCCTCCCGGAGGATGAGCCGTGGGTAGCCGATGTACTCCCCTGGGTGGAGATCGGCCGCCTCGTACCGGGGTCTTCCCGGAGGGGGCGCCCTACGTCCTGCGCCCGGCAACCTCCGATGCATTCGAGAACTGGTCGGGGACAACGCCGCGCCAGGGCTGGACGGTGAACGACCCCGGTGACGACGTGACCTGGCTCTCGGAGAACCGCAGCCGCACCGATCCGGCCCCGGGACGCTCGGTGACCCTCAGGGTGACCGTGGACTCCTCGGGCCTGTCCGGGCCCGGCGGCTACGGCGGCTACGGCGGCTACGGCGCGAAGGTGACCCCGGGCACGGACACCCCGCCGCGTTCCCGCGCAGCCATGGGGCCCCGTGACTTCACTCACTCGCCCGCGCCCCGCCTCCCCGCCCCCGGCCACGGCTGCGCGGCCGCGACCGGTGAGGTCGCGTGCCCGCCGGTCGGGGCGCCTGCGGGCAGCCAACCTCCCGCCCCCGCAACCGCGTTGGGACGGGTTGCCACGGCGTCGCGGGGAGGGGTCCGTGCCGACTGTCCGTCATGGACCGGGCCGCGCACCGGCAATCGATCGGCGGGCGAGGGCGCGGCCTCTGAGCGCCCCGGGCGCCGGGTACGTAAGCTGTGCCTCGTCAGGCGTACCAGGCAGCGGGGATGGGCAGACATGGCGATGATGCGGCTCCGGCGCGAGGACCCGCGTGTCGTCGGCTCGTTCAGGCTGCACCGGCGGCTCGGGGCGGGCGGCATGGGGGTCGTCTATCTCGGTTCCGACCGGCGGGGCCAGCGGGTGGCCCTGAAGGTGATCCGGCCGGATCTGGCGGAG
This sequence comes from Streptomyces sp. NPDC047515, assembly GCF_040643055.1. Taxonomy (NCBI): domain Bacteria; kingdom Bacillati; phylum Actinomycetota; class Actinomycetes; order Kitasatosporales; family Streptomycetaceae; genus Streptomyces; species Streptomyces sp. NPDC047515. Next base: position 108,321 of record NZ_JBEYTM010000007.1, read on the forward strand.
GACCAGGAGTTCCGCTCGCGGTTCGCGCGCGAGGTGTCCGCCGCACGGCGGATCCGCGGTGGCTGTACGGCACGTCTGGTGGCCGCGGACCTGGAGGCGGATCGCCCCTGGTTCGCCACGCAGTACGTCCCGGGGCCGTCGCTGCACGACAAGGTGGCCGAGGAGGGTCCGCTGTCGGCGGCCGAGGTGGCCTCGATCGGGGCGGCGCTCTCCGAGGGCCTGGTGGCGGTGCACGAGGCCGGTGTCGTCCACCGCGACCTCAAGCCGTCGAACATCCTCCTCTCCCCCAAGGGCCCCAGGATCATCGACTTCGGGATCGCCTGGGCGACCGGTGCCTCCACGCTCACCCATGTCGGTACGGCCGTGGGCTCGCCCGGATTCCTCGCTCCCGAGCAGGTGCGCGGGGCGGCGGTGACGCCCGCGACGGACGTGTTCTCGCTCGGTGCCACGCTGGCGTACGCGGCGATGGCCGACTCACCTTTCGGGCACGGCAGTTCCGAGGTGATGCTGTACCGCGTGGTGCACGAGGAACCGCAGTTGTACGACGTGCACGACGCGCTCGCACCACTGGTGAGCGCCTGCCTGGCGAAGGACCCGGAGGAGCGGCCGAGCACGCTTCAACTCTCCATGCGGCTCAAGGAGATCGCGGCGAGGGAGGCGCAGGGGCTGCACGAGACCCGCCCGCCCGTGCAGCGTTCGGCGCGGGAGCTGGACCGGCCGACCGGCCGTCTCGACGGCCCGTACACCGAGCAGCACACCCGGCGCACGGCCCCTCCGGCACCCCGTCAGCAGAAGCAACCGCAGAGCGGCCGGCAGGCCACGTCGTCGCGGGCGGGGTCGCCCCGTACCGGTGGTTCACGCCCCGCGCAGCATCACCCGCACCAGCCCCCGCGCAGCACCACGCGGTCCGGCAGGCGCCCGCAGGGCACGAACGGGACGAACGGCCGACCGGGTACGCGGCCCGGGGCCCGCAAGACCTCGACGGGGCGCCGTCCGGCCAATCCGCGGCTGCTGCGGCAGCGGCTCGTGGTCTTCGTCGTGGTGACGCTGCTGGTGGCGCTGGGCATCGCGGCGGCGCAGGGCTGCCAGGGCCCGGCCCGCGGTCTGGGCACGGGCCGGACGCAGCCCACGGAGCAGCCCCAGTCACAGACGCAGAGCCAGAGCGAGAGCGAGACGATGCGGAGCCTGCGGGTCCAGTAGTCGGCCGGCTCTGTGGTCAGCTCTGCGGGCGGCCCGATGCCACGGCGTAGAACGCGACCGCGGCGGCCGCTCCCACGTTCAGTGAGTCGACGCCGTGCGCCATCGGGATGCGGACCCATTGGTCGGCGGCGACCAGGGCCTGGGTGGAGAGTCCGTCGCCCTCGGCACCGAGCATCAGCGCCACCTTGTCCATCCGGTGCGGTGCCGCCTCCTCGATGCTGCTGGCCTTTTCGTCCGGGGTCAGTGCGAGCAGTTCGAAGCCCGCTTCCCGTACGGTCTCCAGGGCCTTGGGCCAGGTGTCGAGACGGGCGCAGGGGACGGAGAAGACCGCGCCCATCGAGACCTTGACGGAGCGGCGGTAGAGCGGGTCCGCGCAGTCCGGGGAGAGCAGCACGGCGTCCATGCCGAGGGCGGCGGCGCTGCGGAAGATCGCGCCGGCGTACCTCCGCGGCACTGGCATCGCCGAGGACATCTTCGGATGGATGGCGTGACACCCTGGCCAGCCGCCAGGGTGTCATGGGACATACGGCCGCGTTCTTGGACGCGTAGCCGCAGGGTCAGGAGGCTCGTTGCCAGGGTGACCAGCTCTTCGAGTACGAGCGCCGAGGAACGGTCTGGCAGCACCGGAACGCCACCGCTGCGTAGCCAGGCGGACGACATCCTGGGGCGCTGGGAATCGGTCCGGGCCTCGCCTCGGCGAGAAAGTTCACGACTGCCACGCTCCTCATGTGCGCAAAGCGACGGCTCCGCCGGCACGCCGCCCGTACCGAGCTCATCAGCCGAGGTCCGAGAGGAGTTCGGGAAGCAGCCGTTCCTCCATGACTGCCTGGCCCGACTCGCTCAGTGCGGGAGCGAGGGCGCAGTCCCAGGGGCTGGAGGCGGGCGATCCGGTCAGCGGGGTGGACTCGCCCCGTTCCAGGGCACCGCGGTAGTCGTTCGTGGTCATGCGCCAGGGCAGGGCGCCGTGGCGTTCCATGGCGGCGGCGGTGATACGCAGACCGGTCCAGTCGAAGTCGGCGCGCCAGTGCAGGCGGGCACCGGATCGGGCAGCGCCGGCGAGGAGCTTGTGGCACGCGGCGGAGGGGATGCCTTCGGTGCAGACCAGGGCCGCGGCGCGGTTTTCGAGTTCGGCGGCGGCCGCGCGCAGTACGGCGGGGTTCTCACAGACGTGGATCTCACGGGCGGCGGGAACGACATCGGAGACAGCCAGCTGGTGGAGGGTGAGGCGGAAGGGGATACCGAAGTCGGCGGCGTCGCGCAGCCAGTCGCAGACCACGTCGCCGCCCCGGGCGCCGATGTTGAGGACGAGGACTTGGCTGGCGAGGTCGTCGACGACGGCTCCGGCGCTCTCCCACAGGGTGCGGCGTCCGGCCCGGTCACGTGGAACATGGCCCGGTTCGTCACCGCCGGGCGTGGCGCGCAGGACGAGGGCGCGCAGAACGAGCTGTTCGAGTGGGCTGCCGGGAAGCAGGGCCTTGGTGTCTCCGGTGGCCCACTCCGCCAGAACGGGCAGCGGGAGCAGGCCCCGGCCGGCGTCTCCACATGCCCCGGGCAGCTTCTCCAGGACGCGGACGGCGGCCTGGAGCAGGGCGCCGTCGCCGCGCCGCAGCAAGCGGGTGAGGGTGCCGTCAGCGGCGATCCCCTCCAGCCAGGCCGGGTACCAGTCCTGGGCAGCGAGGGGTGAGGCATGGGCGGCTTCGAGGGCCCGGGCACGGGCGGACGCCTCGTCGGCGCGCTCGGCCGGCCGGTCGCGCAGGGGCCCGTGCAGTCGGCCCAGGGTCTTGAGCAGGCCGGTTCCGTAACGTCCGTAAAGGTAGTTGTCGAGGTCGGTCAGGGGGACGATGAGGCGTTTGGCGGTCTCGGGGCGGTAGCGGCCGGTGAGGCCGATGACTGCGCGGCGTTCGGCTTCGGTGGGGGTGGTGAGGCCGATGCCGCCGTCGAGGGCGCCGCCGGTGCGTTCCAGGCGGCGACGGGCGGCGGCGAGGAGGCGCTGCCAACCCTCCTCACCCAGTTCCGTGTACGACGGGGGGTGCGGCTCAGTTGGCAAGCTGGGCCTCCCGACGTACGGAGCGGGTACCCGGTGAGCCGAGTGCGGCGCTCAGGGTACCGGTGTCGTCGGCGTGCAGGCGCTCGCCGTCCCACAGGAGCAATAGGGCAGAGACGGTGTGGTCGACGGCGGAGTGGGCGAGGTCGTAGTGGGCAGCGGCGCCGACCGCGCTGTGCACGGCCCACAGGTCGTAGCCGGTCATGAACAGGTCGAGGTCGAACTGGGCGGCCAGTGACATGAGTTCGCCGCGCCCGGTGTCGTCGACGCCGGCGAAGGCCTCGTCGAGGGCGAGCAGGCGGGGCGCGCCGGGGTGGGCGGAGTTCAGCATGGCGTGGGCGGCGGCGAACAGCGGCAGGTGCAGGGAGACGGACTGCTCGCCGCCGGACAGGCGGCTGTGCCGGGCCCTTGTGAGGCGTTCTTCGACGCCGCCGGGGCGAACCAGCTGGAAGGCGAACTGGCGCCAGCGCCGGTAGTCCAGGACCTCGGCGAGCAGCTGCCGATAGGGGGTTTCGCGCTGCCGGGCACGGGCGGTCTTGATCTGCGCGGCAAAGTGGGTGCGCATCCGGGCCAGCTTCTCGGGGCCGAGGCGGGCCGCGTCGGCGTCCAGGAGGGCGCAGACGGCGCGCTGTTCGTCGTCGAGGCTGTCGGCGAGCAGCCAGCTCACACCGACGGTGGTGCCCGAGGACATACGGCGTTCGCGCATGTCGGTGTTCATACGGCGGATCAGGTCGCGCGCGTCGACGGTTCGGTCGTGGATCTGCTGAGCGAGGCGGGTGAGCAGGGCGTCCTCAAGGATCCGCTGTTCGGAGTCGGAGAGGAGCTCGGCCTGGTCTCGGCGGTGGGAGGCGATCTTCTCGGCGAAGGCGGCGATGGGCAGCGGGCCCTGCTCGTCGGCGACGGTGACGGTGATGACGCCGCTGGAGCTGTCCCAGGCGGGTTGGTAGTCCTGTCCTGCGGCGGCGAGCTGGGCGTGCAGGTCCTCCAGGGCCGTGGTGAGGCGGGTGACGGACTGTTTGACGCTGGACTCGGTGGGGGTCAGGTCGCGGGTGGCAGTCAGGATCCCCTCGTGGACGGCGACAGCGGCGGGCGGCAGGACCTGGCCGATCCAGTCGGCTTCCTGGGCGGGCCACGCCAGGTGGGGCGGGCAGCGCAGGATGTCGAGTAGTTCGCGGGCCGCGTACGGAGCGAGGCCGCGGGCGGTGTCCTGCTCTTCGGCGACGGCGACCTGCCGGGCCTCGGCGGCGGCGGTGCGGCGGGCCTCGGCTGCGGCCAGGCGGCCGATCGCCTCGTCCTTGGCGGAGCGGGCGGCCTCTGTCTCCTGCGCAGCGGTCTCCAGGCTGTTCCCGGTCTCCTCGACCCGGGCCATGACCTGCTGCGCCTCGGCACCGACGGCCTCACGCAGCGCCTGGAGTCCGGCGGCTTCCTCGGCGTGGCGGCGGCGGGCGGCACGCTCGGCTTCGGCGGTGCTCTCCTCGTCCTCAGCGGCGGTGGTGAGCCGGTCGGCGGCGGCCGCGGCGGTCTCGGTCTGCCGGGTGTGCTCACGGCGCCGGACGGCCAGTTCGCTCGCCGCCTGCTCGAAGGCGCGGGTGGCGGACTCGGTGTCGTCCGCGCCCGTGGCGGTGACGCCGTGCTCCGACTCGGCGCGGTGCAGTGCGCGTTCGGCGACCGCGCAGGCGGCCTGGGTCTCGTCGTAGGCCGACTGGGCGAAGTCCGCGGCCTCGCGCTTGGCGCGCAGGGCGGCGACGGCCCGGTCCAGGGCGCGCAGGTGTGGGGTGAGGACGGTGGTGCGGGGAAGGGCCGCGCGGGCGGTGTCGTACTCCTGGAGGGACTGCTCGCAGCCGGACCTGGCCCGCGTCACCTCTGCGAGCTGGGTGTCGAGTTCGGCCAGGAGTGTGTCGCAGGCGGCGATGCGGGCGGCGCGGCGGCGCATCCGGGCGGTGGCGCCGACGTACTCGGCGTGCGGTTTGGCGTGGGCGCCGATGAGGATCCCGGCGGCGTACCGGCCGTCCGGGCAGATGGCGGTGGATGCCCCCGCCACGTCGGAGACTGCTACCGACTCCAGGACGGCGGTGATCCTGGCGGCCGGGATGCACGTGCCGGTCTCTGGGCGCAGCAGGTCGGCGAGACTGGGCCCGTCGACGGGGGTGGTGGCGCGGAGGTACCCGTCGCCGGCGGCTTGAGGGTGGTCCTCGGAGGTGACGAGCGCGTCGAGCAGGCCGGACGCCTCCAGGGCCGCTTCCACGCCTGCGCGCCCCGCGTCGTCGAGGCCGTCGGCGAAGTCGACCAGGCGCCACAGGGGCAGGGCGCCTTCCAGGCCTTCCCGGTCAGTGGTGCGGCCGCGGGCGCCAGGCGGGGCGTCGTCGTGCTCGGCGGCGATCCGTGTCCGTTCGGCCTCGGTCTTGGCCCGGTGGTCCTCAAGCGCCTCGCGCTGGGTGCGCAGGGCGGCCAGGCGGTCGCGCAGGTCTTGCACGGCTGGGGCGGTGGCCTCGGTGAACAGGTCGGTGAGTGTGGGGGTACCAGCTCCCGCGCCGTCCGGCTCGGCGGCCGCGTCGAGGGCTGCCTCGAGGCGGTCCGCGGCGTCCTCGGGGAGCAGTCCGCCGTACTGGCCGGTCCACCGCCCGTACTGCTCCCGCAGTTGCTGGTGCGCGGCAGTGAGCGCGGCCTGTGCCGTCTGTTCTTCCTGCTCGGCGGCCCAGGCCGCTTCCTGGGCACGCTCCTGTCCGGCGCGGGCCGCCTGGCGGGTCCGCACAGCGTCCCTCAAGTGCCCTCCGGCGGCCCGGACCACCCGTACGCCTTCGTGGCGGGCAGCGGCGCGGGCCGAAGCACGTTCGGTGAGCACGGAGGGGGCGGTGTCGGCGGCACTCCAGGCGATACCGGCGCGGTGTGCGTGGTCGGCGAGGGCGGCTGCCGAGGTGCTGACGGCGGTGGCGAGTTCGGCGGCCAGTTGCCCGGCGCGTTCGGCCTCGGCGCGGGCCCGACCGGTGGCGGCGGTGCGCCGTTCGCGCTCAGAGGTGGCCTGCCGGGCGGTCTGCTCGCAGGTGCGTACCAGGCGTTCCAGGTCGGCGAGTTGCTCGACGGCCTGGTAGGCGGCCGAGGATCGCAGCTGCTCCAGGCGGGCGCGCAGCGCGCCGAGCGCCGCCTCGGCCTCGTCGGCTCGGGTGCCGGCCGCCGCCCGCTTCTCGCGGGCCTCGTCGAGTTCCGTTTGCGCCGCGGCGTGGGCGCGTTCGCGTTCCGTGCTCTCGGCCCGCCGTGCGCTGAGCCGGTCGGCGGCGACCCGGGCGTTGACCCGCAGGTACGTCGAGTAGGCGGCGAGAAATGACCCAGTGGCCTCGTCGGCGGCGACCAGACCTTCCAGGGTTCGCTGAACGGACTCCATGTCGTCGAAGGAGCGGGCGGCCTCGCCGATCAGGTCCTCGTCCAGCGGGCGCAGACCCTCGGTGAGGGTGTCGGAGAGCCTGACCGGGTCGAGGTTCTTGGCCAGCTGCGGTCGGCGCAGCGTGAGGATGAGGGTGAGCAGCTGTTCGTAGCGCTCCCGGCCGAGGCCGAACAGCCGCTGGTCGACAGCGGCCCGGTAGTCGGTGGTCGAGGCGATCGGTTCCACGCCGAGCGGGGCGAGTTCGGCGGCCAGCTGCTTCTTCGTCAGCGGCCGGTCGTCGTCGGTGAGCAGCGAGAAGTCCTCGCCGATGCGGCCGTCGGCGACGAAATGCCAACGGGCAGGGGTGTCCCGGTGCCGTTGGGCGTGCAGGCCGATGCCGCAGGTGACCACCTGTCCGGTCGCCCGGTGGGTGAACTCGATCCATACGTAGCCAAGGGCGCCCTCCTGCCCGCGGAAGAGCAGGTTGGACTTCATGGTGCGATCCTCGGCAGCGAACGGGTTGAGCCGCTTGGGATCGATCCGCCCGTCCAGAACGAACGGGAAGAGAACTTCGAGGGCCTTGGTCTTGCCTGATCCGTTGGGCCCGCGCAGCACCAGCCAGCCGCCGGCGAAGGAGAACTCCTCGTCGCGGTAGTCCCACAGGTTGACGATCCCGGCGCGGGTGGGTACGAAGCGGGGCTGGAGGTCGGTGGGCGGAGTACTCACTTAAGCGGGGTCCTTCACATCGTCGGCGGGGAAGAGGGCGGCCGGGGCCGCTGCTTCGGGGGTACGGGGACGGGTGCGCGTCTTCACCTCGGCTGTCACCCCGCGGTAGCGGGCCAGCAGCGGCAGTGCGAGGACACCGCCTTCCACCCGCACGACGAGCGACATGGCGGCCAGTAGATCCAGGACCTGTTCGAGGAGCCGGTCGGTGTCCCCGCGCAGCTCGGCGGCGAAGCCTGCGCCGTACTGCTCGGTGATGTCCTTGGTCCGGCCGCGTAGCCAGGAGATGGTGACGAACGGGTAGCGGGCCTGGGCAGCAGCGGTGTCGACGCTCCTTTCCCCTCCGGCGCCCGCCTCCTCCCCGCCGCCGTCCGTGGCGGCATCGGCGAACACTCCCTGCGCGGGAAGCGCCAGGTCGATACGGCCGGCCCGGTCCGCGAGGCGCTCCGCGGCGGTCGGCGCGGGCAGCAGCTCGGGCGCGTGCCGTCCGGTGCGCGCCGCGACCTGACTGATCCGCGCCCCGAGCAGCAGCGCGGCCTGCGCGACGGTGCCGCCGCCGGGGAACCGCGTATCGGACAGGCGCCCCGAAGTGTCCACCAGGGCGATGCCCTCCGCACGCCGCTCCACAGTGAGGCCGGTGAGGCGAGTGAGGTCCTCGGCGAGCGCGGGGGCACGCAGCTGGCCGGCCAGCTCGGGGTCCGAGTCGGCGTAGTAGGCGACCGGGTGCTCCAGGACCAGGCGCCTCGCCCGCCTGGCCGCGGACAGCCGCTGCGCCCGGCGCCCCTCGGACAGGCTCCGCGCACCCGCCGAGTCGAGCAGCACGGTCACCGAGGCGACGTGCTGGAGGACGCGGGTGGGCTGGTGGACGGCAGTGAGCACCTCCCGGTCGATGTCGTAGAGGGCCTCGGCCCGCTCCGGGTCGGTGGCCCAGGAGGTGGCCGAGCCGTCGGCCAGGCGCAGCGCGCCGCGTTCGGTGAGCCAGGTGACGGCGTCGACGAAGGCGTCCCGGTCGTGTTTACGGGCGGTGTCCAGGCCGAGTCCGTCGATGCGGGCCGCATCCGCAGCCACCGCGTCGGCGAGCTCCCCGAGAGCGGCCTGGGCACCGTGCCGGCCGAGAGCGGCCAGGGTGAGGGCGAGGTAGGCGTAGCGGCGCCGGTCGAAGGGGCGACCGGACCGGGTGAGCGCGGGCCGGGTGGCGTCGAGCTGGTCCTGGGCGCGCTGAAGGCGGGCGGTGTCGGCGGTGGTGATCAGCCGGTAGCCGAGCACCTCCATCAGATCGGTACGCAGTTGGTCGGCCCAGCGCCGCACGGTCACCAGCGCGCCGCTGTCCGGGTACACCGTGGTTATCAGCGGGTGCCGCAGCACGAGCCGTACGGCCTTTTGGTAATCGGCCAGTTCCAGGGCCGAGACATGCTCGGCCACGCGGGTGCTCATCCGGTGACCTCCAGGCGCAGCCCGTCCAGGTGCAGGTGCCCGCGCACGGTCCGCACCGTGGTGAACGCCTCGCCGGGCCCCGTCGGGACGAGCGTGAGCCGCACCCCGTGCGCCGAGCCGGAGGCCGTCTGCCCCGCGATACCCCGGGTGACCGGCACCCGCGCGGCCAGCGCCACGTCCATCAGGGAGAGCAGCGCACGGGTCTCGGCCTCGTCCAGGACCCGACCGTAGGCACCATCGCGGGCCAGGGCGGCGGCAGCTCCCCTGCGTTCGGCCTGCTCCTCGACCTGCTCGGCCCGCAGCCGGGCCCGCTCGGCGTCGTTGCGCTCGATCCGGCCGGGCCCCTTGAGCGAGGGCGCGCGGCCCGACTGCACCAGGGTGCGGGCCAGCTCCACCGGCTCCGCCTCCCACCACGACGTACGCCCGGGAATCAACTCGGGATCCGGATACGGGACGGCGATGTGCCGGGGCGAACCCAGCCCGAACACCGCCTGGAACAGGGCATGTGCGTCGTCGTCGCTGACACACGAGGTGAACCACTGGGCCAGATGCCGCAGTTGACTCTCCCGGCTGACTCCCCCGCGCCGCGCCTCGGTCACCCGCCTCAGCAGCGCGAGCACCGAGCGGATCGCAGTGACTGTCGCATCCTGCAGCCGCTCGGCCTCACTGTGCTCCCGCTCCCCGAACCAGTGCACGATCCCGGCCCACCGCTGCCGCCAGTCCTCCAGCCGCGCCGCCGGGGTCCTGAAGAGCCGCTCGTCGGCCTCCGCGGCGTACTCGACCATGCGGTCCACCCCACTCACCGCCGCCTTCTCCACGGCCTCGGCCAACAGCGGGGCGTAGCGTCCCAGTTCAGCGGTGAACTCCCGCATGTGCGAGAGCAGCGCGTCCTTGTGCGCGAGGAACACCTCAGGGCGGGTGTCGTTGGTCCGCGCCAGGTCACCGAGCATCAGGTAGAAGCGGGCAGCCCGCTGCGCCATCTCGTTCAGCACGGAGTCCAGACGGCCCAGCTTGCGGTAGACCTCCTCGGCGTCGCCCGCGTCATTCGCCACGGCGAGCGCGGCCAAGTCTGCGAGGATGTCCGGGAAGACGAGCCGCGAGAGCTGCGCGTCCTCCAGGGCCGCGCCGAGTACGTCCTCCACCGCCCGGTAGGCCCGGTATCCGGCCTGGGTGAACTGGTACACGTAGTGCCGGTTGCGGTACTCTGCCAGGTTCGCCGCCCGCGTCCCGTCGTAACTACGGTCGAGCACCCGCCACTCGGCGAGCGCGTCCAGCAGCGGTTGTACGTTGCCGACGGCCGCCGCCGCAGGATGGTCCGCCGCCAGCCTGCCCACCAAGGTGGCCGCATCGGAAACGTGCAGCAGCACCTGGTAGTTGGCCCGACCCCGGTCGAAGGCGCGCAGCAGCCACAGGTACTCGTGACGCTTCTCGGCGGCCGCGAAGTGGAATAGGGTCAGCCGGTCGTCGAGAGTGAAGGCGTCGATCCCGAAAGCGTCGTCGCGTGCGTTGTCCGGGGGCGTCAGGCCCGGGGACACAACGCCTGTCGGTACACCCGGGTGTGAGGCAAGGGGATCGTCATTCACGGGCGTCAGCGGCTTCCTCGTACGGCGGGACGGAGCCGGCGGGACAGAGCCGGACCGGAACCCCATTCTGCCGCCTGGACACCGAGCTGGGAAAACCCGCTGAACGTACCCATCAGCGCAGGTAGACTGCGCGCCCATCCGGGTCTTGCCCCTCGCGGTCGACGTCTCCTATTGGCTCCGCCCCGATGCTCCCTCCAGTGACGAGTGTCTGTTCTGCCATGTGTACGGGCGCAGACGCAGCGCGGATCAGCTCATCCCCTGCCGGCCGTACTCCTTCGTCGCCGCCCTGGAGCGCGGCCGCTCCTCGTGGTGCGCGCTTCTGGACGCGCTGCGGCTGGGCCCGGCCGACGACGCCGACCTCCGCAGTGCGGCCGGGCGCTTCGCGGAACGGTGGAACCTCCGCGTCGACGAAGTCACTCGGTTCAGCAACGGCTACTGCTCCGAACTCGTCGACCCCGACGACAAGGACGCCACCGAAGCCCAGCGGCAGACGAGTCGGCCCGTACGCCGGGTTCAGGCTACTCGCGGCCGGGTGGCGTAGAAGGCCACAGCCGAGGCGGCTGCCACATTGAGAGAGTCGACACCGGCGTCCATCGGGATGCGGACGTGCTCGTCAACTGCAGCGAGCGTACCGGGGGTGAGGCCGGCGCCTTCCGTGCCGAAGACCAGGGCAAGTGCCTCGACTTTTCGCGCGGCAAGTTCATCGAGGGTGATCGCTCGGTCACTCAAACAGAGTGCGGCGACCGTGAAACCCTCGGAGCGCAAGACCTCGACTCCCCTCGGCCAGGACTCGAAACGAGTCCATGGCACCTGAAAGACGCCCCCCATCGAGACCTTCACGGACCTCCGGTAGAGAGGATCGGCGCAGCCGGGGGTGAGGAAGACTGCGTCAACGCCGAGGGCAGCGGCGTTCCTGAAAGCAGCCCCCAGATTGGCGTGATCGACGATATCCTCGAACACGGCCACGCGCCGAGCTGCACGTTCTCGTAGACCCAAAGGCAACATCGCGCCGATGTTGGTGTGGTCGTTGACGGCCTCCATGACGACCACCCGGCGGGTCGTCGCCAGCAGTTCGTCGGCGGTCGGCAGGGGCTTGCGCTGCATCGAGGCGAGAGCGCCGCGGTGGACGTGGTAGCCGGTGACGCGTTCGGCGAGTTCGGGGCTGACCGCGTACACCGGGGCCGGCACCTCGTCGATGACATCGCGCATCAGATCGATCCACTTCGCCGAGAGCAGCATCGACCGCATCTCGTAACCGGCGTGCCTGGCACGTCTGATCACCTTCTCGCCCTCGGCGATGAAGAGGCCCTCGGCGGGCTCTCGTCTCCGCCGGAGTTCGACGTCGGTCAGTCCGGTGTAGTCGCTCAGACGGGGGTCGTCGGGATCGTCGACGGTGACGAGATCAGCCACGGGTTTGATACTGCCTTGTCCGATGTGTGGTGCCAACGGCTGGGAGAAAGATCGGTTACCGCTGGTTACTCGGCGGGGACGGGGTAGACGCTCGCGCCGGCTGTTCGGCGGGCACCGCCGCTGCGCCGGTGCCGACCGCGACGACGTCGCCGATGACGATGACGGCCGGGGGGCGCACGTCTTCGGCCGCGGCCCGTTCGGCGACGGTCGCGAGCGTGGCGTCGACCTTGCGCTGGGCCGCCGTGGTGCCCTCCTGGACCAGGGCGACCGGGGTCCCCGGGGCCTTGCCGTGGGCGATGAGGGTGCGGGCGATGGCGCCGATCTTGTCGACGGCCATCAGGAGCACGAGGGTGCCGCGCAGCTTGGCGAGGGAGGGCCAGTCGACCAGTGAGCGTTCGTCGTCGGGGGCGACATGGCCGCTCACCACCGTGAACTCATGGGCCACACCGCGGTGGGTGACGGGGATTCCGGCCGCGCCCGGCACGGAGATCGAGCTGGAGATGCCGGGGACGACGGTGCAGGCGATGCCCTCGGCGGCGAGCGCCTGGGCCTCCTCCATGCCGCGGCCGAAGACGAACGGGTCGCCGCCCTTGAGCCGCACGACGGCCTTGCCCGCCTTGGCGTGCTCGATGAGCGCCTGGTTGATCGCCTCCTGGGCCATGTAGCGGCCGTACGGGATCTTCGCCGCGTCGATCACCTCGACGTGCGGCGGGAGTTCGTCGAGCAGGTCGCGCGGGCCGAGACGGTCGGCGATGACGACGTCGGCCTCGGCGAGGAGGCGGCGTCCGCGCACCGTGATCAGGTCGGGGTCACCGGGCCCACCGCCGACCAGGGCGACGCCGGGGGTCCGGGTGCGGTGGTGGGGTGCGGCGAGGCTGCCGTCGCGCAGGCCCTCGACGATGGCGTCGCGGACGGCGGCGCTGTGGCGCGGGTCGCGGCCGTGGGTGTCGGTGGTGAGGACGGCGACGGTCATGCCCTCGCTGCGGCCGGTGGCCGGGGTGAGGGCGGTGGCGGCATCGGCGTTGTCGCTGCGGACGCACCAGGTGCGGGTGCGCTCGGCCTCGGCGGAGGCGGCGTCGTTCGCCGCGGTGTCGTCGGACGCGATGAGCGCGTACCACGTGTCGGCCAGGTCGCCGTCGGCGTACGGGCGGCGTTCCCAGCGGATCTCTCCGGCGTCGGCCATCGCCTCGACGGACGGGGTCGCGGTCGGCGATACGAGGACGACGTCGGCGCCCGCCGCGATCAGCGCCGGGAGGCGGCGCTGGGCGACCTGGCCGCCGCCGACCACGACGACGCGGCGGCCACCGAGACGCAGTCCGACGGGGTACGCGGGGTGATCGGCCATGGCGGTGCGGGCTCCTCGTGCAGGGGACGGAGTGCGGCGGCCGCTGCGGCGGTGGAGCGGCTTCGACGTGCGGGTTCGTGGGGTGGAGTCCACGATACGGGGTGGCGTGCGGGGGTGGTACGGGCGAGGTCGGGGGCAGTGGCGGGCCTGTTGCCCCGACCGCCACCGGCCCCGACCGGGACCTTGCTCCTACCCCGCGTCTCGAACGCCGTCGGGGGCTGGTTCGCGGCCCCGCTACTTCTCCGTGACGCCCGCCGAGTCGAACGTCGCCACCTCGTGCATCGCCCGCGCCGCGCTCTGCACGATCGGCAGTGCCAGCAGCGCTCCCGTGCCTTCGCCGAGCCGGAGGTCGAGGTCGACCAGCGGGCGCAGACCCAGCTTGTTGAGCGCGGCGACATGGCCGGGCTCGGCGCTGCGGTGGCCCGCGATGCAGGCGGCGAGGGCCTCGGGGGCGATGGCCCGCGCGACCAGGGCCGCGGCACCCGCGCTCACACCGTCGAGGATGACGGGGGTGCGCAGCGAGGCACCGCCCAGCAGGAAGCCGGCCATCGCCGCGTGTTCGAGGCCGCCGACCGTTGCCAGAACCCCGATCGGATCGGCCGGGTCGGGTTGGTGGAGTTCGAGGGCCCGGCGGACCACATCGACCTTGCGGGCGTGCATCTCGTCGTTGATGCCGGTACCGCGACCGGTCACCTCGGCCGGGTCCATGCCCGTGTACACGCAGATCAGCGCGGCCGACGCGGTGGTGTTGGCGATGCCCATCTCACCGGTGAGCAGGCCCTTGTTGCCTGCCGCGACCAGATCGCGGGCGGTCTCGATCCCGACCTCGATGGCCGCGAGGACCTCTTCGCGGGTGAGGGCCGGACCCGTCGTGAAATCGGCCGTCCCGGCGCGCACCTTGCGGGGAAGGAGGCCGGGTGTCGCGGGCAGTTCCATCGCCACGCCGACGTCCACCACGCACACCTCGGCACCCACCTGGGCCGCGAACGCGTTGCAGACCGCGCCGCCACCGAGGAAGTTGGCGACCATCTGGCCGGTGACCTCCTGCGGCCAGGCGGTGACGCCCTGGGCGTGCACGCCGTGGTCGCCCGCGAAGATCGCGACGGCCGCGGGCTCCGGGATCGGCGGCGGACACAGCCGGGACAGACCCGACAGCTGCGCCGAGATGATCTCCAGCATGCCGAGCGCGCCGGCGGGCTTGGTCATCCGCTTCTGGCGCTCCCACGCCTCGCCGAGTGCCTTGGCGTCCAGCGGACGGATGTTGGAGATGGTCTCCTGCAGCAGGTCGTGCGGGTCCTCCCCGGGCAGGGCGCGGCGACCGTACGTCTCCTCGTGGACGACCCAGGACAGCGGACGGCGCTTGGACCATCCCGCCTGCATCAGCTCCGGCTCCTCGGGGAACTCGTCGACGTAGCCGACACACAGGTACGCGACGACTTCGAGGTGCTCGGGCAGGCCGAGGGCGCGGACCATCTCGCGCTCGTCGAAGAAGCTGACCCAGCCGACGCCGAGCCCTTCCGCGCGGGCGGCCAGCCAGAGGTTCTCGACGGCGAGCGCCGAGGAGTACGGGGCCATCTGCGGCTGGGTGTGCCGGCCGAGGGTGTGGCGGCCGCCGCGGGTGGGGTCGGCGGTGACGACGATGTTGACCGGAGTGTCGAGGATGGCCTCGATCTTCAGTTCCTTGAACTGCTTGGCCCGGCCCTTGGGCAGCGACTTGGCGTAGGCGTCGCGTTGACGCTGCGCCAGTTCGTGCATGGAACGGCGGGTCTCCGCCGAGCGGATGACGACGAAGTCCCAGGGCTGCGAGTGGCCGACGCTGGGTGCCGTGTGGGCGGCTTCGAGGACGCGGAGCAGCACCTCGTGCGGGATCGGGTCGCTGCGGAAGCCGTTGCGGATGTCGCGGCGCTCGCGCATGACCCGCAGCACCGCCTCGCGCTCGGCGTCGTCGTAGCCGGGGGCGGGCGGCGAGGCGGGGGCCGTGGTCTCATCGGACTCGGCCGCTTCGGGGGCCTCCGTCTCCTCGGCACGGGGCCGGGGCTCGGGGTGTGCCTCGGGCCGCGCGGAGTCCACCGACGCGGCCTGTGTGGATTCCACGTCGTCTGCGGGGGCCGTGACGTCCGGCGTCTCGATGACCTCGGGGCCGGGTTCTGCTTCCGGCTCGACGACTGCCGCAAGCTCGGCCTCGGGGACGGGCACAGGGACGGGGACGGGCGCGGGAATCGACTCGGAGGCTTCGGCGGGCGCGACGACCTCGAAGGCCTCGGGTGCGGCGGGCTGAACGGGCTCCATGACGATCGGCACGCGCTCGGGCTCGGGCTCTGCTTCCACGGCCTGCTCCACGACGGGCGTCGGGGCCAGGTGCGGGGCCGTCGGTACCGAACCCTCCACGGGCTCGAACCGGCCCATGGGAGCGGCTTCCGCGGCTTCCTGCGGCGCGTCGTCCGTCAACGTGGCGGCAGCGGCTTCGACGGGCGTCCCGGTCACGGCCTCGGCCTCGACAGCCGCCGCCGGTGCCACCGCCTCCACGGGTGCCTCGCCCGCCGGTGCCACCGCCTCCACGGGCGCCTCGGCCGCCGCTCCAGCGGAATCCCCTGCCGGAACGTCGACCGGGCTCTCGGCCGGGGTCTCCGCGGCAGCCGGTACCACACCGGCCGACGGCGGAGCGCTCACGGCCTCCGGCGCCACGACGGGAGCGGGCTGCGCCACGAGGGCCGGCTCGGCGACCGGCTCCGGCACGACCGGTTCCGGCGCGATCGGCTCCGCCTCGGCCGAGGCGGCAACCGGCTCCGGCGCCTGGGCCCCCCAGGGGCTCCCGCCCTGCGGCAGGATCTCACCGAGCTGCGGGCCGGGCAGTGCGGCCGCCTCGTCGCCCGGCGTCCCGAAGTACTCCGGTCCGGTCGTGGCCGGGCCGGCATGCCGCGCGGGGGCCTGGGGCTGAGCCTGCGCCTGAGGTGCGCCCGCGGGTCCTCGGTCGGCGAGCGAACGGACGACACCGCCGGTCGGCGTTCCGCCGTAGGACGGCCCGCCGTCGGCCATGACCGGACCGCGGTGCAGCGGTCGACGCGCGGGGGCCTGGGTCTGCGCCGCCGGGGCGGGAGCCGGGGTGGGCGACGGGATGCGTACGCCCCTCAGGTCGACCGAACCGGAGTCGCGGCCGCCGGACTCGTGCGTTCCCTGACCTGTCCCGGGCAGGGGCTCGGCCACCGCCTGCTGCGCGGCGTACGCGCCCTGCACCTGAACCGGTTCCTGAACCTGGACCTGGACGGGCCCCTGGGGCTGCGCGGGAGCCTCGCCGACCGGCTGGAAGTGGGCAGCCTGTGCCGGCTGCCGGGCCTGGTGGGCGCCCTGTTCGGGGAGCGGTGCCTGGGCGGGAACGCCCTCGGGGTACTGGCCGGGGGCCGGTACCGCCTGCGGGTCGCTCCAGGCACCCTGGGGGCTCGGCATCAGCAGCAGGTCGTCGTCCTCGGACACGTGCTCGGAGGGAGCGAGGTAGGTGTAGGCATCCGGGGCGGCGATGCCCGGCTGCTCCACCGTGCCTGCGTTCCCCGGCAGTCCCTCACCCGGGATCTGGCCGGTGTCACTCATGCGTACCCCTCGCCCATCGTCAGTGCTCCTTCGGCCCTTCGCCCGGGACGCCCGACCACGGCACGCCGGCGCTCGTCAACAAGAACGAGCGGGCGCGCCGCTCGGCACGAAACGGTCGCGGACGTACTGCATTCTCGCGGCCGTTCGCCGCCGCGGCAGCTCATTTCGCCACCGCCCGTTGTGGACTGCGCCACGTCGCGCGTCCCCCGGTTCTGCCGTACCACAACGGGGGCCAAAACAGTCCCCTTTTCCGGACATTGACGAACGAAGCGACGAACGTCCAGCCGCGGTGCAACGATCGGCCAGCCTACCTCGCGCTGTACTCCGACCAGGTCACGGGGCGAGGTCGGAACGGAGCGCGGAGAGCAGGAAGACGACCGAGCGTTCCCGCTCCGACCATGCGGCCGTGTCGAGTTCGACGGACTGGAGGAGCGAGCACCGGACGGTGTAGCCGTTCCCGGAAAGTGCCGCGCCGAGGGCCTCGGCCTCGTCGCGCGTCGACGCATGGGTCACGATGCGCTCCGGCCGGCGTTCGGTGACGGCGGTGACGACGGGGACTCCCCCGCCCCCGATCCGTACGATGTCGGGCTCCGGCAGCCGCTCCAGCACATGCGGTGCCCGGCCCTCGACGACCTGGAGCTGGACTCCGAAGGAGCGGGCCGCCGCCGCGGTGCGGGCGCACGCCGCCGGATCGCTGTCGACCGCCAGCACCGCTGCCCCGAAGCGGGCGGCCTCCACGGCCAGGGCCCCGCTGCCGGAGCCGATGTCCCACACGAGGTCGCCGGTTCGGGGGCCGAGGCGGGCCAGTTGGGCGGCGCGCAGCCCCGGGGACTCGCCCTCGCCGCTCTCGTCCCCGGCGACCGTGGTGCTGCCCGGGTAGGCCTGGGAGGGCAGTGCCCAGCCGCGTATGCCACGGGGGCGGGCGGGGTGGCGGCCGGCGATCCAGGCTCCGCCGGCCTGCGGTTCGGGGCCGCCGCCGATGACGATGACCACGTTCGGGTCGCGCCAGACGTGGTCGGCGGCCTTGTCGGAGGTGACGACGGTGACCTGCTCGCGTGCGGTGCCGAGTTCCTCGCAGATGACGAAGGTGCGGTGGACGCCTTCGAGGAGCAGGGCCAGTTCGGCGGGGCCCGCACCGGGCGAGGTGAGGACGGCGACCTTGTGGTGGGCGCGGCAGACGTTGACGGCGCGGCGCAGGGTGCGGGGGTGGGCGACGACGACCTGGGCGTCCTCCCACGGCATTCCGGCACGGGCGAAGGCGGTGGCGACGGAGGACACGGCGGGCACCACCTCGACTTCGAGGCCGTGCTCGGGTGCGCGGAGGTTGCGTACGACGCCGAAGAAGCCGGGGTCTCCGTCGGCGAGGACCACGGCGCTGCCGCGGTGCAGGGCGATCCGCCGGGCGGCGAGGTCGATGGAGCCCAGACGGATCCGTTCGGCGTGCACCGGGACTTCGGGGAGCGCGAGGTGGTGGGCGGCTCCGGCGACGAGCGTGGCGGCCGAGAGGGCGGCCGTGGCCGCTCCGGTCAGTGGCGAGCCGTCCCAGCCGATCACGGTGACCCGATCGGCCATCTGTCGTCAGTCTCCTGGAGTTGTCGCAGGTGGGGCTGCCCCGTGAGGAGCGGGCAGGGTGAGAGTACCCGGTCCGTACCCGTACGGCGCCGAGACCCCTCGGAGGAGGTCAGTTCCAGTCGTTGTAGGCGCCGTAGCCGCCCGCGTCGGCGAGCTGCTCGGCGACACCTTCCAGGTCCTCGGGAAGCAGGCTCCAGACGATCAGGTCGGTCCTGATGTCGGTCCAGCCCCCGTCCTCCGTCTGGGTGCGCGCTATGCGGGCGTTGCGCAGGACTCCCTCGCTGATGCAGCCGAGCTTCTGGGCGACCTGCTGGGAGGCGGTGTTGTCGGCGGCGGTGCGCAGTTCGATGCGCTCGAAGCCCTGGTCGCGGAAGAGCCACTGGGCCAGCGCCAGCAGCGACTCGGTGGCGTATCCCTCGCCGCGTGCCCAGGGGGCGGTGATGTACGCGGCCTCGGTGGCCAGGGTGCGCCAGTCGGTGTTGCGCAGCCGGACCGAGCCGACGAGCCGCTGGGTGAGGAATTCGGTGACGGCGAAGACGATGCCGTCACCGGTGGTGCGCTGGGCGGGGGCGATCCTGCGGACCCAGCGTTCGGCGTCGACCTGGGTGTAGGGGTGGGGAGCCTCGGTCCAGGCGGTGACGAGCTCGTCGTTCATCATCTCGATGTACGCGGGAACGTCCGTCATATCGAAGGGGCGCAGCACCAACCGATCCGTGCTGATGGAGATGTCCGGAAAGGTGGAAGTCATGCGCAGCTCCATGCCGAAGACCGTGTAAAGGCACAGCATGCAACATGGGGCCCGTGCTGTGCATGGGCGGGTCCGTACGGCGGAGCCCCGCGCCCCCGGGTGGGGTGCGCGGGGCCCTTCGGACAAGTGCCGTGCGGGTGTCAGGACTTGGCGGTGCCGAAGGCCGGGATGACGGCGCCCTGGTACGTGTCCTCGATGAACTTCTTGACCTCGTCGGAGTGGAGGAGCTTCATGAGCTTCTCGACACGGGCGTCCTTCTCGTTGCCCTTCTTCACGGCGATGATGTTGGCGTACGGGTTGCCGTCGGCCTTCTCCAGTGCCAGGGCGTCCTTGGAGGGCTTGAGCTTGGCCTCGATGGCGTAGTTGCCGTTGATGACGGCGGCGTCCACGTCGTTCAGGGCGCGGGGCACGGTCGCGGCCTCCAGCTCCTTGAACTGCAGGCCCTTCTTGTCGGTGATGTCGCTGAGCTTGGCGTCGGTGCCGACGCCGGCCTTGAGGGTGATCAGCCCCTTCTCGGCGAGCAGCTGGAGGGCGCGGCCCTCGTTGGTGGTGTCGTTGGGCACCGCGATGGTCTGGCCGGACTTGATGTCGCCGAGGGCCTTGAGCTTCTTGGAGTAGAGGCCGAGGGGCTCCAGGTGGACCGTGCCGACGGAGACGAGGTGGGTGTTGTTCTTCTTGTTGAAGTCGTCGAGGTAGGGCTGGTGCTGGAAGAAGTTGGCGTCGACCTGGCCGGTCTCGGTGGCCGTGTTCGGCAGGACGTAGTCCGTGAACTCCTTGATCTCCAGCTTGAGGCCCGCCTTCGCCGCGAGGTTCTTCTTGACGAAGTTCAGGATGTCGGCGTGCGGCGTCGGGGACGCCGCGACGACGAGCGCCTTGGAGGTGTCGGCCTTGGCGCCGGTGTCGCTCTTGGAGGCCGGGTCGGACGACGTGCCGCAGGCGGTGAGGCCGAAGGCCAGGGCGGCGGTGGCGGCGGCAGCAGCGGTGATCTTGATGTTCTTACGCACGAAAAGTGCCTCTTTCGGTGGTGAGGGTGGTGCGCCCGGACAAGGAGTGCGGGCTTGGGCGGAACGAAGGTCTCAGGTGGTGGTGCGGCCCCGACGGGCCAGCAGCCGTACGGCCGCGTCGCCGATCAGCTGGATCACGGTCACGATGACGATCAGCAGTACGACGGTGACGAGCATGAACCGGTTGTCGAAGCGCTGGTATCCATAGGTGACGGCCTTGGAGCCGAGCCCCTCGCCGCCGACCGCGCCGGCCATCGCGGAGTAGCCGATGAGCACGATGACGGTCGTGGTGACGCCGGAGACGAGCGAGGGCAGCGCCTGCGGCAGCAGTACCTTGCGGACGATCGTCGGGATGGATCCGCCCATCGACTGGACGGCCTCGACGAGTCCGTGGTCCACCTCGCGCACGGCGGTCTCGACGAGCCGCGCGAAGAACGGGATGGCGCCGACGGCAAGCGGCACGATCATCGCCGTGGGACCGATGAAGGTGCCGACGACCCACGTGGTGAAGGGGATCAGGGCGATCAGCAGGATGATGAACGGCAGCGAGCGGCCGACGTTCACGATCACGCCGATGACCTTGTTCACCGGGGCGTTCCGGAGCAGTCCGCCCTTGTCGGTGAGGACCAGCAGAACGCCGAGCGGCAGCCCCACGAGGACGGTGACGACGGCGGACCAGAGCACCATGTAGAGGGTGTCGATGGTCCCCTGGGTGAGCAGCGGCTGCATGTCGGACCAGGTCACTTCGCCACCTCCTCGGTGAGCGGGACGGGGGTCTGTACGGGGATGCCGGCGGCGTCGTGCTCCACGACCTCGGCCTGCAGGCCCTGCTCGCGCAGGAAGCCGATGGGGACGACGTTCTCCTCGAAGCGGCCGGGCAGTTCGATGCGCATCCGGCCGATCTGCTTGCCGCCGACGGTGTCCATCGCGGCGCCCAGGATCGAGATGTCGATGTTGTACGTGCGGGAGAGCTGCGAGATCACCGGCTGGGTGGCGGCCTCGCCGTGGAAGGTGACGTCGACGACCGTGCGGTCGGGGCCGGAGGGCGTACCGCCGACGGGGAACAGCTCGTGGGCCAGTTCGGAGCCCGGGGTGGCGAGCAGTTCGCCGACGGTGCCCGACTCGATGACGCGTCCCTTCCGCATCAGCGCGGCGGAGTCGCAGATCGTCTTGACGACGTCCATCTCGTGCGTGATGAGCAGGACGGTCAGGCCGAGCTGCCGGTTGAGGTCGCGCAGCAGTTGGAGGATGGAGCGGGTGGTCTCGGGGTCGAGGGCGGAGGTCGCCTCGTCGGAGAGCAGCACCTTGGGGTCTCCGGCCAGGGCGCGGGCGATGCCGACGCGCTGCTTCTGACCGCCGGAGAGCTGGCCGGGGTAGGACTTGGCCTTGTCGGCGAGTCCGACCAGGTCGAGGAGTTCGAGGGCCTTGCGGGAGCGGTCCTTGCCGGAGACGCCGAGGATCTCCAGCGGGAGTTCGATGTTGTGCTGGACGCTGCGGGAGTCCAGCAGGTTGAAGTGCTGGAACACCATGCCGATGCGGCTGCGCGCCTCGCGCAGTTCCTTGCCGGCCCGGCGGCCTCGTCCGGCGAGGGCGGTGAGGTCCCGGCCGGCCACGGTCACAGTGCCCGAGGTGGGGCGTTCCAGGAGGTTGACGCAGCGGATGAGGGAGGATTTTCCGGCGCCGCTCTGTCCGATGACGCCGTACACCTCGCCCTCGCGGACGTGCAGGTCGACGCCGTCGAGGGCGGTGACCTCACGGCCGTGCGACTGGTAGACCTTCGTGAGGCCCGTAGTGGTGATCACAGGGTTTCCGTCACTGTCGAGTGCGTGGCGCAATGTCCGCCGGGCACGGGGCATTCGGCCGATGAGAGTGCTCTGGGCGTTCCGATCGGACGTTCCGAGCGGGGTCCCGGCACGGCCGGCCGCGGCGGTTGGCCGGGCAGCGGCGCTCGGGCAGGCTCGTTCCGCTGGGTGCGGACGGCTCGGGCTCGGTCTCGCTTCGGGGCGCGAGGATCGGGCGGGGGCCCTCAGAAGGTGCGCATTCGACACATACAACGAGCACCGGGCGTCGTGATCGCCTCGGTCGCAAGGGTGCGGTTGCTCGTCGTGGTCATGCCCCAAGTAAAACAGACGTAACGTTCCGCCCGATCCGCCTGTCCGCATAGCGGACAGGCGTGGATGGTGGCGCGAGCCGGCTCAGCCGATCGCCGCGATTTCCACTTCCTGGGCTGTGACCTGCACCGATATGGCGGAGAGGTCATCGACGACCAGATCCGCGACCAGTTCGGAGCGGTCGTGCGTTGTGGCCAAGGCCACGGTCCTCATGCCTGCCGCCCGTCCCGCCCGCAGTCCGGCCGGGGCGTCCTCGAAGACCACGCAACGGGCCGGATCGACGCCGAGGCGCTCGGCGGCCAGCAGGTAGGGCTCGGGATCCGGCTTGCCCCGGGTGACGTCCTCGGCGGCGATCATCAGGGGGACGTCGATGCCCACTTCGCTCAGCCGTGCCCAACCGAGCGGCCGGGTGGCGGAGGTGACGACGGCCCAGCGGTGCGCGGGCAGCGCACCGAGCAGTTCCTTGGTACCGGGCAGGATCACGACTCCGCCGGGGGCGTCCTCGACCTCCAGCTGTTCGATACGGGCCAGGGCTTCCTCGACCCGGGCCGCCGGCAGCAGCCCGGCGACGATCTCGCCGGCCGTCCGGCCGTGCAGCTCGACACCCTCGAAGTCCTCCGCCGTGATCCCGTACTCCTGGGCCCACTGGGTCCAGCAGCGGTACACCGACTCGATCGAGGAGAGCAGTGTTCCATCGTTGTCGAACAGCAGGGCTTCGGCGTGGATCTTCATGTCCACCGACACTACTGCCGCGGCCGCGGAGGTCTGCCGGGCCGGTGGACCTTCGCGGTCGCGGCCCCGAGGCCCCGCCCGCGCGCCGTGTCCCCCGGGACGGGGGCGCACGCAGAGGACGCTTCGGTCCGTAATACCCTCGCCTCATGCTTGACGCCCTGACGGTCGCGGTCGCCGTGACCGCGCTCGCCCTCGCCGCGTGGTGCGGATTCGCCGCGTACCGGGACCAGCCGACCAAGGACTGGCACTTCATCGCCATGGCCGTGGTCTCGCTGCTGGCGCTGGCCCAGCTGGTGGTGGGCATCGTGCGGCTGTCCGGGGGCGCGCGGCCCGACCAGGGCATGACGATCTTCATCGCGTATCTGATCGGGGCCTTCCTCGCCGTGCCCGCGGCCGGTTTCCTGTCGCTCACCGAGCGGACCCGGTGGGGTTCGGTGACGGTGGCGGCGGGCGCGGTCGTGCTGGCCGTCCTCGAAGTACGGCTCTACGACATCTGGGGAAACTGACCGTGACCGACACCGATCGCGCCCCTGCGGCGGCCACCGGCGAGAAGCGGCCCTTCGACCTCGGGACCGGCCCCGGCCGGGTACTGGTCTGGTTCTACGGGGTGTTCACCGTCGCCGCGGCCTCCCGCTCGATCGTCCAGATCATCCTGGACTTCGGCAGGGCGCCGCTTGCCTACGTGCTGTCGGCCGTCGCCGCTCTCGTGTACGGGTTCATCACGTATTCGCTCGTGCGCGGCGGCGAGAAGGCGCGCAAATCGGCACTGGTGTGCTGCGCCGCCGAGCTCCTGGGCGTGCTGGTCGTGGGGACCTGGACGATGGTGGAGCCGTCGGCCTTCGCGGATGCCACCGTCTGGTCCGACTTCGGCATGGGTTACCTGTTCATCCCGGTGATCCTTCCGATCACCGGGATGATGTGGCTGCGCAGCGCGAAGAAGGCGTAACTCCCGCCCGACGGGCCTTCGGTGGGACCGACCGTCGGCCGGTAACCGCCCCCGGCCGGGCCGTGCCCCCGTTCCGCCGGGCGGGCCCGGTTCACGCGCTGGCCACGTAGGCGGGCGCCGTCGCGTCCTTCTCCAGCAGGATCATCCGGACGCCGTCCCGACCGGTCTCATTGCCCACCTGGGCGTAACCCGCCCGTCGGTAGAGCCGCAGATTGCTCTCGCTGCGATGCCCGGTCTGCAGCCGGAAGCGGGTGGCCGACCGCTCGTCGGCGAGTCCCGACTCGGCGGCCCGCAGCAGCCGGGCACCGAGGCCGTGCCCCTGGAGCCGCGGGTGGACGCAGAGCCTGCCGATCTGCCCGGTGCCGTCCGCATCGGTGGAGCCACGGACCGAACCGACCACTTCGTCGCCCAGTCGTGCCACGAACACCAACTGCGTGGCGATCTCGGCGTGCAGCGAATCGAGGCTCTGGACCAGCGGGTCGATGCGGTAGTTCCCGTACAGCTCGGCCTCACGCTGGAAGCAGAGGTACTCAAGTTTCAAGACCTGTTCGGCGTCCTGTGCCGTCGCCGCCGAGATGATCACGCTCATGCCCATCTGCGCATGCCTCCACCCACCTGATCCACCGGTTGTCTAACGCTCCTTTCCCCGCAGTTCAGGAGCGACAACCTCCGCCGCGAGCATTCTGCGCAGACATCCAAGGCATCGGGAACGGATCGGACCCAAACTGCCCTGTGACATACCCAACTTCCCTGCGATTTCCCGGTAAGTGGGATCACCGGGGGCGAGCATCGCCGACAGCAGCGGGGCACACCGGCCGGGCAGCCGGTCCACCGCGGCACGCAGCGCCCGGCGTTCGTCGGCGCCCACGGCGATCCGCTCGGGGCAGCCGGCCGGGTCCGCGGAGGTCTCGTCACGGTAGGGGCGTTCGTGCCGGGTGGTACGGCGGGCCCGTCGGGCCTCCGCCCGCACGGCGTTCCGTACCCAGCGCGCCGCGTCCACCGGCGGCCCGCCCCGCGCGAGCCGCTCCATCAGCCGCAGCCAGACGGCCTGTTCGAGATCGGCGGGTTCGATCGCCGCACCCGTCACCGAGGCGGCCGCCTCGGCCGTGGCCTCGGCGCTCACCAGCGGGTACAGGGTACGGACGATGGCCGCCGAGGCGGTGTCGGCGGCGGCACGATCGAGAAGCGTCATGCCCCGGCCGACGCACCCGCGCCGACGGGCGGTTGCCGTCCAGGGCGGCCACCACCCGACCGGGGCACGCCCCGGCCGGGTGCTGACGCCGGTCTCACCGGGCGGCGAAGTCCGCCGCGGCAAGCAGGGCGGTGTCCGGGTTGTCGGAGAAGATCCCGTCGATTCCGGTCGCGAAGTACGTCCGGAACGCGCCGAAGGCGTCACCGTACGCGGTGGGGTCCGTGCCCCGTCGGAAGTCGGCGGGCAGGAAGGTGTTCTCGTTGCGCATGGTGTACGGGTGCAGCACCAGGCCCTGCGCGTGCGCGTCCCTCACCAGGGTGGTCGGTGCGGTGAGCCGCCCCGAGGCGTCCTTGGGAATGATCAGGTCCAGGGTGGGTCCGATGCCCTGGGCAAAGGACGCCATCCACTTCAGGCCCTCGGGCTTCACCAGGTCGGCGACGGTGCGCGGATCGCCGGACGTCACGAAGTCCCAGGGGCGCTCGCCCGCGCCGGAGAGCAGTACGACGCGCGGGGTGGCGACGAGTCCGGCCAGCCGCTGGATGCTGCCGGGCTCGAAGGACTGAAGGATGAGCGGCGACTGCTTGCGGTGGCGGTTGTAGCGGCGCAGCAGCTTGGCGAGGGGCTCTTCGAGCCCGAGGCCGAGTCCCCGGAAGTAGGTGGGGTGCTTGGTCTCGACGTACAGCCAGACCGGCTTCCCGCGCCTGCGACCCTCGCGGTCGGCCCAGCGCAGCACCTCCTCGAAGGTGGGGACCTCCCAGCGGCCGTCGTAGAGCGTGTTCTTCTGACGGGTGCCGGGGATGCGCTCCGTGGCCCGCAGTGTCTTCAGTTCGGCGAGGGTGAAGTCCTCGGTGAACCAGCCGGTGAGGGAGACACCGTCGACCTTCTTCGTGGTCCTGCGGCCGGCGAACTCGGGGTGGGCGGAGACATCGGTGGTGGCGGTGATGTCGTTCTCGTGACGGCAGACGAGATGGCCGTCCTTGGTGGGCACCAGGTCCTGCTCGACGATGTGCGCGCCCATGTCGAGGGCCAGCTGGTACGAGCCGAGGGTGTGCTCGGGCCGGTAGCCGCTGGTGCCGCGGTGCCCGATGACGGTGGGCACCGGCAGGTCGAGGCGGAAGCCGTGTCCGCCCGACCGTTCCGAGGAGCTTTGAACGGTGCCGTCCGCGGCTTCGGCCGGGCCGCCGGCCAGCCCGAGGGCGGCGGAGCCGAGTACGGCCGCCCCCGCCCCCAGCAGGGTTCTGCGACCGGGACCTGCCTGCGCGCGCTCAGTCATGAATGCTCCTCACGTGTGATGTCTCGCACCTGTCGGGCGAGGCCCGAGCGTAAGGAGTCGTACTGTCGTAAGAGCAGCTCCTGGACGAACTTGGCGGAAACACACGTCAACACCGCGTATCCGATCGATGAACCCGATGTGCGAATGGCGAGTACCCGCGAGTATCGTCCTCACCTGCATAGAGTCACGATCCCGCGCCCCGCCGGCCCGGCCACTACACCGGAGGAACCGTTGTCCCGACACGCACTCATCAAGGCAGTGCTCGGACCGATCTTGCGCCTGATGTTCCGCCCCCAGGTGGAGGGTGTGGAGAACATCCCCGGGGACGGTCCGGTGATCCTCGCGGGCAACCATCTGACGTTCATCGACTCGATGATCATGCCGATCTGCTGCGACCGGCCCGTCTACTACATCGGCAAGGACGAGTATGTGACGGGCAAGGGGCTCAAGGGCCGGGCGATGGCCTGGTTCTTCACGGGCTGCGGCATGATCCCGGTGGACCGGGACGGCGGTCGCGGCGGTGTCGCGGCGCTGATGACGGGCCGTCGGGTGCTGGAGGAGGGCAAGGCGTTCGCCATCTACCCGGAGGGCACCCGCTCCCCCGACGGCCGGCTCTACCGGGGCCGCACGGGGATCGCCCGGCTGACCCTGATGACGGGTGCGCCGGTGGTGCCGTTCGCGATGATCGGTACGGACAAGCTGCAGCCCGGTGGTTCCGGTCTGCCCCGTCCCGGCAAGGTGACGGTGCGTTTCGGTGAGCCGATGGAGTTCTCCCGCTACGAAGGCATGGACCGCGACCGCTATGTGCTGCGGGCGGTGACCGACTCCGTGATGGCCGAGGTGATGCGGCTGTCGGGCCAGGAGTACGTCGACATGTATGCGACGAAGGCCAAAGCCGCGTGAGCTGACGCGGGAGCAGGACGTACGGAAGGGCCCGTACCGCCGATCGGCGGTACGGGCCCTTCCGCATGCCCTCGGTATGCGTGCGGTCCGGGGCTACTGGTGGACGATGCCGTCCTCCAGCTTCTGACCGCGCAACAGGAACCAGGCCGCGACGGCCGTTGCCAGCAGGACCGCCGCGCCGACCCCCGCGGCCAGCCGCAGCCCGTCGACGAACGACTCCTGCGCCGCGGAGATCAGCGCGCCCGCCTGTTGCACCGGAAGGCCGTGTGCCGCTTCGACGGCGCCGCCCAGCGATTCATGGGCCGCCGAGGCGTTGGCGGACGGAACGCCCTGCGGGGTGACGAAGTCCTGGTAGACGCCGGTGACGATGGAACCGAGCAGGGCGATGCCGAGGGCCGCGCCGAGTTCGTACGCCGTCTCGGAGACCGCGCCCGCGGAACCCGCCTGCTCCTTCGGAACGCTGGAGAGGATCACGTCGGAGGTGACGGTGAAGGCGAAGCCCGCGCCGACCCCGACGACCAGCAGTACCACGCCGATCAGCGGATAGGCGGTCTCGCGGTGGAACAAGGTGACCACGGCGAGCGCCAGGCCGATCGCCCCGAGTCCGCCGGATACCACCGACCGCACCGAGTAGCGGCGGGCCGCCACACCTGCGATCAGACCCGCGGTGACCGCGCCGACGGCCGCGGGCAGTTCGGCGAGCCCGGCCTCCAGCGGTCCTCGTCCCTGTACCAGTTGCAGGAACTGGGAGAGGAAGAAGACCAGCCCGGACAGGCCGAGGATGGTCAGCAGATCGGCGAGGACCGCGCCCGAGAAGCCCCGGTGATGGAAGAGCCGCATGTCCAGCAGGGGTGCGGGAAGCGTGAGTTGTCTGCGTACGAACCAGCAGAGCGCGGCCAGGCCACCGAGACCCGTGACGGCGACCCCCCAGCTCGTACCGTGTGCGGCCAGCTCCTTGATGGCGTAGACGACACCGATCATGCCGATGAAGGAGAGCGCCACACTGACCAGGTCCCAGGGGCCCGGTGCCGGATTCTTCGACTCGGGGATCATCTTGACGCCGACGACCACCAGCACGGCCATGACCGGCAGGTTGATCAGGAACACCGAGCCCCACCAGAAGTGCTCCAGGAGGAAGCCGCCGACGACGGGGCCGACGGCCGCGCCCGCGGAGGCCATGGCTCCCCAGATGCCGATGGCGAGGCTGCGCTCGCGCGGATCGTGGAAGAGATTGCGGATCAGGGCGAGCGTGGACGGCATCAGGGTGGCGCCCGCGACACCGAGCAGCGCCCGCGCCAGGATCATCATCTCGGGGCTGCTCGCGTACGCGTTGAGCACCGACACCGCGCCAAAGGCCATGGCACCGGTCAGCAGCAGTTTCTTGCGGCCGATGCGGTCGCCCAGGCTGCCCATGGAGACCAGGAGCCCGGCGATCACGAAGGAGTAGACGTCGCCGATCCAGAGCAGCTGCGTACCGGACGGTTTGAGGTCCTCGGTGAGAAAGGGGGTGGCGAGGCCGAGGACCGTGGCGTCCACCGCCACGAGCAGCACCGCGAGGACGAGGACGGCCAGGGCGATCCACCGCCCGGGACGACGCAGCTCATGGGTGGATTCCGCGTGCTGTTCGAGACGACTCATTGCTCTACGCTCCGGCGTGCGCCGCCGAGCAGCAACTCGACGATCATGTACGGGAAGTCCTGCCCGGCCACCCGGCCCACCTGGACGGCCCAGGCTCCGGTGGAGATCAGCCCGTAGAGGGCCTCGGTCAGCCAGGCGGGGGTGAGATCGATGCGGAGCTCGCCGCGCTCCTGGCCCCGCCGGAAGAAGGCGGAGACCCGGGCATCCAGGCGGTCCCAGCCCTCGTGCACCTCGTCGCCCTCGAAGAGCTGGTTCTCGGTGACGAGGAAGGAGAGGAGTCCGGCGCTCGGCTCGATGGCCGCGACCAGTCGGCGCAAGGCCTCCTCGCAGGTGTCCTCGTCGAGCGCGGCGGCGTCCAAGGCCGCTTCGAACTCCCGGATGCCCAGGTCCTCCAACGCCTTGACCAGGGCATCCCGACCGGCAAAGTGCCGGTGCAGGGTGGCGCGTCCGATGCCTGCGGCTCTGGCGACCTCGTCCATGGTGGCGGTCGATTTGCGGGTCAGCAGGGCGGCGGCGCTGCGCAGCACCTGCTCACGGTCGAGACTCATGAGACAACCATAAACCATATGAGACACAAACGTCTCACTGGAAAGGCATCGCCTCCCGGGGAAGGGAGGGAGGACCATGTCGTCATGAAGCCGCTGCTGCTGATCGACATCGACGGTCCGCTCAATCCGTACGCGGCATTCCTGCGCCGCCGGGTCCCGGACGGTTACGCGCGGCATCTGATGCGGCCGACGGGATGGGACTACGGACCGCCGCTGCCCGTCCTGCTCAACCCGGACCACGGGCGGGCGCTGCTGACCCTCGCCGACCGTTACGAACTGGTCTGGGCGACGACCTGGAAGGACGAGGCCAACCAGTGGATCGGGCCGCATCTCGGGCTGCCCCCGCTGCCGTACATCGACTGGCCGTCGATGCACGGCAGCGCGCCGGACGGGACGTACTGGAAGACGCAGTACGTCGTGGAGTACGCGGCCGGCCGGCCGTTCGCCTGGGTCGACGACGAGATCGCCGAGCAGGACCGGGAGTGGGTCTCGGGGCAGGGGGCGGGCGAGTCGCTGCTGCTGTGGATCGATCCGCGGATCGGACTGCTGCCGGCCGATTTCGAGGCGCTCGCCACGTGGGCGGAGGGCCGCCGGGGCGGCGACGGGCACTGAGCCCGCCGTTTCGCCGCCGCCCCGGGTCAGTCGTCGAGGACGACGAGATCGAGGCCGGGAAGGCGGGCCGGGTCGTTGATCACGGACATCTCGACGACCTTCCCCCCCACGATCGTGAAGACCATGACCGAGAACCGTCGGTCCTCCCGCGTCGAGATGACGGCCGGTACTCCGTCGACCAGGGCCTGGTGCGCCGACCGGGCGAACGACCGAACATGATCGCCTGACGGGCCACCGCCTCGGCGCCCCGCACCAGGGACGGCGCGCCGACGCCACCGGCGCCGACGTCGGACCGCACCACGACATCCGGGTCGAGCACGGCGACGAGCGCCTCGAAGTCGCCGCCGTGGGCGGCGGCCAGGAAGGCGTCAGTGGGTTCGGCGCCGCTTCGCCGCCGTCGGCGCGGCGCACCGGCCGGGGGCGGGCCCGCTCAGCTCCAGGGCAGCGCGGCGCGGTGCCGCCAGTACGCCTCCGGCTCCTCCACCAGCGCGTCGAGCCGGGCTCGCCGCTCCTCGTCGAGGTCGACGACGGCCGCGTGCAGGTTGTCGGCGAGCTGCTCGACGGTCGCCGCGCCGGAGAGCACCACACCGGCCCACGGTTGGTGCAGTACGAACGCCAGCGCGACCGCGTCGCTGCCGACGCCGTCCTCGGCGGCGATCTCCCGGATCACGGCCGGTGCATCCGTTCCGGCGAGGCGGCCGTTGGCCATGGCTTCCTTGACGATCACGGTGAGCCCGGCGTCATGGGCCTCGGCGAGCGCGCCGTCGGCCGAGGTCTCCAGGGCGTTGAAGGTGGCCTGGACCGTACGGAAGAGCGGCTCGCCGTCGACCGTGACGGCGAGGGCGGCCCGGATGGCGTCGGCCTGGGCGGGTCCGCTGGTGGACAGGCCCACGCTGACCCCTTCCGCGGCAAGTCCGGCGAGCCGCGCGTGCAGTTCCTTGTCGGTGAGGGCCGGGCTGTCGGCGGTGACCGAGTGGATCTGGTAGAGGTCGAGGCGGTCGCCGAGCAGCGCGTCGGTCTCGGCGCGCTGACGCAGAAACGTGGCGAGGCCGTGGTCCTTGACCTCGTGCGCCTCGGCCTCGACGCTCCAGCCGGCGGTGTAGGTGTAGCCCCACTTGCTGCCGATGACGACGTCGTCCACCTCCGGACGCGCCCTCAGCCAGTCGGCCAGGAATTCCTCCGAACGGCCGTAGGAACGGGCCGCGTCGAAGTAGCGGACACCCTGCGCGTAGGCGGCGTCCAGCAGCTCGTGGGTGCGCTTGCGCAGCGCTTCGACACTGCGGTCCGCGGGCAGATCGCTGTCACGGTGGAGGTTGATGTAGCCGGGTCTGCCGACCGCCGCCAGGCCGAGCCCGATGTGGGCGGTCGGAGTCGTCGCTGTGGCCAGCCGAGCGAAAGGCATCGTGGGCTCCTCGTGGGTCGGGTGCGCTCCCCCGACAACGTAACCCGGCTCGGGAAAACCGTAGGGCGGGGAGCGTACCGTCGCTCCCCGCCCTGATCCCGCCCTCGCCGCCGTCAGTTCTTCGCGGTCGCCCACGCCTGCTGGACGGCGAGGTCGGCCTTCACCTCGGCGAGCTGGACGGCGACGGCCGACGGGGCCGTACCGCCGCGGCCGCTGCGGGACGCGAGCGCACCGGCCACATTGAGGACCGAGCGGACCTCGGGGGTGAGGTGCACGGAGATCTTCGCGAACTGCTCGTCGGTCAGCTCGTCGAGCTCGATGCCCTGCTGCTCGCACTCCTTGACGCACTCGCCCGCGACCTCGTGCGCGACCCGGAACGGGACGCCCTGCTTGACCAGCCACTCGGCGACGTCGGTGGCGAGCGAGAAGCCGGCCGGGGCCAGCTCCTCCATGCGCTCGCGGTTGACGGTGAGTGTGGCCATCATTCCGGTGAAGGCGGGCAGCAGGACTTCGAGCTGGTCGCAGGAGTCGAAGACCGGCTCCTTGTCCTCCTGCAGGTCGCGGTTGTACGCGAGCGGGAGGGCCTTCAGCGTGGCCATCAGGCCGGTCAGATTGCCGATCAGTCGGCCGGACTTGCCGCGGGCCAGTTCGGCGATGTCCGGGTTCTTCTTCTGCGGCATGATCGAGGAACCGGTCGAGAAGGCGTCGTGCAGGGTGACGAAGGAGAACTCCTTCGTGTTCCAGATGATGACCTCTTCCGCGATCCGGGAGAGGTTCACCCCGATCATCGCGGTGATGAAGGCGAACTCGGCGACGAAGTCGCGGGAGGCGGTGCCGTCGATCGAGTTGGCGACGGAGCCGCGCTCGAAGCCGAGATCGGCAGCGACCGCCTGCGGGTCCAGCCCGAGGGACGATCCGGCCAGCGCGCCGGAGCCGTACGGGGAGACGGCGGTCCGCTCGTCCCACTGGCGCAGCCGCTCGGCGTCCCGGGAGAGGGACTGCGCATGGGCCAGGACGTGGTGGGCGAAGAGCACCGGCTGGGCGTGCTGCAGATGTGTACGGCCGGGCATCGCGACGTCCGGGTGCGTCTCGGCGAGGCCGACCAGGGCGCCCTGGAGTTCGGCGATCAGCCCGCCGATGACGCGGGCGTGGTCGCGCAGGTACATCCGGAAGAGGGTGGCGATCTGGTCGTTGCGGGACCGGCCGGCCCGCAGCTTGCCGCCGAGGTCCGGACCGAGACGCTCCAGCAGGCCGCGCTCCAGCGCGGTGTGCACGTCCTCGTCGGCGACCGTGCCGGTGAACGAGCCGTCGGCGACATCGGCTTCGAGCTGGTCGAGACCGGCGGTCATCCGGTTCAGCTCGTCCTCGGTGAGCAGGCCCGCCTTGTGCAGGACGCGCGCGTGAGCGCGGGAGCCGGCGATGTCGTAGGGCGCGAGCCGCCAGTCGAAGTGGACGGAGGCGGAAAGCCTGGCCAACGCCTCGGCCGGACCGTCGGCGAAGCGGGCGCCCCAGAGGCGTACGTCGCTGTTGCCGTTGCCGTTGCCGTTGCTCACTGCGTGCTCCTCGGAAGAACAAGGGGGTGGATGTGCGGCCGCCGCCCCGCCCGGAGGGCCGGAGAGGCGGTGACGTAACGGGTGGGGGTCAGGACAGGTCACGTTTCGCGGCGATCTTCGACGAGAGGCCGAAGATCTCGATGAAGCCCTGCGCCTTGGACTGGTCGAACGTGTCGCCCGAGTCGTAGGTGGCGAGGTTGAAGTCGTAGAGCGACTGCTCGGACCTCCGGCCGGTGACGACCGCGCGGCCCGCGTGCAGGGTCATGCGGATGTCACCGGTGACGTGCTGATCGGCCTCGTCGATGAAGCCGTCCAGGGCACGCTTGAGCGGCGAGAACCACAGGCCGTCGTAGACCAGCTCGCCCCAGCGCTGCTCGACCTGCCGCTTGTAGCGGGCCAGTTCGCGCTCGACGGTGACGTTCTCCAGCTCCTGATGGGCGGTGATCAGCGCGATCGCGCTCGGGGCCTCGTACACCTCGCGGGACTTGATGCCGACGAGCCGGTCCTCGACCATGTCGATCCGGCCGATGCCCTGGGCACCGGCCCGCCGGTTGAGCCGCTGGATCGCCTGGAGGACGGTGACGGGCTCACCGTCGAGGGCCACGGGGACGCCCTCCTTGAAGGAGATGACGACCTCGTCGGCCTCGCGCGGGGTGGCGGGGTTCTCGGTGTACGCGTAGATGTCCTCGACCGGCGCGTTCCAGATGTTCTCCAGGAAGCCCGTCTCGACGGCGCGCCCGAAGACGTTCTGGTCGATGGAGTACGGGGACTTCTTGGTGGTCGCGATCGGGAGGTTCTTCTCCTCGCAGAAGGCGATCGCCTTGTCACGGGTCATCGCGTAGTCGCGGACCGGGGCGATGCACTTCAGGCCGGGGCCGAGCGCGGAGATGCCGGCCTCGAAGCGGACCTGGTCATTGCCCTTGCCGGTGCAGCCGTGGGCCACGACACCGGCGTGGTGCTTGTCGGCGGCGGCGACGAGGTGCTTGACGATGGCCGGCCGGGAGAGGGCGGACACCAGCGGGTACCGGTCCATGTAGAGGGCATTGGCCTTGATCGCGGGGAGGCAGTACTCCTCGGCGAACTCGTACTTGGCGTCCACGACCTCGGCCTCGACGGCACCGCAGGCGAGCGCGCGCTCGCGGATGACCTCCAGGTCCTCGCCGCCCTGGCCGACGTCCACGGCGACGGCGATGACTTCGGCACCCGTCTGCTCGGCGATCCAGCCGATGGCGACGGAGGTGTCCAAGCCGCCCGAGTAGGCGAGTACGACGCGCTCAGTCACGGCTTCCTCCTCACGGTGCGGTGAACTAGGTATAACTATGCAGTACTCCGTATGTTTTGTCAAAGCCGCGCGAGGTCGGCGTACCGCGCGCACCGGCCGGAAGCGGTGGGGACCTGGCGCGAGCGGTACGCGTCGCGAACCGGCGATCGCTGCGGGCGGCGAGTCCCCGCGGGCGTCTCTTCAGCCGAGACGGACCCGCTGTCAAGGAAGTTGGCGGCGACAATGACCGTCATGGGAAAAACGTACGAGCGTATCGACGGGCGGATCAGGACCTTCATCGAAGAGCAGCACATCTTCTTCACGGCGACCGCACCCCTGGACGGAGAGGGCACGGTCAACCTCTCCCCCAAGGGGGTCAGCGGCTCCTTCGCCGTCATCGACGAGCGGACCGTGGCCTATCTGGACTTCGCGGGCAGCAATGCCGAGACCGTCGCCCACCTCCGCGAGAACGGCCGCATCACGCTGATGTGGTGCGCCTTCCAGGGACCGCCCAACATCGTGCGGGTGCACGGCCGGGGTGAGCCGGTCTTCCGTGACGATCCACGCTTCGCCCCGCTGCTCACCCACTTCCCCGGGGTGGACCCCACCCCGCACGGGCTGCGCGCCGTCATCGTGGTCGAGGCCGAGCTGATCCGGGACACCTGCGGATACGCCGTGCCCTTCATGTCCTACGACGAGGACCGGCCACTGCACGCCCAGCGCTTCGCCCGCGAGGACGACGCGTCGCTCAGTGCCTACTCCGAGAAGAAGGAGCACGTCGGGACGAGTATCGACGGGCTGCCCGGTCTGCCGCTCCCGCTGCCGGTCCTGCCGCGCGCGGCAGGGGATTGAGCCGTACGGCGCAGGTCCGGGGGTGGACGGTCTAGCGTCCGGTGCATGCGCAGACTTCTGGTGGCGGGTTCGGTGCTTCTCGCACTCGCGGGCCCCGCGAAGGGCCTCGCCGAGGGGGCGTCGCGCAAGCAGGGCACCGACACCACGCCCACCGGCCTGTACGACCTGCCGTACGCCTTCGGGGTCAAGGCCGCGCCGGCCGGCACCGTCCACCCGTACCGCCGGGTCACCAGCCGGTCCTGGTGGTGCGAGGACAACGAGGCGCGGTCCTACAACCGCTGGGTGGAGCCGCGTCCCACCGACTGCCGGGCCGCCGAGGCGGAGCATCTGATCGCGTATCCCACGCAGTACACCCGCGCGCTCGTCATCGGCTTCAACTACGAGCGGCCGGTGCGGGGGCGCGGCGCCGGGATCTTCCTCCACGTCAACGGACGTGGTGCGACCGCCGGCTGTGTCTCCGTACCGGCGGCCGCGATGGACCGGATCCTCGACTGGGTGGACCCCGCCCGCCGTCCGCACATCGCGATCGGGACCCGTTCGGGCCCGACCGCGATCACCCGCTACTGACGGCGCCGGCCGGCCCGGCCAGCTCAGCGCTCGTTCTGGGCCAGTCGCAGCAGATGGTCGGCGAGCGCCTGTCCGCCCGCCGGGTCACGGCTGATCAGCATCAGTGTGTCGTCGCCCGCGATGGTGCCGAGGATGTCGTGCAGTTCGGCCTGGTCGATGGCCGAGGCGAGGAACTGGGCCGCGCCCGGAGGCGTACGCAGCACCACGAGGTTGGCCGAGGCCTCCGCCGAGATGAGCAGCTCGGCGGAGAGGCGCCGCATGCGCTCCTCCTTCGCGGACCCGCCCAACGGTGCCTGCGGGGTACGGAAACCGCCCTCGCTCGGCACCGCGTAGATCAGCTCGCCGCCGGTGTTGCGGATCTTCACCGCACCCAGCTCGTCCAGGTCACGGGAGAGCGTCGCCTGCGTGACGCTCAGCCCGTCGTCGGCCAGGAGCTTGGCCAGCTGGCTCTGCGAGCGCACCGGCTGCCGGTTCAGGATGTCCACGATCCGGCGGTGGCGTGCGGTGCGGGTCTGCGGCACGGACGGCCCGCCGTGCTCGGTTTCCTGCGCCTCGGTCATCGTCGTCGCCTCATTCTCCGGATCGTCCGTCCCCTTTTGCCGCGTCGAGGGCGCCGGGCAGAGCCTGGAGGAGCGCGTCCACCTCGGTGTCGCCGATGACCAGCGGCGGCATGAGCCGCAGGACATCGGGGGCGGGCGCGTTCACCAGGATTCCGGCTCCCTGAGCCGCCTGTTGCACCTGTGGCGCGAGGGGCTCGGTGAGCACGATACCCAGCAGCAGCCCGGAGCCTCTGACGTGGGAGACCAGAGGGTGCCCCAGCCCCTCCACTGCGTCCCGGATCTTCTCGCCCAGCCGCTTCACCTGGTCCAGGGCGCCATCGGCCGCCAGGGTGTCCAGGACGGCGAGACCGGCGGCGCAGGCGATCGGGTTCCCGCCGAACGTCGTGCCGTGCTGGCCCGGCTTCAGCAGCTCGGCCGCCGGGCCGAACGCGACGGTCGCGCCGAGCGGCAGACCGCCGCCGAGCCCCTTGGCGAGGGTGACGACGTCGGGCTCCACGCCCTGGTGGGCCTGGTGCTCGAACCAGTGACCGCAGCGGCCGATGCCGGTCTGCACCTCGTCGAGGACGAGCAGGGCGCCGGTGGCCCGGGTGATCTCCCGGGCGGCCTCCAGGTATCCCGCGGGTGGCACGACCACGCCGTTCTCGCCCTGGATGGGCTCGATGATCACCAGCGCGGTGTCGGTGGTCACGGCGGCCCGCAGCGCTTCCGCGTCGCCGTACGGGACGTGCGTGACGTCGCCGGGCAGCGGGAGGAACGGCTCGCGCTTCGTGGGCTGGCCGGTCAGGGCGAGCGCGCCCATGGTCCGGCCGTGGAAGCCGCCGTCGGTGGCGACCATGTGGGTCCGCCCGGTCAGCCGGCCGATCTTGAAGGCGGCCTCGTTGGCCTCGGCTCCCGAGTTGGCGAAGTACACCCGGCCCTCTCGGCCGAAGAGCTGGAGCAGCCGTTCGGCGAGCGCGACGGGCGGCGGCGCGATGTAGAGGTTGGAGACATGGCCGAGGGAGGCGATCTGGGTGGAGACGGCCTTGATGACGGCGGGGTGGGCGTGGCCCAGCGCGTTCACCGCGATGCCGCCGACGAAGTCGAGGTACTCGGTGCCGTCGGCGTCCCACACGTGGGCCCCCTCGCCGCGGACGAGGGACAGCTGAGGAGTGCCGTAGTTGTCCATCAGCGCGTGCTGCCAGCGCTGCGAGAGCTCCTGGTTGCTCATGACTCCCCCTGTGCGTCGGGCACGACCATCGTGCCGATTCCTTCGTCGGTGAAGATCTCCAGCAGGATCGAGTGCTGGACCCGGCCGTCGATGACCCGCGCGGTCTCGACGCCGTTGCGCACGGCGTGCAGGCAGCCCTGCATCTTCGGCACCATGCCGCTGGACAGCTCCGGAAGAAGCTTCTCCAGCTCGCCGGCGGTGAGACGGCTGATCACGTCGTCGCTGTGGGGCCAGTCCTCGTAGAGACCCTCCACGTCGGTGAGGACCATCAGTGTCTCGGCGCCGAGCGCGGCGGCGAGCGCGGCGGCCGCGGTGTCGGCGTTGACGTTGTAGACGTGGTGGTCGTCGGCGGAGCGTGCGATGGAGGAGACGACCGGGATCCGGCCGTCGTCCAGCAGCGCCTGGATGGCTCCGGTGTCGATGGCGGTGATCTCGCCGACCCGGCCGATGTCGACGCGTTCACCGTCGATGGTCGGCCGGTGCTGGGTGGCGGTGATCGTGTGGGCGTCCTCGCCGGTCAGGCCGACGGCGAGCGGGCCGTGCTGGTTGAGCAGGCCGACGAGCTCGCGCTGGACCTGTCCGGCCAGCACCATCCGTACGACGTCCATCGCCTCGGGCGTGGTGACGCGCAGACCGGCCTTGAACTCGCTGACCAGGCCCTGCTTGTCGAGCTGGGCACTGATCTGCGGGCCGCCGCCGTGCACGACGACCGGCTTGAGGCCGGCCTGCCGCAGGAAGACCACGTCCTGGGCGAAGGCCGCCTTCAGCTCCTCGTCAACCATGGCGTTGCCGCCGAATTTGATGACGACGGTCTTGCCGTTGTGCCGGGTCAGCCAGGGCAGCGCCTCGATGAGGATCTGCGCCTTCGGGAGTGCGGTGTGCTTCCGCGCCGCGGTCATGAGCTGTACGCGCTGTTCTCGTGGACATAGTCCGCGGTGAGGTCGTTGGCCCAGATGACGGCCGACTCGGTGCCGGCGGCCAGGTCGGCGGTGATCTCCACTTCCCGGTAGCGCATGTCGACGAGGTCGCGGTCCTCGCCGACGCTGCCGTTCTTGCAGACCCACACGCCGTTGATGGCGACGTTCAGCTGGTCGGGCTCGAAGGCGGCCTTCGTCGTACCGATCGCGGACAGGACTCGGCCCCAGTTCGGGTCCTCGCCGTGAATGGCGCACTTGAGGAGGTTGTTGCGGGCGATGGAGCGGCCCACCTCGACGGCGTCGTCCTCGGTCGCGGCGTTGATCACCTCGATCCGGATGTCCTTGGAGGCGCCCTCGGCGTCACCGATCAGCTGCCGGGCGAGGTCGGCGCAGACGGTCCGTACGGCCTCGGCGAACTCGCCCTGCTCCGGGGTGATCCCGCTCGCGCCGGAGGCCAGCAGCAGCACGGTGTCGTTGGTCGACATGCAGCCGTCGGAGTCGACCCGGTCGAAGGTGGTGCGGGTGGCGGCGCGCAGCGCCGTGTCCAGTGCCGGGGCGTCCACGTCGGCGTCGGTGGTGAGGACGACGAGCATGGTGGCGAGGCCCGGGGCGAGCATGCCCGCGCCCTTGGCCATGCCGCCGACGGTCCAGCCCTCGCCGCCCGCGACGGCGGTCTTGTGGACGGTGTCGGTGGTCTTGATCGCGATGGCGGCCTTCTCGCCGCCGTGCTCGCTCAGCGCGGCGGCAGCGGTCTCGATGCCGGGCAGCAGCTTGTCCATCGGGAGCAGGGTTCCGATCAGCCCGGTCGAGGCGATCGCGATCTCGCCGACGCTGTGACCGGTGAGGACCTCGGCTGCCTTCTCGGCGGTGGCGTGGGTGTCCTGGAAGCCCTGAGGTCCCGTACAGGCGTTGGCACCGCCGGAGTTGAGGACGACGGCGCTGACCTCGCCGCCCTTGAGGACCTGCTCCGACCAGAGGACGGGGGCGGCCTTGACGCGGTTGGAGGTGAAGACACCCGCGGCGGCGCGGCGCGGACCGCGGTTGACCACGAGGGCGAGGTCCGGGTTACCGCTCTCCTTGATTCCCGCGGCGATGCCCGCCGCCGAGAACCCCTGTGCTGCCGTGACACTCACGGTGCGACTCCGATCGTGGAAAGACCTGTGTCCTCGGGAAGTCCGAGGGCGATGTTCATGCTCTGCAGGGCACCGCCGGCGGTGCCCTTGGCGAGGTTGTCGATGGCGCTGACGACGACGATCCGGCCCGCCGCCTCGTCGTACGCGACCTGGATCTGCACGGCGTTGGAACCGACGACGGCGGCGGTGGCGGGCCACTGCCCCTGCGGAAGCAGGTCGACGAACGGCTCGTCGGCGAACGCCTTCTCGTACGCGTTACGGACGGACTCGGCGCTGACGCCCGGCTTCGCCTTCGCGCTGCACGTGGCGAGGATGCCGCGGGGCATCGGCGCCAGGGTCGGCGTGAAGGACACCGTGACCGGTTCGCCGGCGGCGGCGCTGAGGTTCTGGATCATCTCGGGGGTGTGCCGGTGGGCCCCGCCGACGCCGTACGGGGTCATGTTGCCCATCACCTCGGAGCCGAGCAGATGCGGCTTGGCCGCCTTGCCCGCCCCCGAGGTGCCCGAAGCGGCGACGATCACGGCCTCGGGCTCGGCCAGCTGGGCCGCGTACGCCGGGAAGAGCGCGAGCGAGACGGCGGTCGGATAGCAGCCGGGCACCGCGATGCGCCTGGACCCGGCCAGCACCGCGCGCCCGCCCGGCAGTTCGGGCAGGCCGTAGGGCCAGGTCCCGGCGTGCGGCGAACCGTAGAACTTCTCCCAGTCCGTGGCGTCCTTGAGCCGGAAGTCGGCTCCCATGTCGACGACGAGCACCTGGTCGCCGAGTTGCTCGGCGACGGCGGCGGACTGCCCGTGCGGAAGGGCGAGGAAGACGACGTCGTGGCCGGCGAGGACCTCGGGCGTGGTCGGCTGGAGCACCCGGTCGGCGAGCGGCCGCAGGTGCGGCTGCAGCGCACCGAGCTTCTGTCCCGCGTTGGAGTTGGCGGTGAGGGCCCCGATCTCGACCTCGGGGTGGACCAGCAGGAGACGGAGCAGCTCCCCACCGGCGTATCCGCTCGCCCCTGCCACCGCTGCACGTACCACCATCGAAATCCTCCTCGTCGATGGCATGACTATACGCAGCTATGCACTTTTATGCAAAGACTCTGCCCTAGCCGAGCGCACGGTCGAGATCGAAGGCCGCGCTGATCAGCGCCAGGTGGGTGAAGGCCTGGGGGAAGTTCCCGCGCTGCTCCCCGGTGTGGCCGATCTCCTCCGCATACAGACCGAGGTGGTTGGCGTACGTGAGCATCTTCTCGAATGCGAGTCGGGCCTCGTCCAGGCGGCCGGCGCGGGCCAGCGCCTCGACGTACCAGAACGAGCAGATCGAGAACGTGCCCTCGTCGCCCCGCAGTCCGTCCGGGCTGGCCTCCGGGTCGTAGCGGTAGACCAGCGAGTCGGACACCAGGTCCTCGCCCAGCGCGTCCAGCGTGGCGAGCCACTTCGGGTCGGTCGGGGAGACGAACTTCGCCAGCGGCATCATCAGGAGGGACGCGTCCAGGACATGGCCGTCCTCGTACTGGACGAAGGCGTGCCGCTCGTCGGACCAGCCATGGCGCATGATCCGGCGATAGATCGCATCCCGGGCCCGCCCCCACCGCACGATGTCGGCGGGCAGGCCGCGATGCTGGGCCAGCCGCATGGCGCGCTCGATGGCCACCCAGCACATCAATCGCGAGTAGAGAAAGTTCTTGCGCCCGCTACGCGTCTCCCAGATCCCCTCGTCGGGCTGGTCCCAGTGGTCGCACACCCAGTCGACCACCTCGCTGATGCTGTCCCAGTGCGCACTGGAGATGGGCTGCCCCCACTTGTTGTAGAGGTAGAGGGCGTCGGTGAGCGCCCCGTAGATGTCCAGCTGCAACTGGCCGACGGCATCATTGCCGACGCGTACGGGGGCCGAGCCCCGGTACCCCTCGAGATGGGTCAGCTCGCGCTCGGGCAGCTCACGGCGCCCGTCGATGCCGTACATGATCTGCAGCGGGCCGGTCGCCCCGGTCACTTCGAGGGGGACATGCTCGGAAAGGAAACCCATGAAGGCCTCGGCCTCCTCGGTGAAGCCGAGCCTGAGCAGCGCATACACGCAGAACGCCGCGTCACGGATCCATACGTAACGGTAGTCCCAGTTGCGCTCGCCCCCGATGCGTTCGGGCAGGCTGGTGGTCGGCGCGGCGATGATGGCGCCGGTCGGGGCGTAGGTGAGCAGCTTCAGAGTAAGGGCGGAGCGGTGCACCATCTCCCGCCAGCGACCGCGGTACCGCGACCGGGACAGCCACCGCCGCCAGTACCCGACAGTGGCGTTGAACTGCTGCTCCGCCTCGGCCAGCGGGCAGAAGCGGGGTACCACGTCGCCGCCGACCCGGTCGAGGGCGAAAACCGCGGACTCGCCCTCGTGCAGCTTGAACAGCGACCATACGTCCGGGCCGGAGACCTCCAACGGCACACTCGACGTCAGCGCGAGAGTGAGTGAGGGCGATTCGAAGACCGCCTGGCCATGCTGTACGTGCACAGTGTGCGGCTGCGCCCCGTACTCGAAACGGGGGGCCACACGGGCGCGGAACGGCAGCGATCCGCGGACGCACACCACGCGGCGGATCAGACGGTGCCGGTCGGCCTCGCGCGAATCGTCGAGTACCGGCATGAAGTCCTGGACCTCGCCGACCCCGTCCTCCGAGAAGAAGCGGGTGATCAGCACATTGGTGTCGGGGAAGTAGAACTGCTTGGTACGCGTCGGGGCGTCCGCCGCGAGCTCGAAGTACCCGCCGCGGTCGGCGTCGAGGATCGAGGCGAAGACGCTGGGTGCGTCGAAGCGCGGGCAGCAGTACCAGTCGATGGTGCCGTTGCTGCCCACCAGCGCCGCGCTGCGCAGATCGCCGATCAGGCCGTGCTCGGCAACCGGCAGATAGCGGGGCGCGCCGACACCCGGGGATGCACCGAAAGCGCTGAACGTCCCGGTGCTCGCATTGGCCTCCACAGTCACAACGGACCTCCCTGAGCCTGCGCACCCCCTGTTCAGGCTAACCAGTAGTCGACGTGCAGGACAGCG
Source organism: Streptomyces sp. NPDC047515 (assembly GCF_040643055.1). Taxonomy (NCBI): domain Bacteria; kingdom Bacillati; phylum Actinomycetota; class Actinomycetes; order Kitasatosporales; family Streptomycetaceae; genus Streptomyces; species Streptomyces sp. NPDC047515. Next base: position 150,755 of record NZ_JBEYTM010000007.1, read on the forward strand.
GGCGCCAGGGCCGCGGTGTCCACCCCTGCCGTGCCAACGGGCCCGATACCCTGCCCGCCCGTCGGCTCCGGGCGCGTCGATGTCAGGATGGTTTCCATGACGAGCAAGGTTTACTTCGACATCACCATCAACGACGAGCCCGCCGGGCGGATCACGTTCAAGCTGTTCGACGACGTCGTGCCCAAGACCGCGGAGAACTTCCGCCAGCTGGCCACCGGCGAGAAGGGCTTCGGCTACAAGGGGTCGTCCTTCCACCGGATCATCCCCGACTTCATGCTGCAGGGCGGCGACTTCACCCGGGGCGACGGCACCGGCGGCCAGAGCATCTACGGGGCCAAGTTCGCGGACGAGAACTTCAAGCTCGCGCACACCAAGCCGGGCCTGCTGTCCATGGCCAACAGCGGCCCCCACTCCAACGGCTCCCAGTTCTTCATCACGACCATCGTGACGTCGTGGCTGGACGGCAAGCACGTGGTGTTCGGCGAGGTCGACAACCAGGAGAGCATGGACCTGGTCAAGAAGATCGAGGCCCTCGGTTCGCAGAGCGGCCGGCCCTCGGCGAAGATCACCATCGCCGACAGCGGAACCCTCTGACCCGTACGCGGGATCACCGACACGAGCGCGCCGTCCGACGGACCCCGTCGGACGGCGCGCTCCGTCGTACCGGGCGGGCGATGGTGCGCCCGCGCCGCACCGGCCGGCCTCGGCCGACGGACCGGCCGATTTCGGCTGACAGGCCGAACGCGCGCCTTCGCTCGATACGGTGTCGGGATGGGGAACGTATTTCATGGCGGGGGCCGCAGTCTGTCCATGTCCAACGGGGGCACGGACGTCTTCGTCGATGTGCTCATGCTGGCCGTGTCCGATCTTGCCGAGAGCTCCTGGGACCACCGCTTCGCCACCCTGTTGGCCTGGCAGGACCAGAACATCATGGGGCGCGGGACGGTCGGGTTCGATCTGGAGGACATCGATTGGGGCCGCTCGCCGCACGAGCGGGCCGCGGCGAAGGACTTCGTCCTGCGGGTGCTCGATCTCGCGTTGCGCAGGCACCGGTGGGACGAGCTGGACTACGAACCGCCGTTCGCCGAGGACTGCCTGCGGCGGTACCGGGACATGGTCGAGACGTTCGATCCGGCCGGTGCCGAGCGGCGGCGCTGCCGTTCCCCCTTCCCCGGCCCGGAGGAGGCCGCCATGGCCTCGTGCGTGCGGCACCGCGTCCTGTGCGCGCCGGACCATCAGGAGGGCTGCGTCTTCTGCACGGCACTGCTCTGAACCCCGCCGCCGCACGACGTTCGCCGCCCACCGTCAACCACCGGTTGACAGCGGGGGTCTGTCAACCTACGGTTGACGCATGGTGAATCCCGTACGCATGACCAATCCCGTGCGCCTCGACGAACTGATCGAGGCCATCAAGAAGGTCCACACCGACGCCCTCGACCAGCTCTCCGACGCGGTCATCGCCGCGGACCACCTCGGCGATGTCGCCGACCATCTGATCGGGCACTTCGTGGACCAGGCCCGGCGGTCCGGCGCTTCCTGGACGGACATCGGGAAGAGCATGGGGGTGACCAGGCAGGCGGCCCAGAAGCGGTTCGTCGCCAAGAACCCCGGCGAGCCGTCGGACCTCGACCCCAGCCAGGGGTTCAGCCGCTTCACCGAGCGGGCCAGGAACGTCGTGATGGCGGCGCAGAACGAGGCCCGTGCGGCGGGCAACGACCAGGTACGCACCGCGCACCTGGTCCTGGGGCTGCTCAGCGAGCCGGAGGGGCTCGGCCCGGCGTTCATCAGGGCCCAGGGCGTCGCGCCGGACGACGTCCGCCGGGCCGCGGCGGAGGCACTGCCGGCCGCGGCCGACGCGGTGCCGGAGATCATCCCGTACGACGCCGGGGCCCGTAAGGCGCTGGAGCTGACGTTCCGGGAAGCCCTGCGGATGGGCCACAACTACGTCGGCACCGAGCACATCCTCCTGGCCCTGCTGGAGCAGGAGGACGGCGCGGGCGTGCTGACGGGTCTCGGCCTCGACAAGGCGACCGCCGAGACGGCGCTCGCCGAGGCTGTCACACTCGTCGCCGGCGCCTCGAACAAGGAGGCCTGACCGGCCAAGGATGCCTGACCGGCACCGGACCGTCCGGGGCACGTGCGACGGGGCAGGGCCCCCTGCCGGGCGACCGTTGCCCTTGGGACCACTGTCGGACATCCCTCGCCCACGGGCCGCTGCCCGCGACCCGGCCGACCCCGTTGGTCGGGTCACGGGCAACGGGGTCGGCCTTCACGACCCGGGCGTGGTCGCGAAGGCCGATGCCGGGGCTCGGGGACGATGGCGGATGCCGCCGCGCGACGAGAGGGTCGGCGGGGTCCGAGGAGGTCCCCCGACGCCGACGCGGCGGCGCGGCGTGAATCGCGGCGCCGGTGGACACGCTCGACGACCCCCTCGGAGAGAGCCCGGCCGGCCCGGCGCGGAGCGAGAGCAGATGGCGCACGAGCGCGGCCTCCTTGCCCGCTGCGGCGAATTCCGGCCAGTACGCGGCGACCGGGGCATCGAGGTCGAGCAGGCCCCGGTCGACGAGGATGTGGGCACACAGGGCGGTCGGCCCCTTGGCAGTGGACCGGACGTTGACCAGGGCCTCCCGCTCCCAGGGGCGGGTGCGCGCGCCGTCGGCCCAGCCGCCCCGGGGGTCGCCCACGGGCTCTCCGTCGACCAGCACGGTCACGGCCGCGCCCAGTTCCCCCGCTCCCGGAAATTCGCTTCGAACGCGCCGCGAACCGCGGAGAACCGGTCGTCGCAGTGGCCGTGGATCTGCGGCACGGTGGCCTCGGCCTCCTCACCCCGGGCATGCCGGTGGACTCGACGGACACGCAACGTGCCGACCCGTCGGACCGGCGGGAAGACTCCGCGCACCCGAGCAAGCGGGGCGGTCGGCGGGCTCCCGCTTCGAACCCGAGCCCGCGACAGCGGGGCGGTCAGCAAGCTCCTGCTTCGAGCCTGAGGCTCCAGCGGCCCGGCATGCCGGTGAGCGTGACCGTGGACAGAGGTCGGACATCGACGTTCCAGTACGCCGACGGCGGGGCCTTGAGCGCGTAGACGAGGGCGGCCCGGACGACCGCCGGTTCGGCGACGGCGACGATGGCCCCGTCGCACGCGGGGCGGGTGTCCAGCCAGCCCCCTATGCGCGAGATGAAGGCGAGCAGCGGTTCGCCACCGTGCGGGGCGGAGCGCGGGTCGGCGAGCCAGGCGTCGACGGCCGCGGGTTCGCAGGCCGCGACCTCGGCGAGGGTGCAGCCGCGCCAGCGGCCCATGTCGCAGTCGCGCAGGGCCGGCTGGACGAGCGGCGCGTAGCCGAGGGCCTCGCCGGTGGCGCGGGCGCGCGGGGTCGGTGAGCAGTAGCGCAGTTCGGCGGCGCCCAGGGGCACGAGGGCGTGCGCGACGAGCTGCACCTCGTGCCAGCCGGCGTGGTCGAGCGGCCGGTCGTCGTCGAAGCGCTCGGCGAGCAGGGCGGAGCTGCGCGCCGCGGCGACGAGCGAGACTCGAACAGTCATGGCGGCGATCGTGGAGCCGAACGCCACGCGGGTCAAGAGTGTCTTCGCCGGCGCTTCCGGCTCGGCCGAGCCGGAAGCGCACCCACCGGTTGAAGTGCTTCCGTGGCTTGAAGCCGCCCTTGCCGTGGACGCCGTGGACACCCTCGGCGGGTGCCGGTGGGGGCATGACGTCACGTCCGGCCGGGGTTCATACCCCGAAGCCGGTCAGGACCTCGTCGCAGGCGGTACGCAGACGGTGCACCCCGTCGGCGATCTCGGCCGCCCCGGCGACCGTGGCATAGCTCAACCGGATGTGCGAGGACGGGGGTTCGGCGCAGAAGTACGGGCGGCCGGGTGCGATGGCCACGCCCGCGCGCAGTGCGGCCGAGACCACCGCGGACTCGTCCGTGCCGGCTTCCGCCTCGGGCAGGCGCAGCCACAGGCTGCCGCCGCCCGCGGGAACGAGGGGGAGCGTGAGTGTGGGGAGCTCCAGCCGCAGAGCCGTGGTCATGGCGGTGCGCCGGTTCCTCAGCTCGGCCGATACGGCACGCAGGTGGTGACCCCACGCCGGGGAGCCGACCAGTTCGAGCGCGGCCTCCTGAAGCGGCCGGGGGACGAAGAAGCTGTCGACGATCTGAATGGCCCGCAGCCGCCCCAGCACCGGGCCGCGCGCGGCGAGCGCACCCACGCGCAGGCTGGGCGAGGTGACCTTGGTGAGGGAGCAGACATGGACGACCACACCGTCGGGGTCCTCCGCTGCCAGAGGTGCGGGCAGCGGCCCGGCGTCGTCGTGGACCAGGCGGCGGGCGAAGTCGTCCTCGACGACGAAGGCCCCCGCCGCACGTGCGATCCGGACGACGTCCCCGCGCCGCTCGGGAGCGAGGACCGCTCCGGTCGGGTTCTGGAAGAGCGGCTGACAGACGAAGACCCGGGCGCCGGTGGCCCGGAACGCGGCGGCGAGCAAATCCGGCCGTACGCCGTCGGCGTCCACGGGCACCGGTACGGGCCGCAGGCCGGTGGCGCGGGCGGCGGCCAGCATGCCCGGGTAGGTGGGTGATTCGACCAGGACCGGGGCGCCGGGCGGGGCGAGCGCGCGCAGGGCGACGGCCAGGGCGCTCTGGCCACCCGCGGTGATCAGCACGTCGGCCGCGGTGACGGCGGGCCCGATCTCCCGGGCGAACCAGGCCCGCAGCTCCGTCAGCCCGTCGGTGGGCGGGCGGGCCCAGGCGCCGGGACGGCGACCGGCCCTGGCGAGGGCGGCGGCGAGCGCCCGCTCCGGCTGGAGCGAGGAGTGGAGGTAGCCGCCGTTGAGCTCGATGACACCGGGCGGCGGCGCGGCGAGCGTGACCAGGACGCCCGAGGCGTCGACGGTACGCGGCACCGCTTCGGGACCGCCGTCGCCACTGAGCGAGACCTCCTGCCAGGAGGTGTCGCCCGGCGGGGGCACCTCGGTGCGGGGCCGCGCCCGGAAGGCACCGGAGCCGGGCCGGGTGACGACGAGGCCCTCGGCGGCGAGCTGGGCGATGGCCCGGGAGACGGTGACCGGGCTGACCCGGAACCGCTCCACCAGGGCCCGGCTGGACGGCAGCTTTCCACCAGGTGAGTAGCGGTTCAATTCACTACGAAGAGATTCCACCAGTTCAGCGACACTGCTACGCTCTTGCATGAGAGTCAAAGATAGCGCTACTCGCAAGAGCACGATAGCGGTTGCTTCATCGGCAGCCCCAACGACGGCCGCCGGTACGGCGAACCGTGGGGGTGTGGCTCTCGCCGGACTCGGCGTGGTCGCCTTCTCACTGACCTTCCCGTCCACCGCCTGGGGTCTGGAGAGCTTCGGCCCCTGGTCGCTGGTGTCGCTGCGCACCCTGCTCGCCGCCGTGATCGCGGGCGGTGCGCTGCTCGCGGGGCGGGTCCCGGTGCCGGACCGCCGGCACTGGGCCGGGCTCGTCGTGGTCGCAGCGGGCGTGGTGGTGGGCTTCCCGCTGCTGACCACGCTGGCGCTGCAGACCTCGACGACCTCGCACGCGGCCGTGGTGGTGGGGCTGCTCCCGCTGACCACCGCGGTGTTCTCCTCACTGCGGACCGGCGCGCGGCCGCCGCGCGCCTTCTGGATCGCGGCGCTCGCCGGGGCCGGTGTGGTGATCGCGTTCACCGTGCAGCAGAGCGGTGGCTCGTTGTCCGGCGGTGATCCGTATCTGTTCGGTGCGCTGCTGGTGTGCGCGGCGGGGTACACCGAGGGCGGCAGGCTGGCCGGGGTCATCCCGGGCTGGCAGGTGGTCGGCTGGGCGCTGATCCTCTGCCTGCCTCTGGCGGTCGCGGGAGCGGCGGTCGCGCTGCCGTCGGAGCCGGTACGGCTGACCGCACACGGAGTGCTCGGCCTGGTCTGGGTGGCCGCCGGGTCCACCTTCCTCGGCCTGTACATCTGGTACCGCGGGATGGCGGAGATCGGAGTGCCGCGGGCCAGCCAGCTTCAGCTCGCGCAGCCCTTGCTGACCCTGGTGTGGTCGTTCTTCCTGCTCGGCGAGAAGGTCTCGGCCGCCGCTCCGGTGGCGGCGGTCGCGGTACTGGTCTGCATCGCGGCCACCCAGCGGGCGGGACGTGCCCGCCGCGCCGGATGAGAGTCTCGCTCCTCCACCGGGCGAAGTCGCCGTTCGGTCATAGACTTGTCGACAAGGACCGCCACCCCGTGAGGAGGTCACTCCCGATGGAGGCACACGCGGGCGACCGGCTGCTGACGCACGGCAGGACCGTGGGGCAGCACGACCATGTCGCAGAAATCGTCGAAGTGCTCGGTGCCGGGGGTACTCCCCCGTACCGCGTCCGCTCCGAGGACGGGCACGAACACCTCATTTCACCCGGTCCCGACAGCGTCGTGCAGCACGCCGCCGTCCGGAAGCAGGCGCCGAAGACCTCGTAGCGGCCTTCGGCGGACGCGCTGCTCCTCGCCCCCCGGGACCTGGGCGGGCCGACGGGTTCCCGACGGCCCGCCCACAGCGCTCGGTGCGTCCCCTCCGCTTCTCCTGTCGGCGGGGTGGACGCATTCTTCTGTCAGCGGGGTGGACGCACCCTGTTGCGGTAGTGATCGGCGACCACCCGGGCCATGGCTCCGTTCCGGTCGGTCACCACGTCCTTGCCGGAGAAGTAGACATGGCCGCGCACCTGGTCGTGGTCGGCGGCGAAGTCGAGGTGGCGGGAGAGTTCGGCCGGGTCCTGCCAGGCGGCGGGCTGCGCGGGGTCACCGGCCTTGTAGAGGGCCTCGCCCACGAAGAGATCGACGCCCGTGCCCCGTACGACCTCGCTCCACCAGGGCAGCAGCTTGGCGTAGTCGGCGGCGGCGAAGCCGATGTTCCAGTAGATCTGCGGGCAGATGTAGTCGATCCAGCCCTTCTTGATCCAGCCGCGGGTGTCGGCGTGCAGATCGTCGTAGGTCTGCACCCCCGCCTTCGTGTCGGAGCCGAGCGGGTCGGTCGCGGCGTTGCGCCACACCCCGAACGGGCTGATTCCGAACTGGACGTCCTTCTTGATCTTCTTGATCCGCTCGGCCGTCTCGCGCACCAGCTTGTCGGTGTTGTCGCGCCGCCAGGCGGCCTTGTCCGGGAAGCCGGCGCCGTATTTCGCGTACGTGGCGTCGTCGCCGAAGACCTGCCCGGCCACCGGGTACGGGTAGAAGTAGTCGTCCCAGTGCACGGCGTCGATGTCGTAGCGGCGGACCGCGTCGAGCATCGCGTCCTGGACGAAGCGGCGTACCTCGGGGATTCCGGGGTTGTAGTAGAGCTTCCCGCCGTACGGCAGGACCCAGTCGGGGTGCAGCCGGGCGGGGTGCGTGGCGACCAGCCGGGACGGGTCGGTGTGGTTGGCGACGCGGTACGGATTGAACCAGGCGTGCAGTTCCAGGCCGCGGTGGTGGGCCTCGCGAACGGCGGTGCCCAGCGGATCCCAGCCGGGGTCCTTGCCCTGCGCTCCGGTGAGGTACTCGGCCCACGGCTCGTAGGGGGAAGGCCACAGCGCGTCGGCGGTCGGCCGGACCTGGAGGATCACGGCGTTCATCCGTCGGTCGACGGCCTCGTCGAGATAGGCGATCAGCTCGGCCCGTTGCGCGGCCGCCGTCAGTCCGGGCTTCGACGGCCAGTCGAGGTTGGCCACGGTGGCGACCCACATGCCGCGCAGTTCACGCCGGTCGACGTGGTGACCGCCCCGGCGCGGCGGCGCGCCCGTCCGCCCGGAACCGCCCTGCCGGGACGGAACCGCGACGGCCGCACCCGCCGTGGCGACCGTGCTCACCACAGCCGCGACCACACCGGCCGCACCCGCCACAAAGCCTCTTCGGGCCATTTGCCGCATATCCCTGCACCTGCCGTTTCTCTGTCCTCGTCGTCAACATCCGTCGCCCCTGTATTCAGGCGTAACGCAGAGCATGCCCGCCCCGGCCCGTGATGACCCGTAGGCCGCGGAGTAACGTCGTGGGGTCGGGGCGGGCACCGGAATCAGACGGGAACCTGCGACACGGAGAACAGCGAAAGGCACGAGGTGACGGACTCTATGGCCGACATTGCACGCGTCGGAGTGGTGGGCTGTGGCCAGATGGGCGCGGGCATCGCGGAGGTGTGCGCCCGCAGCGGTCTTGAGGTCATGGTGGCCGAGACCACCGGCGAGGCGCTGGAGATCGGCCGCACCCGGCTGCACAACTCCCTCTCGAAGGCCGCCGAACGAGGCAAGATCACTCCGGAGGAGCGCGACGAGACACTGGCCCGGCTGAGCTTCACCACCGACCTCGGAGAGTTCGCCGACCGCGATCTCGTCATCGAGGCGGTCGTGGAGAACGAGCAGGTCAAGATCGAGATCTTCCAGGTGCTCGACCAGGTGGTGACCCGGCAGGACGCGATCCTCGCCTCGAACACCTCCTCCATCCCGCTGGTGAAGCTGGCCGTGGCGACCTCCCGTCCGGACCAGGTCATCGGCATCCACTTCTTCAACCCGGCCCCGGTGCAGAAGCTCGTCGAGCTGATCCCCGCGCTGACGACGTCCGACGAAACGGTGAAGCGCGCCGAGGCCCTGGTGCAGGACGTCCTCGGCAAGCACCCGATCCGCGCCCAGGACCGCTCCGGCTTCGTCGTCAACGCGCTGCTGATTCCGTATCTGCTCTCCGCGATCCGGATGTTCGAGTCGGGGATCGCCAGCCGTGAGGACATCGACAACGGAATGGAACTCGGCTGCGCCCACCCGATGGGCCCGCTCAAGCTCTCCGACCTGATCGGTCTCGACACGGTGGCCTCCGTCGCCGACTCCATGTACGCGGAGTTCAAGGAGCCGTTGTACGCCGCTCCCCCGCTGCTCCAGCGGATGGTGGACGCGGGCCGGCTCGGCCGCAAGACGGGCTCGGGCTTCTACCCGTACTCCTGACTCCTGACTCGTGCCCGTACGGGGCCGGCCGGGGCGATCCCCCGTCCGGCCCCGTCCGTGGTTCAGGGCGCCTCACCCCAGCCGCAAGTGATGGAGCATCATCAGCCCGGCCGCCATGCCGGCGGCCGGGACCTCGCCGCGGGCGATCAGCTCGGGCACCAGCCTGAGCGGTATCCACTCACGGCGCGAGGACTCGAAGTCGTCGCTGGGATGACCGGTCCAGCCGGCCTCCTCGGACCAGTAGAAGTGGTGCCGGGCGTCGGTGAGGCCGTTCGACGGCTCCACGGTCAGCAGCGGGCGCAGCGGGCCGGGGCGCCAGCCGGTCTCCTCCTCCATCTCCCGGGCGGCGGCGGCCGCGATGTCCTCGCCGTCCTCGACCACCCCCGCGGCCAGTTCCCACCCCCAGCTGTCGGTGATGAACCGGTGGCGCCAGAGCAGCAGCACCTCGTCGGCCTCGTTGACGGCGGTGGCCGCCGCGACGGGCCGGAGCCGGATGAGGTAGTGGTCGAGATGACGGCCGTCGGGGATGACCACATCGGCCAGGTTGACCCGGAACCAGCGATTCTCATACACAGTTCGTTCGTTCAGATTCGCCCATTGCACAGTTTTGCCACCTTCCGACAAGTAGGTGGCAACATCGCAGCAGGATCGGCACCGGAGGGGAACATACCGGTACCCGCGGGTCCACGCGCGGCGGTACTCACAGCGGTACGCGCAGCGCCCCGTCGATCAGTTCGGCGGCCCGCCCCGCCTCGGCACAGCCGCTCGCGATCAGTTCCTCGCGCACCGCGCGCAGCCGGTCGCGCAGCCGCTGCGACTCCATGCCCCTGGCCCGTTCCGCCATCTCCACGGCCGTGGCCGCGGCCCGGTCCGCCTCGCCCTGACGCAGCTCGACATGGGTCAGCATGGCCAGCCGGTGCACCCGGCCCCGGTCGTGCGCCGGGGTCCGCACGGCCGTCGCCGCGTGCTCCCGGGCCCCCGGCAGATCGCCGAGGCTGAGCAGGGCCTCGGCCACCTGCACGTCGACCAGGCCCGGCTGAACGTACCCGGTCTCGTCCGGTTCATGGCCCGGCCGGATGCGTTCGGCCTCCGACTCGGCACGCCGGATGCACTCCAGGGCGCTGCCCGCGTCCCCGATGCGGGCGTACGCCTTGGCCTGCATCGCGTACAGATCGGCGGCCAGCGCCGGAGTGATGTGCCCGCCCGCGGCCCGCAGCGCCGCCTGCGCGAAGGCCACCGACTGCCGGTAGTCGGCGAGGAACAGCGACTGGTTGACCAGCAGGGCGATGACATATCCGCCCAGCGCCCGGTCCCCGCTCGCCTTGGCCAGCCGCAGCGCCTGGTGGAAGTAGCGCTGGGCGAGCCCGTGCGCGTCGGAGTCGTAGGCGCAGATGCCCGCGACCGCCACCAGCCCGCCCGTCGCCCGGTGCAGTTGGCGCCCCGTCGCGTCGCTGTAGCCGCCGCGCAGCAGCGGCGCGGTCTCGGCGTTGAGGAAGCCGACGATGCGGGACCGGGTCGCGATTCCACCGGCCCTGCGGTACATCAGTTCGTAGTGGGCACGAGCCGCACGCAGCATCACTATGTCGGCCATGCCGACGCGGGTGGCGCCGCCGCGGGAGACGTCGGCGTCCTCGGGCGGGTTCTCCCACTCCCAGACGGGCATCACCGCCATGGTGCCCGTGACGGCGGCCGAGGCGAGTGTGTGCGGGCGCTGCTGTTCGTCGGTGCGCCACAGCGCGGTGGCCCGCTCGACGAATCCGGTGAGCGTGGACGCGGGCACGGCCGCGCCGGCGCCCGGGGTCGCCATACCGATGTCGTCCAGCGAAAGAGGCCTGTTCAGCCGGTTCCCGAGCACTTCGCAGATCAGGTCCGGCACCTGGCCGCGCGGGCGCTGCCCCTTCAACCAGCGGGCCACCGCGGTGTGTTCGTACCGCAGGCACAGTCCGCGGGAGCGGCCGGCCCGGTTGATGTGCGCGGCGAGGCCCGCCCGGGACACCCCCGCCTCCTCGATCAGGGTCTCCAGCAGAATGTTCGGCTCCGTCGCCCCCATGCGCCCCTCCGGTGGTTCGGCACGCCGAGGCGTGTCGCACCAGTGGAGCACGATTCACACGAGGTGTGAACGGAATGCCCCAACCGTCCCGCTGCGCACGCTGTTGCACCGAAGCGCGGATCGGTTGAATCAGTCGTCTCGCAAGAGGCGGCCGGGTCGTCTGCTCCCCCTCGTACAGTCGACGACCCGCACCCGCGCCGTCCTTCTCCGCCGTCCTGCCCGATACTCCGTGGCGGCGAGGACGGCGCGGGCAACGCCCGCGAGCGGTTCTGTGCCGCTCGGCGAGCACGGAAGGGGCGTATCCGGTCGCCGGATACGCCCCTTCATTCACGCCGTGTGACGCGCGGTGCTACGCGCCCCGCAGCACGGCGCCCGTCCGCTCGGCGGCCAGCGCCACCGCGGCGTCACGGGCGGCCGTGGCCTCGTCGACGGTCAGCGTGCGGTCCGCGGCGCGGAAGCGCAGCGCGTACGCCAGGGACTTGCGGCCCGCACCGATCTGCTCGCCGGTGAAGACGTCGAACAGCCGCAGCGATTCGAGGAGTTCACCCGCGCCCGCGCGCAGCGCCTGCTCCACCTCGGCGGCGGGGACGCTCTCGGCGACGATCAGCGCGACGTCCTGGGTCGCCACCGGGAAGGCGGAGATCCGGGGCGCCCGCAGCGCGCCGTCGACAGCCTGCTCCAGGACGTCGAGCTCGACCTCCATGGCGCAGGTGCGCTCCGGCAGGTGGAGCTCCTTGATGACGCGTGGGTGCAGCTCGCCGGCGTGCCCGAAGAGGGTCTCCTCGCCGTTCACCGTCACATACAGCGCGGCGCAGCGGCCCGGGTGCCACGGTGCGTGCTGGTCGCTCCGGATGATCACCTCGACACCGGCCTCGCGGGCGATGGTGCGGGCGGCCTCGATGGAGTCCGCCCAGTCGGCCGGGCGGCCCTTGCCCCACCAGCCGGCCTGCTCGCGGGCGCCCGCGAGGACGACCGCGGCGCGGCGCGGCTGGCGCGGCAGCGTGGCGTCGAGCCCAGCGATCTCCTCGTCGGTGGGACGCCGGTCGACCGGCAGCCGCACGGCCTTCGTCTCGCTGCCGGTGGGCCTGAAGACCAGGCCGGTCTCGAAGAGCGCGAGGTCGTGGCTGCCGCGGCCGTCGTTGCGCCGCAGTGCGCCGAGCAGGCCCGGCAGCAGCGTGGTGCGCAGCGCCGGCTCCTCGTCGGAGAGCGGGTTGACGAGCTCGACCGTACGACGCCGGGCGTCGTCGGCGTCGATCCCGAGCTGGTCGAGGACCGCGTCACCGATGAACGGGTAGTTCAGCGCCTCGACGTACCCGGCCCCGGCGAGCGCCCGGCCGACCCTGCGGTGCAGCCGCTGGCGGTCGGTGAGCCCGCGGCCGGACGGCGGCGTCGGGAGGGTGGACGGGAGGTTCTCGTAGCCTTCGAGCCGGATGACCTCTTCGGCGAGGTCGTTGGGCTCGCCGAGGTCGGGACGCCAGGACGGCACGGTGACGAGCAGCTCGTCCTGACCGTAGACATCGCAGCCGACCTCCTGGAGACGCCGTACGACGGTCTCGCGGCCGTAGGTGACACCGGCCACCCGGTCGGGGTGGTCGGCGGGCATCGCGATGGTGCAGGGCGCGGACGGGGCGCTGACCTCGGTGACCCCGGCCTCGGCGGTACCCCCGGCGAGCAGCACCAGGAGGTCGACGGTGCGCTGCGCGGCGGCGGCCGCGGCCTGCGGATCCGCACCGCGCTCGAAGCGCTTGGACGCCTCGGAGGACAGCTTGTGACGGCGCGCGGTCCGGGCGATCGAGATCGGGTCGAAGTGCGCGGCCTCGATGACGACCTCGGTGGTGCTGTGCGCACCGTCCTGGACGTCCGCGATCTCGGTGTGGGCGCCGCCCATGACGCCCGCGAGGCCGATCGGTCCGCGGTCGTCGGTGATGACCAGGTCCTGGGCGTCCAGGACGCGGACGGTGCCGTCGAGAGTGGTGAGCTTCTCGCCCTGCTGGGCGCGGCGCACCCCGATCGGCCCGTCGAGACGGGAGCGGTCGTAGGCGTGCAGCGGCTGGCCGAGCTCCAGCATCACGTAGTTGGTGATGTCGACGGCGAGCGAGATCGGACGCATCCCGGCCTTCTGCAGCCTGCGCTGCAGCCAGATCGGGGAGCGGGCCTCGGGCTGGAGGCCGACGACGGTGCGCGCGGTGAACCTGTCGCAGCCGATCGGGTCGGCGATCTTGACCGGGTAGCCGAACGCGTTCGGCGCGGGCACGTCGAGCAGCGCCGGGTCGCGCAGCGGCAACCCGTACGCGATGGCGGTCTCGCGGGCGACACCGCGCATGGAGAGGCAGTAGCCGCGGTCCGGCGTGACGGCGATGTCGAGGACCTCGTCGACGAGCTGGAGCAGCTCGATGGCGTCGGTGCCGACCTCGTGCTCCGGCGGCAGCACGATGATGCCGTGCGTGCCGTCGTCGCCCATGCCGAGCTCGTCGGTGGAGCAGATCATGCCGTGCGAGGTCTTGCCGTACGTCTTGCGTGCGGCGATCGCGAAGTCGCCGGGCAGGACGGCGCCCGGGAGGACCACGACGACCTTGTCGCCGACGGAGAAGTTACGGGCTCCGCAGACGATCTCCTGCGGCTCGCCGGTGCCGTTGGCACCGCCGACGTCGACCGTGCAGAAGCGGATGGGCTTCTTGAAGCCATCCAGCTCCTCGATGGTCAGTACCTGTCCGACGACCAGGGGGCCCTTGAGGCCGGCGCCGATCCGCTCGACGGTCTCGACCTCCAGACCCACGGCGACGAGCTTGGCCTGTACGTCTCGGCCGGTCTCCGTCGTCGGCAGGTCGACGTACTCCCGCAGCCAGGAAAGCGGGACGCGCATCAGATCTCCATCCCGAACGGCCGGGTGAACCGGACGTCACCCTCGACCATGTCTCGCATGTCTTCTACGTTGTGGCGGAACATCAGCATGCGTTCGATGCCGAAGCCGAAGGCGAATCCGCTGTACTTCTGGGGGTCGACGCCGCAGGCGATGAGCACCTTGGGGTTGACCATGCCGCAGCCGCCGAGCTCGATCCAGCCCTCGCTGCCGCAGGTGCGGCAGGGGCGGTCCGGGTTGCCGACGGACGCGCCGCGGCAGACGTAGCAGACCATGTCCATCTCGGCGGACGGCTCGGTGAACGGGAAGAAGTTCGGCCGGAGCCGGGTCTTCATGTCCGAGCCGAAGAGCGCCTGGACCATGTGGTCGAGGGTGCCCTTGAGGTCGGCCATGGTGAGGCCCTCGTCGACCGCCAGCAGCTCGATCTGGTGGAAGACCGGGGTGTGCGTCGCGTCGAGCTCGTCGGTGCGGTAGACGCGGCCGGGGCAGACGACGTAGACGGGGGGCTCGCGGTCGAGCAGCGTACGGGCCTGGACCGGCGAGGTGTGCGTACGCAGCACGACACCGGACTCGTCGTTGTCCGCGCCGTCGGCGCCGCGGACGAAGAAGGTGTCCTGCATCTGCCGGGCCGGGTGGTCGGGCACGAAGTTCAGGGCGTCGAAGTTGAACCACTCCGCCTCGACCTCGGGGCCCTCGGCGACCTCGTAACCCATGGCCACGAAGACGTCCGCGACGCGCTCCATGAAGGTCGTCAGCGGGTGGCGGGCGCCGGCCGGGGTGCGGTCGTAGGGCAGCGTGACGTCCACTGCCTCCTCGACCAGCACGCGGGCGTCCCGCTCGGCCTCCAGCTCCGCCTGCCGGGCGGCGAGGGCCTTGCCCACGGCGCCGCGGGCCTGGCCCACGCGCTTGCCCGCCTCCGCCTTGGCCTGCGGCGGCAGTGCGCCGATCTCCCGGTTGGCGAGCGAGAGGGGCGAGGCGCCACCGGTGTGCGCGGTCTTCGCCTGGGCGAGCGCGTCGAGGTCACCGGCGGCGGCGAAGGCGGCGAACGCCTCGTCCCGCATGCGCTCGATCTCTTCCGGTTTCAGTGCCTCGACCTCGACTGGGTCGTACGACTTGTTCGGTGCCGACATCTCTTCCCGTGCTTCCGATTGGCTGATTACTGCGCTTACCGGGGGATACCCCGGACCCCCATGGCCCCGCTCGACGGCTGGAGGATGCAAAGGTGCCAAAGGTCGAGTCTAAGGGCCGGAGAATGTGTGGGAGGCCCGTGGGCTGCTCAGACCAGGTAGGCCGGCGTGCTCACGGGCAGGATAAATCGGAATTCCGCGCCGCCGCCGGGGCCGCGGCCGACCGTGATCGTACCGCCGTGCGCCTCGACGATGCCCTTGACGATGTAGAGGCCCAGGCCCGTGCCACCGCGCTTGCTCCCCCGCCAGAAGCGGGTGAAGACACGGCCCATCGACTCCTCGGGGATGCCGGGGCCTTCGTCGCTCACGGTGACGGCCGTTCCCTTCTCGTCGCTCTTCGCGGGTGCGGGTGCGACTTCGATGGTGACGGTTCCCTCGCCGTGGCGCACCGCGTTTTCCAGCAGGTTGCCGAGCACCTGGTCGACCTTGTCCGGATCTGCCCAGACCACGGGCAGCGGCTGACAGGTGCGGACGAGGAAGCGATCCGGGGTCTGGCCGTTCGCGGTGAGGGTCTGGACGTGGCGTTCGACGGCCGCGGAGAGGTCCACCGGCTGGCGTCGCAGCTCCAGCCTCCCGGAGTCGATCCGGGAGATGTCGAGCAGTTCCGCGATGAGCCGGGTGACACGGCCCGCGTCGGCGTCGACGGTCTCCAGCATCAGGCGCTTCTGGTCGTCGGTGAACCGCTCCCACTTGGCGAGGAGGGTCGCCGTGAAGCCTTTGACGGAGGTCAGCGGCGAGCGAAGTTCGTGGGCGACCGTGGCGATCAGTTCGGCGTGGCTGCGTTCGTTGCGGCGACGGGCCTCGGTGCCGCGCAGCGAGACCACCAGCCGGCGTACCGGACCGGTCGGATGCTCGCGCACGTAGCGTGCGGAGACCAGGACCTCCCGGCCGCCCGGCAGCAGCAGATTGCGCTCGGGCTGGCCGACGCGGGTGGCGAGGCCGCCGTACGGGTCGGTCAGAGCCCACCAGCGGCGGCCCTTGAGGTCCTCCAGGGGCAGCGCGTGCTCCAGGGGGCGGCCGAGAGCGGCGGCCCGGGGCACGGCGGTGATCCGGGTGGCGGCGGCGTTGAAACAGATGACCCGGCCGGTCTCGTCGGCGACGACCAGACCGTCGGGGAGGTCGTCGGGGTCGACGGCCGCGTCGTAGGGTCCCGGGTCCGTACCGTCACCCGGTCCGTCCGCCGGGCCGGGGCCCTCACGGGGGCGCACGACGGCCGTGTGTGTGTCCCGCGGCCTGCTCATGCCGACAGCCATATCCCGTACCCCACCTCTCGAACCGGTGCAGTGGGCCCCCGAGCCCGTCACCCTACTAGTCGTCGGTGACGGAGCGACACCCTGTGGGGGCGCACTGCCGCGGTCCGCCGTCGGGCGGGGTACGAGGCACGGCCTCGGTCAGAGCCTGTCAGGCGGCCTTCGATCGGACAGCGGACGCGGTCTGGTGCGTGCGATTCCAAGACGCCGGGATGTCCTCGGATGGGGTCTCCCCTGCTCGAACGAAGCTGAGAGCTCGGGGATGGAGCTACCAGGGCATTTCGGCAACGCGGGAAGCGTGCGCGCCCGGCTCGCATGTGTGAGCTCCTCTCAACCGCGCGGGCGCTGCGCGCGTGCGGAGGCGTACAGGCAGACGGCCGCTGCCGTCGCCAGATTGAGGCTCTCCGCCTTGCCGTGGATCGGCACCCGCACCACGGCGTCGGCCAGCGCCCGGGTCTCCTCCGGCAGGCCCCAGGCCTCGTTGCCGAAGACCCAGGCGGTCGGCCCGCCCATGGTCCCCGCGTCGAGCTCGTCGTCGAGGTCGTCGTCACCGGCGCCGTCGGCGGCGAGAATCCGTACGCCCGCCTCCCTCAGTCCCTGGACGGCCCGCTCGACCGGGACACCGACGGCGACCGGCAGATGGAAGAGCGAGCCGACCGAGGCCCGGACGGACTTGGGGTTGTAGAGATCCACCGAGGCGTCCGTGAGCACGACGGCGTCGGCACCCGCGGCGTCGGCGCAGCGCAGCACCGTACCGGCGTTCCCGGGATCGCGTACGTGGGCGAGGACGGCGACCAGTTTCGGCTTCGCAGCGAGGATGGCCTCGAACGGCGAGTCGAGGAAGCGGCAGACACCGATCAGGCCCTGCGGGGTGACGGTCTGCGACACATCGGCGAGCACGTCTCCGTCCGCGAGGTGCACCCGGGCGCCGGCCGCGTGGGCGGCTTCGACGATGTCGGCGTACCGCTCGGCCGCCTCGACGGTGGCGAACAGTTCGATCAGCGTCGCTTCGCCGTCGTTGCCGCGGTGCTCGGCGGCCTCGCGCACGGCCTGCGGCCCCTCGGCGATGAACCTGCGCTCCTTGCCGCGGAAATTGCGCTTGGCCAGCCGCCGGGCGGCGGTGACGCGCGGCGATCGCGGGGAGATCAGTTCGGGGGTGCCCATGGTCGGCGGCGAGCCTCTCTGCGTACGGGGGTGGTGACGGGTACGGAGGTGACGGACGTACGGAACACGTCGTGCAACGCACCGGACCCGCAGGCGACGAGCGCCTGCGGGTCCGGCTCAAAAGCCAAGAAGTGCGACCTGGGTCAGGCTGCCTTCGGGGCGTTGACGTCGCTCGGGAGGGCCTTCTGGGCGACCTCGACGAGGGCGGCGAACGCGTTGGCGTCGTTGACCGCGAGCTCGGCCAGGATCTTGCGGTCCACCTCGATGTTGGCGGCCTTCAGACCCTGGATGAGGCGGTTGTACGTCATGCCGTTCTGGCGGGCAGCGGCGTTGATGCGCTGGATCCACAGCTGACGGAAGTCGCCCTTGCGCTTCTTGCGGTCGTTGTAGTTGTAGACGAGGGAGTGGGTGACCTGCTCCTTCGCCTTGCGGTACAGGCGGGAGCGCTGGCCCCGGTAACCGCTGGCCTGCTCGAGGATCGCCCGGCGCTTCTTGTGAGCGTTTACTGCCCGCTTGACGCGTGCCACTTTTTGACTCCTTGTAGCGGGGCCGTGGTTGGACTCACACGGCCCGGAAACGAATTGGTCCCGGTCTGGTCGAGGTCGCCGCCCCCGGATTCACCGGGGGCTTCGGCCTCACTTGCCGAGAAGCTTCTTGACCTTCTTGGCGTCGGCCGGGGCCAGCTCGACCGTGCCGGTCAGCGAGCGGGTCTTCTTGGACGACTTGTGCTCAAGAAGGTGGCGCTTGCCGGCGCGCTCACGGAGCACCTTGCCGGAGCCGGTGATCTTGAAGCGCTTGCTGGCACCGCTGTGCGTCTTGTTCTTCGGCATCGCGCCGTTCTCTCCTCGTCAGTGGCGCCCCTCTCGGTGCGGGCACCGGACAGCAGGGGCGTCAGATCTTGGTGGGGATTCCGGGGGGACCCGGGGCCGCCTGGATGGCGGCCCCCTGAGGTCACGCCTCGGAAGGTGTCTCGGCCGAAGCCTCGGGCTGCGGGGCAGCCTCCCCCGCGACTTCGGCGTCGGGGGTGGATCCCTGACGCCCCGCCTTGCGGGCGGCCTGGGCCTCGCGGGCCTCGGCCATGGCTTCGGTCTTCTTCTTGTGCGGGCCCAGAACCATGATCATGTTCCGGCCGTCCTGCTTCGGGTTGGACTCGATGAAGCCGAGTTCCTCCACGTCCGAAGCGAGACGCTGGAGCAGTCGGAAGCCCAGCTCAGGGCGGGACTGCTCACGACCACGGAACATGATCGTGATCTTGACCTTGTCGCCCTGCTTGAGGAACCGGACGACGTGACCCTTCTTGGTGTCATAGTCGTGCGGGTCGATCTTCGGCCGGAGCTTCATCTCCTTGATGACCGTGTGCGCCTGGTTCTTGCGCGCCTCACGGGCCTTCATGGCCGACTCGTACTTGAACTTCCCGTAGTCCATGAGCTTGCACACGGGCGGACGGGCGGTCGCCGCCACCTCGACCAGGTCGAGGTCGTACTCCTGTGCGAGTTCCAGGGCCTTGGCAAGCGGAACAATCCCGACCTGCTCGCCGCTGGGACCGACAAGTCGCACCTCGGGCACGCGAATCCGGTCGTTGATGCGGGGCTCGGCGCTGATGGATCCTCCTCGGTAGCACCACGCGGCCGTCTGGCGGACAGCCACGTAACGTCTGTTTCGTGAGACCAACCGCACCAGGTCAAGAAAAATGCCCCGGACGGGACACAGGCGGGGCTCCTGGAACAACCGGAACACCGCCGCGGTCAACCGCGGGGCGCATCGGGCGGCTCCATCGTCCGTACGGAACGATGGACGCCACCTGACCGGTGACCCGCTGTCCGATGAGGACAGCCAGGTGGGAGATCGGAGCCTCCACTTGTGGGCCGGACACATAGCTGTCCAGCCGGTCGTTACACAAGGTTAGCAGCTCCCCCGGGCGGGCGCTAACCGGCTGCCGCCCGCGACTCCCGCAGACCGGGAGGCGGCGCGGGGGGCCTATCGTATGGCTCATGAGTGACGCGACACCCACCACCGATTCCCCCGGCTTCGACGACATGGCCCGCGACATCGCGGAGGTCCCCGCGGTCGAGGTGATCGTGACGGTCGCGGTCAATCTGATGAGCGCCGCAGCCGTGAAGCTCGGACTGACCGAGGACGGCGACGAGCACAAGGACCTCGACGAGGCCCGCAAGCTGGTGCAAGCGCTGGCCGGCCTGCTGGACGCCAGCACCACCGAGATCAGCTCGTTCCACGCGGCTCCGCTGCGCGACGGCCTGAAGTCCCTGCAGCTCGCGTTCCGCGAGGCGTCGCTCGTTCCGGACGAGCCCGGCAAGGGTCCCGGGGAGAAGTACACGGGTCCCGTCTTCGGCTGAGAGCCTGTCGGGCGGCCTCTGATCGGGCGGCCACTCCCTGGCACGCACTCCCCCAAGGCATCGAGGGCCAGGGGGACCCCCTCCCGCGTTGCCGAAATGTCCTGGTAGCTCCATCCCCGAGCTCTCAGCTTCGTTCGAGCAGGGGAGACCCCGTCCGAGGACATCCCGGCGCCTTGGAATCGCACGCACCAGACCGCGCCCGCTGTCCGATCGAAGGCCGCCCGACAGGCTCTGAGCCCACCCGCTCGCCGGTACCACACCACGACCTTCCACGGCCGTGGGCCCCCGCCCGTCCCGGGCCCGGGTCCACGGCCGTCGTCATCTCCGGCCCCGGCGTGCCGGAGCCGACGAGCCCTCCGGTACGGGACCACCGTCCGTACGACGGTCCGACGGCCGACGCGTGCGGCCGTGCGCGCGGGACCGGCCGGGCGATCAGCGCGTGAACAGGGCCTCACCGGGAGCGGTCGCGTCGGCCGGGAGCAGCGCCAGGTCCAGGCCGCGCACCAGGCGCGCGCGCAGGACCTCATCGGCCGCCAGCCGCTCCGCGACCCGCCGGGCGGCGTCGACGGGGTCCGCTTCGGGGGCCAGCACGAGTGCGAGGGTGCCGTCCGCCCGCCCGGGACCGAGATGGGCGCGGAGCACCGCGGATTCCGCGGCGACCGCGTGCCGTACCGCCGAGGTGACCGCGGGGTCGTCCAGCGGATCGGCGCTGGTGCGGCCCTCGGCGAGGGCGAGCAGGGCGGGACCGGTCAGCTCGAACGCCACCGGGCCGGCGAGATCGAGGACGACCGTGTCCGCCTTCTCGTGCGCGGCGGCCTGCAGTGCCTGGTGCAGGGGCACGGCGACGGGGCGGGCCTGCGGATCCCAGCGGGCCAGCGAGTCGGTCGAGGTGAAGGCGGGCAGGGCCCGGCGGTCTCCCGCCTGAAGGGTGGGGACGGCCATGTCGCTGGTCTTCTCGCGGCGCAGCCCCCGCTCGTCCTCCTCCACCTCCCCGAGCACGGCGACGACGGGGACCAGGAGCCGGGTGCCCTTGAGTGCTTCGAGGACCGGGCCGACGGCCTTCCGGTCCTCGGCCCACACGGCCAGCGCCGCGCTCAGGGCCGGATCAGCCGTGCCGTCGTCGTCGGAGTAACCGGGGTCCGGAATGTTCTTCAGCGCCACAGGGTGAGCGTAGTGCCTGGGGTTTCCTACCCTGTCGACAGGTCGGACCCAGCCGGTTCCCAGGTGCCGTTCCTCACGTCCGGACCGTGTTCCGCATCGGATTTCGCTGTGTCGCCCTGTCCTCGTCCGTGACGGCCACGATCCTGATCGCGGGTGTGGTCGTGGGGGGCATCCGGCCGGTCGGCCGGTCGTCGGAGACGCGCCCCGCGCCGCGGCCTCCGTATCGTCCGTACCCGCCGCCGGGACCACTCCGGTCCCGGCATCGACGAGTGAGGAGCCGGCGGTGGATCTCGACACGGCGCCGGCCGCGGCGGTGGAGCCGCTGCTGGCCGACGCGGGGGAGGCGAAGGTGTCCGTCGCGGTGCCGGACACCGGGAGCGGGGCGCAGGCCGTCTACGGGGACGGAACGTTCGACACCGCCGGCATCGTCAAGGTCGACATACTCGCGGCGCTGCTGCTCAGGGCCCAGGACGAGAGGCGCGTGCTCACCTCCGACGAGCGCGACCGCGCGGCCGCCATGATCGAGCGGAGCGACAACGCCGCCGCCACCGCGCTGCTGCGGGCGATCGGCGGTTCAAAGGCACTCGACGCGGCCAACGCCCGCCTGGGCCTGACCGGGACGACGGCCGCGCACGCATGGGGTCTGACCCGTACCACTGCGGCGGATCAACTGACCCTGCTGAAGGCGGTGTTCGGTACCGGATCGGAACTGAGCGCGGCCTCCCGCAGCTATCTGCGGCGGCTGATGGGGCAGGTCGAGGCCGGCCAGCAGTGGGGCGTGTCGGCGGCGGGCAGCGACTGGGCCCTGAAGAACGGCTGGATGCCCCGGACGACGACCGGGCTGTGGGACATCAACAGCATCGGACAGGTGCGGGCGGACGGCCGCACCTGTCTGGTGGCGGTGCTCTCGGGCGGGCAGCGGACGAAGGAGACGGGGATCGCGCTCGTCGAGTCGGTGGCGAAAGCGGCGGTGGGTGTGCTCGACGCCGCCCGGTGAGTACGCGACGGGCGGGGGCCGCGTTCAGCGCCGTACGGTGGCCGGTCTGCCGCCCCTGCCGCGCCACAGCACCACGGCCAGTGCCAGCAGGACCGCTCCGAGACCGCCCGCGGCGGGGGCGAGCCAGCCCGCGGGGCCGCTGTCATGGCGCTCGGGGGTGGGACCGGGGCCGAAGTACCGCTTCCGGTATCCGGCCTCGGCGGACTCGGCACGCAGGCCGGCGGGACGGAGCGCGGCCCCGGCCCTGATCGCCGCGGCGGGGTCGACGATGCCGTATCCCCGGGCGTCGTCCCGGCCGGACGCCGGGGCGCTGCGTGCCGTGTCCGTGAGCAGGCGCTTGATCTGGGCGGGGGTCAGTCCCGGGTGCGCGGCGCGGACCAGCGCGACCGCGCCCGAGACGAACGCTGCGGCGGCGGAGGTGCCCCACTCCACGTAGTACTGATGGTCGGGGGCGGCGACGACGATGTCGACCCCGGGGGCGCTGACGGTCGCGTACCAGCGGCGGGTGGAGAACGCGGCGTGGGTGCCGTACCGGTCGACGGCGGCAACCGCTATCACGCCGGGATAGGCGGCGGGGTACGAGATGTGGTCGCCCTTCTCGCCCCCGTTGCCCGACGAGGCGACGACGACGGCGCCCTTCTTCAGCGCGTACTGGATGGCGGCGTCCTCGCCCGGTTCGGGGTGGGCCGACTCGCTGTCGTCGCCGAGCGAGAGGTTGATGACGTCGGCGCCGTGGTCGGCGGCCCAGCGGATGCCGTCGGCGAGGGCCGTGCCCCGGGACTCCCGGGCCTTGGCGCGGGACGGGTCGGAGGCTTCGAGAATCACCCGGACCGGAAGGATCCGTGCCTCGGGCGCGATACCCAGGACGCCGTCGCCGCGTCCGTCACCATGGCCGTGACCTGCGATGATCCCGGCCATCGCGGTGCCGTGCCGGGCCCAGGAGCGGTCACCCCGGCCGGCGCCGAAGCCGATCATGTCCTTGCCGGGCAGCACCTGGCCCGCCAGGTCGGGGAGGCTGCCGTCGACCCCGGTGTCGACGACGGCGACGGTGATTCCCCGGCCCTTGGTGGTCCGCCAGGCCTGATCGGTGTGGAGAGCCTGGAGGCCCCACTGCTGGTCCCGGATGGCATCGGCCCTGGCCGGCACCGCGGGCAGGAGCGCGAACGCGGTGGCGGCGCAGACGGCGCCCAGGGCGTGGCGGCGCGTGCGGCGGCTCATTCCGGCTTCTCCGTGAGGTCGGTGACGGTCCGGCGCAGGCCGCGCTCGATCCGGTCGGCAATTCCCTTGGCCTCGTGGCCGAGCCCGGCCTGGGCGGCGGCCGTGGTGGCGTTCGCGGCCATGGCCCTGGCGGCGGGTTGCGGATCGGGGACCGTGCGGCCGTCGGCGAATCCGGAGACGGCGAACACGACGACGGGGACCTCGGTGAGTACGTGGATGGTCCAGCTGGCGCGCTGCCGGTCGCCGAATCCGGCGGCGACCGTGTCCTCGACGGGGTACGCACGGGGCATCAGGTCGGAGCGCCGGTCGAGGTGCTGGTCGGTGAAGCGGGTGCTCAGCGCCCTCATGGCCTCCGTGTCGCCCTCGGTGAAGATCACCCCGACCGTGGTGACGCCGGTGCCGGTGGCGTCGGTGTAGGTGGCCCGGACCATGCGCTCGCACCCGACGGGGGCGAGGGTCCTGGCCAACAGTGGGTCCAGGGCCGAAGCGCAGCCGCCGTCCGGGGCGACGGCGACCCGGGTCCAGACCCGGTCGGCACCGCCGGGCCCCGCCCCGTCACCGGCCAGCGTGCGCGGGAAGAGGGTGTCCACAGGGACGCTGTGCCAGGCCGAGCGGCCCACGGTGTAGGCGCTGTGGGCGGCGGGGTCGGCCGAGGAGTCGCTGATCAGCCAGGCGCCGGTGGCCGCGCCGCCGATCAGTCCGAGCCCGAGCACCACACAGGCGGCGGCGGCCGCGGCCCTGAGCGGGTGGCGGGTACGGATGGGGCGTAGCCGGGTCGTGGTCTCGACGGGGGTCTCGGGCGGCGGGTGGCCGTACGAATGCGGCCGAGGCTGCTGGTACGCGTGCGGGAGGTACGCCGGTCCGGCCGGTGGCGACCCCGCACCCGGGTGCGGGGTGAGGTCCACGGAACCGACGGGCCGTCGGCGGGTCGGGGCGGGCGGCTGCTGGGGGCGGGGCGGAGCGGCGGCGGGAACGGCGGACGAGGGGGCCGGGGGCACGGGCCGGAGCCGGGCCGTCGTCTCCACGGGCGGCGCTTCGGCCGCGAACGGCGCCTGAGGCGTCACCACCGGCTGCGGCCCCTGAGGCCGCGCCGGCCGCTGCTCCGGCTGTGGTGGCCGAGGCGCGGAGTGCGGTGCCGGGGCGGTCGGGACCATGGGTACCGCCGGACCGGGCTGCGTCGGCCCTCCGGGCGACGGGGTTCCGGGACGCGGCGGAACGGGCGCGGCGGCCGAGGTGTCGCCGGGGGGCCGCGCGGGGTGTGCGGTCGTCGGTGGCGGCGGGGTCGTGGGGCGGGGCGGGACAGGAGCACGTTGCGCCTCGGTACTCATCCGCCCCCCCCTGGTCCTGTTCCGTACCGTGCGCGGATCGACGTCACAGGCAGGCCCGTTGGTGCCGCGTGCCCGTCACTCTACGGGGTGGGACGGCCCCTGCGGGAGCGGGACGCCGCGCCCCTGGACGATCTGCGCAGATCGTCCCCCTACCCAGCGGTACGGACGTCTGGCAAGCTGCGGCCATGACTGCCCGCGCCGCTGACCGGACCCGCTACGACCGGGCCACCGCCCATCTGGACGCCCCGATCGCCATCGTCGATCTGGACGCGTTCGATGCCAATGCCGACGATCTCGTGCGCCGGGCCGCCGGGAAGCCGATCCGGGTGGCAAGCAAGTCGGTGCGCTGCCGGGCCCTGCTGGAGCGGGTGCTCGCGCGGCCGGGTTTCGCGGGGATCATGTCGTTCACGCCGGCCGAGTCGCTGTGGCTGGCGCGGGCCGGTTTCGAGGACGTGCTGCTGGCCTATCCGTCGGCCGACCGGGCCGCCTTCGCGGAGCTGGCCGCCGACCCGAAGCTGGCCGCCGCCGTGACGGTGATGGTGGACGACCACGCGCAGCTGGAGCTGATCGACGCCGCACGGGCCGGTGGCCGCGAGGAGATCCGGGTCTGTCTGGAGCTGGACACCTCGTTGCAGTTGCTCGGCGGCCGGGTCAGGATCGGCGCCCTGCGCTCGCCGCTGCGCTCCCCCGCCCAACTGGCCGAGCTGGCACGCTCGGTGGCGCGCAGGCCCGGCTTCCGGCTGGTGGGTCTGATGGCGTACGAGGGGCACATCGCCGGGGTCGGCGACGCGGTCGCGGGCCGGCCGCTGCGCTCCCGGGCGATCCGGCTGATGCAGGCCACGGGCCGCCGGGAGCTGGCTGTCCGCCGGGCCGAGGTGGTGCGGGCGGTGCGGGCGGTGGCACCGGATCTGGAGTTCGTGAACGGCGGTGGCACCGGCAGCGTCCAGCACACGGCGGCGGAGCGCGCGGTGACCGAGATCGCGGCCGGGTCCGGGCTCTACGTACCGCGGCTGTTCGACAACTACACGTCGTTCACGGCGCGTCCGGCGGCGCTGTTCGCCCAGCCGGTGGTGCGTCGGCCGGGTGTGGGCGTGGTGACGGTCCTCGGGGGCGGCTATCCGGCGTCCGGACCCGCGGGGGCGGACCGGCTGCCCGTCCCGTATCTGCCGGAGGGGCTGCGCTACGACCCGCAGGAGGGGCCGGGCGAGGTGCAGACCCCGCTGCTCGGTGCCCCGGCCGACGATCTGCTGATCGGTGACAAGGTGTGGTTCCGGCACGCGAAGGCCGGTGAACTGTGCGAGCGCTTCGACGAGTTGCAGCTGATCGAGGGCGACCGGGTGACGGCTGCCGTGCCGACGTACCGGGGCGAGGGCCGTACGTTCCTCTGAGCCGGGGCCCCGCCGGGGCCGGGGTGCCATGGAGCTGCCCACGCCGCCGCTCGTCCGGCCGTCGTCGATCGGCCGGATCGCCTGGGTGACGGTGTCCATGAGGGAGAGCGGCGGGCCGTCGGGCCCCGCGTCGAAGGCATGGCGCACGATGACCGGTGCTTCGCCACCGGCCGTCGAGGCAAGGACGAGCGACCGCAGTCGGTTCCTCTCGTTCGGATCGTGCCGGGCTCGCGTGCCGGCGGCGGCCGATGTTCCCGTACGCGTCCCCGGCCGCCTCGGGCGGCCCGAACGGTCCGGGGACGGTGGCACCGGGGCACGCGGGCCCGGCCCGATCCGGACGAGAGGCCCTATAGGGGCGTGACGTACGCCCCGGAGATACCCCCGTCGACGAGGAAGTCGGTGGCGTTGACGAACGAGGAGTCGTCGCTCGCGAGGAAGGCGACCGCCGCCGCGATCTCCGTGGCCTCGGCGAAGCGGCCGACCGGGATGTGCACCAGCCTGCGGGCGGCGCGTTCCGGATCCTTGGCGAACAGTTCCTGGAGCAGCGGGGTGTTGACCGGCCCCGGGCACAGCGCGTTGACCCGGATGCCCTCGCGGGCGAACTGCACGCCGAGTTCGCGGGACATGGCGAGGACGCCGCCCTTGGACGCGGTGTACGAGATCTGGCTGGTGGCCGCTCCCATGATCGCGACGAAGGACGCGGTGTTGATGATCGAGCCGCGGCCCTGGCGGCGCATGTAGGGCAGGGCGGCCTTGCAGCAGAGGTAGACGGAGGTGAGGTTGACGTCCTGGACGCGCTTCCACGCCTCCAGGCCGGTGGTGAGGATGGAGTCGTCGTCCGGCGGGGAGATGCCCGCGTTGTTGAAGGCGATGTCGACGGAGCCGTAGGTGTCGAACGCGGCCTCGAAGAGCGCCTCGACCTGTTCCGGGTCGGTGACGTCCACGCGTACGAAGGTGCCGCCGACCTCCTCGGCCGCGGCCTTGCCCGCGTTCTCGTCGATGTCCGCGCAGACGACGCTCGCGCCCTCCGACGCCAGGCGGCGTGCGGTGGCCAGGCCGATGCCACTGGCGGCTCCGGTGATGACCGCGGTGCGGCCGACCAGGCGGCGGCAGATGATCTCGCTGTCGTTGGTGGTCATGCGGGCTCAGGCCTCCGTGCTGAAGAAGACGTTCTTGGTCTCGGTGAATGCGGCGAGCGCGTCGGGGCCGAGTTCGCGGCCCAGTCCGGATTGCCCGTAGCCGCCGAACGGGGTCCAGTAGCGGACGCTGGAGTGGGAGTTGACGGAGAGGTTTCCGGCCCGGACCGCCTGCGAGACGCGCAGCGCGCGGCCCACGTCACGGGTCCAGACCGAGCCGGCCAGACCGTACTCCGTCGCGTTGGCGAGCCGGACGGCGTCGGCCTCGTCGTCGAAGGGCAGGACGACGGCGACCGGTCCGAAGACCTCTTCGGTGGCGACGGGCGAGTCGGGGCGGGCGTCGGTGAGGACGGTCGGCGGGAACCAGAACCCGGGGCCTTCGGGCGCCTTGCCGCTGAGGGCTGCCGCGTCCTCGGGGACGTAGCTGCGGACCCGTTCCAGTTGCGCCCGGGAGATCAGCGGGCCCATCTGGGTGTTCTCGTCGAACGGGTCGCCCACGACGACCGATTCGATCGCGGGGGCGAGGAGTTCCAGGAAGCGGTCGTACACGGATCGCTGGACCAGGATGCGGGTGCGGGCGCAGCAGTCCTGGCCCGCGTTGTCCAGGAACGCCATGGGGGCGGCGGCCGCGGCGGCCTCGATGTCGGCGTCGGCGAAGACGATGTTGGGGCTCTTGCCGCCGAGTTCGAGGGTGAGCCGCTTCACCCGGGTGGCGCACTCGGCCATGATCCGCTTGCCGACCCGGGTGGAACCGGTGAAGACGATCTTGGCGATGCCGGGATGCTCGACCATGGCGTTGCCCGTCACCTCGCCCGCGCCCGGCAGCACTTGGAGCAGGTGTTCCGGAAGCCCTGCGTCCAGGGCGATCCCGGCCAGTCGCAGGGCGGTGAGCGGGGTGGTCTCGGCGGGTTTGAGAAGTACCGCGTTGCCCGCGGCGAGAGCGGGGGCGACGCCCCAGGCGGCGATCGGCAGGGGGAAGTTCCACGGGGCGATGACGCCGATGACGCCGAGGGGTTCGAGGAGCGTGATGTCGAGGCCGCCGGGCACCGGGATCTGCCGGCCGGTGAGCCGTTCCACTCCCCCGGCCGCGTAGTCGAGCAGATCACGGACGTTGGCCGCTTCCCAGCGGGCGTTGCCGACGGTGTGGCCGGCCTCCTGGACCTCCAGTCGGGCCAGTGCCTCGGCTTCGCCGTCGACGGCCAGGGCGAAACGGCGCAGCAGCCGGGCGCGGTCGGCGGGGGCGAGGGCGGCCCAGGTGCGCTGGGCGCCCGCGGCCCGTACGACCGCCGCGTCGACCTCGGCGACGGTGGTGGACGCGACGGTGGCGAGGAGTTCTTCCGTCGCCGGGTTGAGTACGTGGTGTTCCACCAGGTGGTCGGGTGTGGTCACTCAGTGCCTCACAGGCGTTCGAAGGAGCGGCGGAGCTCCCAGTCGGTCACTGCGGCGTCGAAGGCTTCGAGTTCGACGCGGGCCATGTTGCGGTAGTGCGCGACGACGTCGTCGCCGAAGGCTGCCGCGGCGATCTCGCTCCTCTCCCAGAGTTCGGCGGCCTCGCGCAGCGTGGTGGGGACGTGGTCGTATGCGGTGGTGTAGGCGTTGCTCCCGCACGGCTCGGGGAGTTCGAGTCCCTTCTCGATGCCGTGGATGCCCGCCGCGACCATGCCGGCGACGGCGAGGTACGGGTTGACGTCGCCGCCGGGCAGCCGGTTCTCGAAGCGCATCGAGCGGCCGTGGCCGACGACGCGCAGTGCGCAGGTGCGGTTGTCGTGGCCCCAGGCGACGGCGGTGGGGGCGAAGGAGCCCGGCTGGAAGCGTTTGTAGGAGTTGATGTTGGGTGCGTACAGGAGGGAGAAGTCGCGCAGGGCGGCCAGTTGTCCGGCGAGGAAGTGCCGCATCACCGGGGACATGCCGCCGTCCTCGCCCGCCATGGCGTTGTGCCCGGCCTCGTCGACGGGCTGGAGCGAGAGGTGGATGTGGCAGGAGTTGCCCTCGCGCTCGTTGAACTTGGCCATGAAGGTGAGCGCGACGCCCTCCTGGGCGGCGATCTCCTTGGCGCCGGTCTTGTAGACGGCGTGCTGGTCGCAGGTGACCAGGGCCTCGTCGTAACGGAACACGATCTCGTGCTGGCCGGGGTTGCACTCGCCCTTGGCGGACTCGACGGTGAGACCCGCGGTGGTCATGTCATTGCGGATGCGGCGCAGCAGCGGCTCGACGCGGCCGGTGCCGAGGACGGAGTAGTCGATGTTGTACTGGTTGGCCGGGGTCAGGTCGCGGTAGTTGCGGTCCCAGGCCTGCTCGTAGGTGTCCTTGAAGACGATGAATTCGAGTTCGGTGCCGACATGGGCCGTGTAGCCGAGCTCCGCCAGCCGTTCCAGCTGGCGGCGCAGGATCCGCCGGGGCGCGGCGGCGACGGGGGCGCCGTCCTCCTGGGTGAGGTCGGCCATGACCATGGCCGTGCCCTCGTTCCAGGGCGCCGGGCGCAGGGTGGAGAGGTCGGCGTGCATGGCGAAGTCTCCGTAGCCGCGGTCCCAGGAGGACATCGCGAATCCGTCGACGGTGTTCATGTCCGTGTCGACGGCGAGCAGGTAGTTGCATCCCTCGGTGCCGTGCTCCACGACCTCGTCGAGGAAGAAGCGGGCGGCGAACCGCTTGCCCTGCAGCCGTCCCTGCATGTCGGGGAAGGCCAGGACGACGGTGTCGATCTCACCGCTTGCGACGAGGGCGCGCAGCTCCTCGATCCCGAGCGGTGGGGTTCGGTCTGCCACGGGATACTCCTCCTTCGGTCAGCCGGAACGCTTAAGGTATGCGAGAGAACCATTAATTGTGAAGGGAATGCGGGACGTGGCCGAGGAAAGCGAGTTCACCGACCGCCCGATGCCCGTCCTGCGGCCCGTCCGGGCGGGGAACGGCTTCGAGGAGGCGCTGGAGCAGATCCTCCAGGTGGTCAGGCTCGGGCTGGTGCCCGGCGGCGGGCGGCTGCCGGCCGAGCGCGAGCTGGCCGAGCTGCTGGGGATCAGCCGGGTCACGCTGCGCGAGGTGCTGAAGGTCCTGCAGGACCAGGGCCTGGTGGAGAGCAGGCGGGGGCGGTACGGCGGGACGTTCGTGCTGCCCCGCACCGGCAGTCCGGGCGAGGACGAGCTGCGCCGGAAGGTGGAGTCCGTCGACATCGAGGACGTGCTGCGCTTCCGCGAGGTGCTGGACGCCGGGGCCGCCGGGCTGTGCGCCGCACAGGGGCTGACGGACGAGGGCGCGGACCGGCTGCGTACGGCTCTGACGGCGACTCACGAAGCACCTCTGCCCGAGTACCGCAGGCTCGACACCCTGTTCCATCTCACCCTGGCCGAACTCTCCGGTTCCGGGACGCTGACGGCGCAGTACGCGGCCGTCCGGGCCACGCTCAACGACCTGCTGGACTGCATACCGCTGCTCGTGCGGAACCTGGAGCATTCACAGCATCAGCACACGAGTCTGGTCGAGGCGGTTCTCGACGGGGACGCGGAGGCGGCACGTGCGGTGATGCGCGAGCACTGCGCGGGCACGGCCGCGTTGCTGCGCGGATTCCTGACCTGAGCCGCGGCACGGTACTACACCGATTCCACCGCCGCCGATTCCGTACAGCCCCCCGGAAACGTAAAGGTATTCTCTGCCACCATTGACATCATGGAACCGAGTCCGCCCGCACAGGCGGCCGACCGGAGGGACATCCCGTGTCCGAACCTCTCATCGGCGTCTCCACCTATCTGGAGCCGGTGGCCCGCTGGGGTGTCTGGGAGCTGCCCGCCGCCCTCCTCCCGGCCGCCTACCCGCGCATGGTCCAGCGGTCCGGCGGCCTCGCCGCGCTGCTCCCCCCGGACGCCCCCGGCCGGGCGGCGGCCGCGGTGGCCCGGCTGGACGGTCTCGTGATCGCGGGCGGCGCCGACGTGGAACCGGAACGGTACGGCGCGGAGCGCGACTTCCGGACCGGCCCGCCGGCGCGGGAGCGCGACGTCTGGGAGCTGGCCCTGATCAGGGCCGCGCTGGAGTCCGGCACACCGGTGCTCGGCATCTGCCGCGGTATGCAGCTGCTCAATGTGGCGCTCGGCGGCACCCTGACCCAGCACCTCGACGGCCACGCCGGCCCACTGGGCGCGACCGGGGTCCTCGGCACCCACCCCGTGACCCCCGTACCGGACACCCGCTACGCGTCGATCGCGCCCGAGGAGACCGACGTCCCCACCTATCACCACCAGTGTGTGGAGCGGCTCGCGCCGGGGCTGGTGGCTTCCGCGCACGCGACGGACGGCACGATCGAGGCGGTCGAACTGCCGGGAGCGCAGTGGGTGCTCGGGGTGCAGTGGCATCCGGAGATGGGCGACGACCCACGGCTGACGCAGGCGCTGGTGACGGCCTCCACGACCCGGCCGGTCCAGGCCCGTACGCCGTTCGCGGACCTCACGTCACCGCGGACGGCGGGGGCCTGAGAACGCGCGGCCGCAGGGCCCGTCGTCAGCCCCTCGTCCGGACCGCTACAGGTCGCGGCCCGTGAGCGACAGCAGATCCCGGGCCGGGCCGGTCGGGCGGTGGCCCGAGGGCCACACCGCGCGGAGCTGGCGGCGGAGCCGTACTCCGGCGATCGGGATCTTGACCAGCCGCCTGGCGGACAGCTCCTCGCCCAGCGCCAGTTCGCTCAGCACGCACGGTCCCGCGCCGCTCTCCGCCGCCCCCTTCACCGCGGTGGTCGAGGAGAGTTCGAGCAGGGGCTGGGCGAGGCCGCCGTGCACGGCCAGGGCCGCGTCGAGGACCTGACGGGTGCCGGAGCCGTGCTCGCGCAGGATCAGCGGGGTCGCGGCCAGTTCCTGCGGGGTCAGGGCGGTGCGACGGCGGGCCCACGGGTGCGACGGGGCCACCACCACGACGAGACGGTCGTGGGCGATGACCGTGCCGTCGAGCCCTTCCGGCACGGAGAGGCCCTCCACGAAACCGAGGTCGGCCTCACCGACGAGAAGCCGCCCCGCGACCGCCGCCGAATTTCCGGCCAGCAGCGAGACCGCGGTGTCCGGCCGTTCGGCACGCAGCGCTATCAGCCAGCCCGGCAGCAGGTATTCGGCGATGGTCATCGAGGCGGCGACCCGCAGCCGGGAATCCCGCCGGTCGCGCAGCGCCTGCGCTCCCGCGTCGAACGCCTCGGCCGCCTCGACGATCCTGCGCGCCCAGTCGGTGACCAGCGCGCCGGCGTCGGTGAGCCGGGAGCCGCGCGGTGAACGGTCCAGCAACGCCAGGCCGAGCTGCCGCTCCATCGACCGGATGCGGCTGCTGGCCGCGGGCTGGGTGACGCCGACGTCCCGTGCCGCGCGCCCCAGGCTCCCGTGCCGGGCGACGGCGAGGAGCAGCTCCAGCGCGCCGAGGTCGGGGACCCGGTGCGCCAGCGGAATGTGTTGTTCACCGGACATAAAGCCAGCTTATGACCTCATAGAGACGGGGTCCCTGGCGGGGCCGGGCCCGCGCGCCGAAAATCGTGGCATGGCCATCTTTCCGCAGACTCAGCAGTCCCCAGCCACGTATGCGCCCTCGCCCGCTCCACGGCTCCCGCACCTGCGGCACATCGGCCCCAACTGGTACGCGACCGTCATGGGCACCGCCATCGTCGCGAGCGCGGGTGCCACCTTGCCCGTGCACGTCCCGGGGCTCCGGGGTGTCTGCACGGTGGTGTGGGCGCTCGCGACGGTCATGCTCGTCGCCGTGCTCACGGCCCGTACCGGCCACTGGATCGCCCATCGCGACCAGGCCCGCACCCATCTGCTCGACCCGGCCGTCGCCCCGTTCTACGGCTGTCTCGCGATGGCGCTGCTGGCGGTCGGCGGCTCGACGATGGTGGTCGGCCGGGACGTCATCGGGCATCCGGCGGCCCTGGCGCTCGATGTCGTGCTGTACACGGCGGGCACGATCGTCGGGCTGGCCTCCGCTGTCGCGATTCCGTATCTGATGGTCGTGCGCCACCGGGTCGAGCCCGGCACCGCGTCACCGGTGTGGCTGCTGCCGGTGGTCGCGCCGATGGTCTCCGCGGCACTCGGCCCGCTGCTGGTGCCGGAGCTGCCCGCCGGGCAGTGGCGGGAGGCGATGCTGCTGGCCTGCTACGCGATGTTCGGGCTGAGCCTGCTGGCCACGCTGGTGATGCTGCCGCTCGTCTTCGCCCGCCTCGTCCACCAGGGCCCGCTGCCCCTCGCGCTGACGCCCACGCTGTTCCTGGTCCTCGGTCCGCTGGGGCAGTCGACGACCGCGGTCAATCAGCTCGCCGACGTGGCGCCGGGGGCGATCGGGGCGCCCTACGCCTCGGGCCTCGGGGTGTTCGCCGTGCTGTACGGGGTTCCGGTGATGGGTTTCGCGCTGCTGTGGCTGGCACTGGCCGTCGCGCTGGTGGTGCGGGCCGCACGGAACGGCATGACCTTCAGCATGACGTGGTGGGGCTTCACCTTTCCGGTCGGTACGTGTGTCACCGGCGCCGCGGGGCTGGCCCGGCACACCGGACTCACGGCGTACACCTGGCTGGCCGTCGCCCTGTACGTGCTGCTGGTGACGGCATGGGCGGTGGCCGGGCTCCGGACGTTGCGCGGACTGTTCAGCGGAGCGCTGCTCGCAGCGCCGAAGGCGCCTGCACCAGCGACGGCCCGTACCACGTGAGGAATCGCCCGTCGACGAGTACGGCGGGCAGTGCGGGAAACGCCTCGGGCCCGTCCTCCGCGGTGAAGCGGTACGGCTCGTCGGGCAGGACGACCAGATCGGCACCCGCCGTGTTGAGCGCGTCGAGCGGGATGCGGGGATAGCGCTCGGCGTGGTCCGCATAGACGTTCTCGACACCGAGCCTGGCCAGCAGGTCCCCGGCGAAGGTGTCACGGCCCAGCACCATCCAGGGCCTGCGCCAGACGGGCACGACCGCACGGCGCGGGGCACGGGGCGTCGGGAGCGCGGCCCAGGCGGCCTCGGCCTCGTCCAGCCAGCGCGGCCTGGCCTGTCCGCAGGCGGTGACCAGGACCCTTTCCAGTTCCTCGAAGGCCTGGTCCAGGGTGCGGACGCCGGTGACGAGCACCTCGATACCGGCGTCCCCGAGCGCCGCGAGATCGGACGCGCGGTTCTCCTCCTCATTGGCGACGACGAGATCGGGCCGGAGCGCCACGACGGCGGGCACGTCGGGGTTCTTGGTGCCACCGATCCGGGCGGCGGTCAGGCCCGGCGGGTGGGTGCACCAGTCGGTGACGCCGACCAGCAGGCCGGGGGCGGAGACGGCGACGGCCTCGGTGAGTGAGGGGACCAGGGAGACGACTCGCACGGCGACTGCTCCTCTCTCAGCGACGTGGCTCGAAAGTGGCGTCGATGTGCTCGGCGACCGCGACGACCAGCAGCCGCGTACCGGGCATCGTGGCCCGCCAGCGGTGCCGCACCCCGCCGGACAGGAACAGCGTGTCGCCCTCCTCCAGCCGGTGCGCCTGCCCCTCCGCCTCCACCTCCGCCGCACCCCGCACCACGTACATCACCTCGTCGTTGCGGTGCTGGAACTCGCGCCCGAGGTCGAGTTCGCCGGTGAACTCCAGGGCGCTGAGCTGATGGCGTCCGCGCACCACCCTGCGTACCCCGTCGCCCTCGCCCGCCCGTACGACGTCGACGGCGCGCGCCGAGTCCGCGGCGGCGCGCAGTCGTGCCGTGGTGGTCTCCAGGGCTTCGGCGACCCGGTCCAGGGACCGGGCGCTGGGCCTGGCCCGCTCGTTCTCGATCTGGCTGAGGAACGGCACGGACAGACCGCTGCGTCCGGCGACCGCGGCCAGGGTGAGCCCCAGGGATCTGCGCCGTCGGCGGACCGCGGCGCCCACGCGGAGTGCTTCCTTGTCGTCCATGTCCGGCTCCCTCCCGACTCGTCATCCTTCCGGCTGCGGGCACATTACGCACACGGTTGCGCAAGGTCGGCCGGTTCACGAGCGTCCGGACAGCCCGAAGGGGTGGGCCCGCCGACGGCGGCGCCCACCCCTTTCCGGTGCTCCAGGCCCTACTGCGGAGCCATCTTGTCCGCGATGCCCGGGTTCTTCCCCATCCAGGCCTTCACGGCTTCCTCCTCATGGCCCGTGCCGCGCTTCTGGATCTCGTTCTCCAGGCCGGCGAGCTGGTCCTCGCTCAGCTTGAAGTTCTTGAACCACTTCGTCAGCTGTGGGTACTGCTTCGGGAAGTTCTCGCTGGCGATGGTGTGCAGCCGGTCCCCGTCACCGAAGGCCTTCTTCGGGTCCTTCAGCTTGGTCATGCCGAACTCGTTGTACGCCCAGTGCGGCGTCCAGAGCAGCACCGCGATGGGCTCCTTCTTGGCGTACGCGCGCTTCAGCTCGGCGAGCATGCCGGGCGTCGAGGAGTCGACGACCTTGTACTCCTTGTCCAGGCCGTAGGCCGGCAGGACGTTCTTCTTGAGGTTCTCCATCGTGGCGGTGCCCGGCTCGATGCCGACGATCCGACCCGTGAACTGCGAGGACTTGCCCTTGAGGTCGGCGAGCGACGTGACGTCCTTGACGTAGTCGGGCACCGCGATCTCGATCGACGTCGGGCCGTACCAGGAACCGATGTCGGTCAGCCGGGAGCCGTACTTCTCCCAGTAGTTCTTCTGGGTGTACGGGAGCCAGCCGTCGAACTGCACATCGATCTGGCCGCGGGACATCGCGGTGTACATCGGGCCGACCTCGAACTGCTTGAGGTTGATCTTGTAGCCGCGCTCCTCCAGGACCGCCTTCCACAGATACGTGGCGGCGATGTCCTCCTCCCAGGGGAACCATGCCATCTCGACGGCACGGTCGCGCTCGTCCTTGCCGTTCGCGCTCTTGGACGTACCGGCCTTGGCGACGGGGGTCCACTTGTCGGCGACGCCCGGGTTGGCCTTCAGCCAGGTGCGGACGGCCTCCTGCTCCTTGCCGGAGCCGGCCTTCTGGATCTCCGCTTCCAGGCTGGTGAGCTGGTCCTCGCTCATCTTGAAGTTCTTGAGCCAGGTGCCGACCTCGGGGTTGTCGGCCGAGAAGCCCTTGCGGGCCAGGGTGTGGATGCCGTCGCCCTTGCCCCAGAGATTCTTGGGGTCCTTGAGCTTCGTCAGTTCGAACTGGTTGTACGCCCAGTGCGGCGACCAGAGCGGGACGACGATCGGTTCCTTCTTGGCGTAGGCGCGCTTCAGCTCGGCCAGCATCGACGGCGTGGAGCCGTCGACGACCTTGTACTCCTTGTCCAGCCCGTAACCCGGCAGGATCTTGTCCTTCAGCAGGCCCATCTCACCGGCGCTCGGCTCGATGCCCACGATCCGGCCCTTGAACTGCGAGGCCTTGCCCTTGAGGTCGTCCAGCGACCGGACGTCCTTCATGTACGAGGGGACAGCCAGCTCCAGCGAGGTGGGGCCGTACCAGGAGCCCATGTCCTCCAGGCGGTCGTGGTACTTCTTCCAGTAGCTGGCGTGGGTGACCGGGAGCCACGAGTCGGTCTCGAAGTCGATCTGACCGTTGGCCATTCCGGTGTAGAGCGCACCGGCCTCGTACTGCTTGACGTCGACCTGGAAGCCGCGCCGCTCCAGCATCTCCTTCCACAGGAAGGTGGAGGCGATGCCCTCGTCCCACGGGATGTAGCCCATGCTGATCTTCTTGCCCGCGCCGATGTCCGAGGCACCGGCGGCGGTGGCCTTGTCCGAGCGGGAGGAGCCGAAGAGGCCCATGCCGCCCGCGACGAGTGCGAGGACGACGATGCCGACGACCGCGACGACGGGCTGCGGGCGGTGGTTCCAGATCTTCAGCCCGCCGGCCATCGCCTGCGCCCTGGCGAGCGCGCGCCGGGCGAGCGGGGAGACCTCGCGGCCGAGCGCACTGGTCATCCGGTCCAGGTACATCGCCACGATGACGATGGAGATGCCCGCCTCGAAGCCGAGGCCGACGTCGACATTGCCGATGGCGCGGTAGACGGCGCCGCCGAGGCCGCCGCCGCCGACCATGCCGGCGATGACCACCATGGACAGGCCCAGCATGATCACCTGGTTGATGCCCGCCATGAGCGTGGGCAGGGCCAGCGGCAGCTGCACCCGCAGCAGGGTGTTGCGCCGGGTGGTGCCGAACGCCTCGGCCGCCTCGACGAGATCTGCGTCGACCTGGCGGATGCCGAGCTCGGTCATCCGGACGCCCGGGGGCAGCGAGAAGATGATGGTGGCGATGATGCCGGGCACCACGCCCACCCCGAAGAAGATGACGCCGGGGATCAGATAGACCATGGCGGGCATGGTCTGCATGAAGTCCAGGACCGGCCGGATCACCGCGCTGACGGTCTTGGAGCGGGACGCCCAGATGCCCAGCGGCACGGCCAGCACCAGCGCGATGATGGTGGCGACGAGGACCAGCGTGAGCGTGTCCATCGCTTCGTCCCACAGCTCGACGGAGTCGATGACGGCGAAGCCGACGAAGGCGAGCACGCCCGCGAGCAGGCCGCGCAGCCACCAGGCGATGACGGCGACGATGCCCGCGAAGAGCAGCGGTGCGGGGGCGGAGAGCACGGCGGCTATGCCGTCGAACATGCCGCTGACGACGGAGCTGATCGCGTCGAACAGCCAGGACAGGTGGGTCTGCAGCCAGTTGACCGCGGAGTCGACCCAGTCACCCAGGTGGAGCCTAAACACTGGCCACCTTCTTCGCGGCGGTCGTGACGTCCTCGGGGACCTCCGTGGGGGTCATCGGCTCGCCGAGGACGGCGAGCAGCCGGGCCCGCGGTACGACGCCGACGAGCTTGCCCTCGGCATCGGTCACGGCGACCGCGACTCCGCTCTGCGAGCAGGGCGTGAAGAGCTCGATGATCGGCGTGGACTCGGTGACGGTGGCCGGGGCCGCCCTGAGGACGTCGTCGGCGGTCCGCATCTCCTCGCCGTCGTCCGTGCCGGTGCCCATGACGGTGTGCGGCTCCGCCATGATGGCGCCCGCGGTCAGCACCCGGGTGCGGTCGACGTCCTGGGTGAAGGAGGCGACGTAGTCGTTGGCCGGGGTGACGAGGATGTCCTCGGCGGTGCCGAGCTGGACGATCCGCCCGTCGCGCATCACGGCGATCCGGTCGCCGAGGCGCATGGCCTCGTTGAGGTCGTGGGTGATGAAGACGATGGTCTTCTTCAGGCGCTTCTGGAGTTCGAGCAGCTGGTCCTGCATGTCACGGCGGATCAGCGGGTCGAGCGCGCTGAAGGACTCGTCCATCAGCAGCAGGTCGGCGTCGGTGGCCAGGGCGCGGGCCAGGCCGACGCGCTGCTGCATGCCGCCGGACAGCTCGTCCGGCCAGGACTTCTCCCAGCCGGCCAGACCGGTCAGCTCCAGCGCCTCGGCGGCGCGCTTCTCGCGCTCGGCGCGCGGCACGCCCTGCACTTCGAGTCCGTACGCGGCGTTCTCCAGCACGCTCCGGTGGGGGAAGAGCGCGAAGTGCTGGAACACCATGCTGATCTTGGAGGACCGGACGTGGCGCAGTTCGGCGGGGCTCAGGGCGGTCAGGTCCTGGCCGTCGAACAGCACGCGTCCGGCTGTGGGATCCAGAAGTCCGTTGAGCATGCGCAGCAACGTGGACTTCCCGGACCCGGACAGACCCATCACGACGAAGATCTGTCCCGGGTCGACGGTGAACGAGGCGTCGATCACCGCTGCGGTCGTTCCGTCGGCGCGCAGCTCGTCGCGGTCGGCGCCGCTTTCGAGCTTCTGCACGGCTTGATCGGGTCGTCTGCCGAACACTTTGTACAAGTGCTCAGCTTGCAGCCTTGACACATACACCTCGCGCGTTGAACCGAAAACGGTCCGCCACCCCCTCCGGCAGACCGTGGAGCGGCACGGATTCGGTCCGCATGGCACGTGCATTAGTTGAAATTGCTACGTGATCCGCTCCGATTGCGCGCCTGCCCCCACTTACACGAGCCAAACACAAGAGTGACCCGAGTCACACACAAATGGCTCCCATCGGGCCGCGCCCCTCTTGACCTCGACGCCCGCCGGTGTGCGGGACGGCCGCTGTCGGTGGGGTGCGGCATCATCGGTGTGTGACGCGACGCCTGATGCTCCTCGACACCGCCTCCCTCTACTACCGCGCCTACTTCGGGGTTCCCGATTCGGTACGCGCTCCGGACGGGACTCCGGTCAACGCCGTGCGCGGGCTGCTCGACTTCATCGGGCGCCTGGTGCAGGACCACCGGCCGGACGAACTGGTCGCCTGCATGGACGCGGACTGGCGGCCGCACTGGCGGGTCGAGCTGATCCCCTCGTACAAGGCGCACCGGGTGGCGGTGGAGACGGCCGAGGGACAGCCCGACGAGGAGGAGACCCCCGACACCCTGGCCCCGCAGGTCCCGGTCATCGAGGCGGTGCTCGACGCGCTCGGCATCGCCCGCGTCGGCGTCGCCGGCTACGAGGCGGACGATGTGATCGGCACACTCGCCGGCCTGGCCACGGGCCCCGTGGACATCGTCACCGGCGACCGGGACCTCTATCAGCTGGTCGACGACGCCCGCGGGGTGCGGGTCCTCTACCCGCTGAAGGGCGTCGGCTCGCTCCAGCTGACCGACGAGGCCTGGCTGCGCGAGAAGTACAGGGTGGACGGTTCCGGCTACGCCGAACTGGCCCTGCTGCGCGGCGATCCGAGCGACGGCCTGCCGGGCGTCCCGGGCATCGGCGAGAAGACGGCGGCGAAGCTGCTGGACGCGTTCGGGGACCTGGCCGGGATCATGGCGGCGGTCGACGACCCGGCCGCCAAGCTGACACCCTCGCAGCGCAAGCGGCTCGACGGGGCCCGGGACTACGTGTCCGTCGCGCCGAAGGTGGTCCGCGTCGCCGGTGACGTACCCCTGCCCGAGTTCGACCCCGCGCTTCCCACCGAGCCACGCGATCCCGTCGCCCTCGAAGCCCTCGCGAAGCGGTGGGGACTGGGCGGTGCGCTGGAACGCCTTCGCTCCACACTGCGCGAATGAGGTGCTAGCTTAGGTAAGCCTAAGCAATCGGAACAGGGAGATCCTCGTGGCAGAACGACCGGCACGGCAGGCACCCAAGGCGCAGGGAGCCCGCGTTCTGCGCACCGAGCGGATCACCCCGCACATGGTGCGTGTCGTGCTCGGCGGTGACGGCCTCGCCGACTTCGGGCTGTCCGGGTTCACCGACCATTACGTCAAGCTCTGCTTCGCGCCCGAGGGCGCGGACTACGCGCACCCGTTCGACATGGCCCGCATCCGCGAGGAGCAGCCGCGCGAGCTGTGGCCGACCACCCGCACCTACACCGTGCGCTCCTGGGACCCGGTCGCCCGGGAGCTGGCGATCGACTTCGTGGTCCACGGCGACGTGGGTCTCGCCGGGCCCTGGGCGATGCGGGCGGCCCCGGGCGATCAGGTGACCTTCCTGGGCCCCGGCGGGGGCTACGGTCCGGACGCGTCGGCGGACTGGCACCTCCTGGCGGGCGACGAGAGCGCCCTGCCGGCCATCGCCGCGGCCCTGGAGCAGATGCCGGCGGGCACGGTGGTGCACGCGTTCGTCGAGGTGTCGGACGCGACCGAGGAGCAGAAGATCGTGACGCCCGACGGGGTCGCGGTGACCTGGCTGCACCGCGGGGAGCGCCCGGTCGGCGAGGCGCTGACGGCCGCGGTGAAGGAGCTGGAGTTCCCGGCGGGCGAGGTCCAGGCGTTCGTCCACGGCGAGGCGGGCTTCGTGAAGGAGATCCGCCGCCATCTGCGCGTGGACCGCCGGATCCCGCTCCCCCAGCTGTCGATCTCCGGCTACTGGCGGCTCGGCCAGAACGACGACGCCTGGCGCTCGGTCAAGCGCGAGTGGAACGCACAGGTGGAGCGCGAGCAGGAGAACGCGGCGTAACACCCGCTCACTCGCGTACGCCCCGGCCCCCGACCGGGGCGTACGTGTTCCCTGGGCGCCGACTCATCCACCGGCGGCACGCACCGCCGCTCCGTCGCCGCCCGGACCCCCCTCGCCGTCGTACGCGCGCGAGGACGCGTCCACGTGCGCGAGCCGTCGCAGCGCGCTGAACATCGCCTCCCCCAGCACCGTGCCGACGACCACGCTCTCCACCAGATCCTCGCGCGCCACCCGGCGCCCCACGTAGTCGAGGCCGGCCCGTGCGACCGGTTCGGCGGCGGCCGCGTAGTCGTCGAGCAGCTCGACGAACCCGCCGTGCCCGGCCCGCCGCAGCGCGACGATCACCCCGGCCAGGCACTCGCCGGCCGGACCGTGCGCCTCGGCCCGCCAGCCGCGCCGCTCCAGCAGTTCCGCCACCTCTTCGCGGGCGTCGTCCAGCTCGGGCCCCGGCTCGGCCCCCTGCAGCGGGGTGAGTCGCTTCGCCGCGACGCCCAGCACCTTGTGCACCGGCTGTTCCGGGTCCTCGACCGCCCGGAGCACATCGCCGATGGCCGCGAGCGAGAGCCCGCCGACATCCAGCAGGGCACGGATCAGTCGCAGTCTGCGCTCATGGCCGGAGTCGTAACTCGCCTGGTTCGGGCTGGTCAACTGCCCGGCGGGCAACAGCCCTTCACGTACATAGAACTTGATCGTCGGTACCGGAACCCCGGACCTGCGACTCAACTCGCCGATGCGCACCGCGTGTTCTTCCTTTCGCGCTTGCCAACCCCCGACCCATCATAGATAGTTCCACTATCGGATAGCAGGAAGTGCCACTATTCATAATGCCCGCATCGCCGACCGTGCCGCCGCCTGGGCGATCCGCTCGGGCGTGCTGCTCGCCCTGGTGGGTGCCGGCTTCGGCTTCCTGATGACGCGGCCCACGCCCGAGCAGCGGGCGGCCGGGAACCTGGATACCGCGGATGTGATCGGCGCGCATTCCGTCGGCGTACCGGACGGCGGCCCGTCGATGCCCCTCACCGGCTGGTCGACGACCGGCGGGGATCTGCGCATACCGCACTTCGTCGGCATGCACGCGCTCCAACTGCTGCCGCTCTTCCTGCTCGCACTGGTCGCCCTGGCCCGGCGCTTCCCCCTGCTGCGCGACCCGCGGGTCCGGCTGCGGTTGATGCTGGTCGCCTCCGGCGCGTACACGGCGGGCGTCGCGCTGGTCACCTGGCAGGCGCTGCGCGGTCAGCCGCTGATCCACCCGGACGGTGCGACGCTTGTCGCCGCGGCCCTGATCGTGGCGGCGACCGCCGTCTGCGGCTATGGGGCGCTGAGGTCAACTTCCGTACCACAGAAGGCCGATTCAGATTCAGCCTCCGATTCCGCCGACAAGGAGCTCGCGGCATGACCGGTGC
Source organism: Streptomyces sp. NPDC047515 (assembly GCF_040643055.1). NCBI lineage: Bacteria > Bacillati > Actinomycetota > Actinomycetes > Kitasatosporales > Streptomycetaceae > Streptomyces > Streptomyces sp. NPDC047515. Next base: position 193,014 of record NZ_JBEYTM010000007.1, read on the forward strand.
ACTCTTCGAGATCGCGTTCTTCCTGGCAGCCCCGTTCTGGCTGCTCATGATCCTCGCGCCGGACTGGCGCCCGACAGCGCGTATCGCCGCATCCCCGCTCACCGTCCTGCCGGTGCTTGCCCTCTATCTGGTCATGGCCGTACCCGTCTTACCCGAGCTCTGGGATGCGGTGCGCAGCCCCGACATCGACAGCTTCCGCGATCTGACGGCCCTGGCGAACGGGGCGGGGGCGATCTGGGCGCAGGTCATCGCCTGGGATCTACTGCTGGGCCAGTGGATGTTCCTGGAAGGACGCCGCCTGGGGATCTCTCCGCTGGTGATGGGGCCACTGCTGGTGCTGACGATCCTGCTGTCGCCGTTCGGGCTGCTGGTCTTTCTCGTGCTGCGGGCGGCGCTGCGGCCGAAGACCCGGTCCGGGAACGGAATCCCGGACCGGGCCGGCGTCTGTCGCCGCGATAGGGCTTGGGTCAGACGGACTTCTGGTACGAGCGGAAGGTGCGGGTCGACAGCCGGACCGCCACCACGGCGAGCGCCAGGAGGGCTCCCCCGCGGCTGAGCACCACACCCCATTCGGGCTCGGCGGTCAGCGCCGAACGGCCCGCGACCATCGCCCAGTTGACCGGATTGAAGTCGGCGATGTGCCGCATCCAGGACGGCATCTGGCTCGGGGCCATGAAGGAGGAGGAGAGGAAGGTCAGCGGCAGCAGCAGAAAGGTGTTGATGCCGATGATCGACTCACGCTCGCGGACCAGCATGCCCAGGGCGTTGGAGAGCGCGCCGAAGACCGTACCGAGCAGGATCGACGCCACGACCAGGATCAGCAGCCCGCCCGCGCCGCCCGGGTAGGTGGCCCCGGCGGCCCGGCCGAGCAGCACGATGACGACGGACTGCACGGCGGTGCTGATGCCGTTCTGCACGACATTGGCGTTCATCAGCGCGTTGCGGCTGACCGGGGTGGTCAGGAAGCGGTTGAGCGTGCCCCGCTCGATCTCCTCCAGGGTGCCCATGCCGGCCCACATGCTGGATCCGAGAGCGCTCATCACCACGATGCCCGGGATCAGGTAGTCCAGATAGGACGTGGTGCCGAAGCCGCCCAGTTCGACGACCTTCCTGAAGAGGTTGCCGAACAGGAACAGCCAGATCACCGGCTGGACCAGGGAGATCGCCAGGAAGACCGGCTGCCGGATGATCGCCATGAGCTGACGCTGAGTCATGTACCAGGTCTGGGCGAGAACTTGGCTGTTCATCGGGTGCCTCCTGCGGGGGTGAGGGCAGGGACCTGCCGGGCGTCTGCTGCTTCGGCCTCGGAGAAACGGCGTCCGGCGTAGCGCAGATAGACGTCGTCGAGGGAGGGGCGGGCCACGGTGGCGGCGGCGACCGCCGCCCCGGCCCGCTCCAGGGCGGCGAGCAGGACGGGGACCGCCGCGGCACCGTCCTCGGCACGGACGCTCACGCGTCGGCCGTCGACCAGCACCTCGTACACCCCGGGCAGTCCGGTGAGCGCGGCGTCGACCGCCCTCGTGTCGCCGTCCGCGCGCAGCTCCAGGTGGACGGCGTCGCCCCGGAGTTCACCCTTGAGGCCGTCGGGGGTCCCCTGGACGACGACCCGGCCGCGGTCGACGATCGCGATGCGTTCGGCGAGCCGGTCGGCCTCCTCCAGATAGTGCGTCGTGAGGACGATGGTCAGCCCCTCGTCGCCGGCCAGCCGGGAGATCTCGTCCCACATGGCCGTGCGGGCCTCGGGGTCGAGTCCGGTGGTGGGTTCGTCGAGGAAGAGCACCTCGGGGCGGTGGACCAGGCCGAGCGCCACGTCGAGGCGTCGCTGCATACCGCCGGAGTACCCCTTGACCTGGCGGTTCGCGGAGTCGGCGAGAACGAAGCGGTCCAGCAGTTCGTCAGCGCGGCGCTGGACGGCGGCGCCCCGCATTCCGTAGAGCCTGCCCTGGAGCAGGAGGTTCTCGCGGCCGGTGGCGACCGGGTCGGCGCCGGACTTCTGGGCGACGACTCCGATCGCGCGGCGGACCCGGTCGGGTTGGCGCAGCACGTCATGTCCGGCGACGCTCGCGGTGCCCGAGTCGGGACGGGCCAGGGTGGTGAGGATCTTGACGGTGGTGGACTTCCCGGCACCGTTGGGGCCGAGGAGTCCGAAGATCGTACCGGCATCGACGTCGAGGTCCATGCCGGCCAGTGCGGTGACCTCGCCCGGATAGGTTTTGATCAGGTGTCGCGCCGCCACTGCGGGCGCACGGGTGCTCATGACAGAGCTCTCCTGTGGTCAGCGGGGTGCTCGGGAGCACCGAGCACTCGGGCATGCCGAGCCGATCCGCGTGAAGAGCGCCGGGCTATCCTGGGTGTGCCGCACCTCGATCGCCCGGCTCGCCTTCACGGCGTGGCCGGTCCGGGGTTCGAGACCCCGGCGGTCGCTGCTCCAACAGCTTCCACCGGGGTCTTTCTCTTTCTTCGGTCCTGTGTCAGGCCTTCCGCTCCGGGTCCAGGACGATTTCCTGCTCGTCCAGGTCCTGCCAGTTCTGCGGGACTTCACCGGTTTCGTGGAAGGACTTCCACTCATCGATGCCACCGATCGTGCACTCGGTGAGTTCCGTGTGGAAGTTCTTGATCCACTCCAGCTGGGCGTCGATCATGTGGAGCTGGTACTCGGTCTCGACGACGAAGACGCGGGGCAGCTCCTCCCCCAGTTGACCCAGCACTCCCCGGAGCGCCGCGGCATGGACCGCCAGCGCCGCCTGTCTGGTCTCCATCAACTCCGCCACGTCCTTGGGCGGCAGCACCGGAAGAAGTGAGAGCGCCGTCTCGAAGACCGGATACTCGGCGGCCGGTACGGCGAGCAGATCGGAGAGCCAGTCGAGCATCTCCGCCCGCCCGGCCTCGGTGATCCCGTAGAGCGTGCGCTCGGGGCGGTTGCCCTGCCGTTGGACGCCCGCGACCTCGACGTAACCGTGCTTCTCCAGGTTCTGGACGACGGTGTACAGCGAGCCGAAATTGATCTTGACGCTGTGTTCCTTGCCGCGTCGGCGCAGCGTCTGGGCGATCTCGTACGGGTGCATGGAGCGCTCGGCGAGCAGCACCATGACCGTGAGCGCCAGTGGATTGCTGAGCTTGCGCCGCCTGGCCACCCGCCCCTCACCGCCCTTGACCTCGTCGTCGAATACTCGTGAGCGAACATATCGCGTTCACCCGGACGCGTCAACCACGATGTATCGCGAAATGAGCCCGGCGTGGAAGGATTTCGCGCAAACCAATCCGCGCCGCCGTCGGCTCCGGATCACCCGGAGAGCAGACGCGCGATCAGGGAGGAAACCCGCGTGAAAGAAGCCGTGTACATCGGCGCCGCGCCCTCGGCGGGGCCCGATCTCCAGGAGCTTCTGGGGATGGTCGCCCGAGGGGACCAGGACGCCTTCGCCGAGGTGTACGACGAGGTCAGCGGGCCGGTCCTCGGACTGGTGCGGAGCGTGCTGCGCGATCCCGCCCAGTCGGAGGAGGTCGCGCAGGAGGTGCTGGTCGAGGTGTGGCGCACAGCCCCTCGGTTCCGGGCCGCCCGCGGCAGCGCGATGAGCTGGGTGCTGACCCTGGCCCATCGCCGGGCCGTGGACCGGGTGCGCTCGGCCGAGGCGTCGGCGGCCCGCGAGCACAGGGCCGCACTGCTGGACCGCACGCCCGCCTTCGACGAGGTCACCGAGCAGGTCGAGAGCCGGCTGGAGCGCGAGCAGGTCCGCCGCTGCATGCGGACCCTCTCCGAACTGCAACGACAGTCCGTGACCCTCGCGTACTACCGGGGGCTGACGTATCGCGAGGTGTCGGAGTTGCTCTCCGTACCGCTCGGGACGATCAAGACACGCCTGCGCGACGGACTGATCCGGCTGCGCGACTGCCTCGGGGTGAGCACATGAGCAACGCCGAACTGCACACGCTGACGGGGGCGTATGCCCTGCACGCGCTGCCGGACGCCGAGCGCGACGAGTTCGAACGGCATCTCGGCGACTGCCGGGCCTGCGCCGTCGAGGTACGGGAGCTGTCCGGGACCGCCACCCGGCTCGGGCTCGCGGCGGCCGGAATCCCGCCTCGCGACCTGCGCGAACGGGTGCTGCGGGAGATCGCGACCGTACGGCAGGAGTCACCGTCGGACGTCCGGCGGTCGCACACCGGGGCAGCGCGAACCGGACGGGCCGGTGGCCGAGGTTCACCCTCGCCGCCTGTCTGGCGGCCGCCGCCGGATTCGGCGGGATCGCCGTGTGGCAGCATCAGGAGACCCGCAGCGCCCGGCAGGACGCCCGCGCCGCACAACGGCAGAACGAGCAGCTGACCCAAGTCCTGGCAGCACCGGACGCCCGTGCCGGGTCCCGCACGCTCGCGGGCGGGGCGAGGGGCACCGTGATCGTTTCGGAGAAGGAGAACCGCGCCGTCTTCCTGGCGTCGGGCATGCGGGAACCACCCGTCGGCAAGGTGTACCAGCTGTGGTTCGACGACGCGGGCACCATGCGTTCCGCGGGCCTCATGAACGCGGCGAACACCTCGACGACGCAGTACGCGACGCTGCTGGACGGCCCTGTCGACCTGGCCTCCGGCATAGGCATCACCGTGGAACCGGCCGGCGGGTCCGCCCGACCGACATCTGCGCCGGTGGCCCTGCTGACCTTCCCGGCCGCCTGACCCACCCTTCGCTGAGAGGTGCTCGACCATGAACGTCTCGGTGGCACTGTTCACCTCGGATCTACGGCTGCACGACAACCCCGTACTGCACGCCGCGCTGCGCGACGCGGATCGTGTCGTCCCCCTCTTCGTACGGGACGCCTGCATTCGCCGGACCGGCTTCGACGCACCGAACCGGCGGGCGTTCCTCGCCGACTGTCTGGCCGATCTCGACGCGGAGCTGCGCCGGCGCGGTGGCCGGCTGATCGTCCGCGACGCGGAGGCCGTGGCCGGCGTCCTCGCCGTGGTCATGGAGACCGGCGCGCGCAACCTGCACATCGCTGGCGGGGTGGCCGGGGTCTCCCCCGGGCTCGCCAGGGGCGGCGAGAGGGCCGGACGTCGGCTGCTGTCGTCCTGGCTGAACGGCCCCGTGGCCGACTACGAGAGCGGCCACGACGATCTGGCCGGCGACGCGACCTCCAGGCTCTCCCCCCATCTCCACTTCGGCACTCTCTCGGCGGTGGAAGTGATCGACCGGGCGCGACAGCGGGGCGGGCCGGGCGCCGACGCGTTCGTGCGGCAGCTGGCGTGGCGGGACTTCCATCACCAGGTGCTCGCCGCCCGGCCGGACGCCGCCTGGGACGACTACCGTCCACGGCACGACCGTTGGCGGTCCGACGTGGACGAGATCGAGGCCTGGCGCACGGGACGCACCGGCTACCCGGTGGTCGACGCGGCGATGCGGCAGCTGGCGCACCAGGGCTGGATGCACAACCGGGGGCGCATGCTGGTGGCGAGCTTCCTCACCAAGACGCTGTACGTGGACTGGCGGGTCGGTGCCCGGCACTTCCTGGACCTGCTGGTCGACGGGGACCCGGCAAACAACCAGCTCAACTGGCAGTGGATGGCCGGTACCGGCACCGACACCCGCCCCAACCGGATCCTGAACCCGGTGGTCCAGGGCAAGCGGTTCGATCCGAGCGGGGCCTAAGTGCGCCGCTGGGTGCCGGAGCTCGCCGAGGTGGCGGACGGCGAGATCCATGAGCCGTGGAAACTGACCGGTCCGCGCCGGTCCGCGATCGACTACCCGGATCCGCTCATCGACCTCGCGGAGGCACGCGCCCGGTTCGAACGGGCGCGGGGCCTGGACTGACAGGGCGGCAGGGGAACGAACCCGGATGACGCCCGTTCCGAACGGCTCGGTGGTGTCGTCCCCGGTGACGGTCCGCCACGCCAGGGGTCCGCCGATCGTGAGCATTCCGTGGTCCAAGGAACTCACACCCATTCGGGTGATGAACCAATCCGTCCGGCTTCCGGCGACGAATCCCGGTCGTGAGTGAAGACCGAGACGATTCGCAGCAGGCCGTGGCCGCACGGTCCGGGCGGTCCCGCCGGGCACGCGCAGCTCTCGCCGCGCTCAGCGGCCTGATCGCCGGGTTCTGCGCCCTGGCCGTCGCCGAACTGGTCGCGGCTGTCGTACGTCCCGAGGCAGGACCGGTCACGGCGGTGGGCGGTGCGGTGATCGACCGCACTCCCCCGGCCGTGAAGGACTTCGCCGTGAGGAACTTCGGCACCGACGACAAGCTGGTGCTCCAGCTCGGCATTCTGGTCCTCCTGGCGTTGTTCGCCGCAGGAATCGGAATGCTGGCGCTGCGGCACGCTCGGCTCGGTTCCGCCGCCGTCCTGGTCTTCGGTCTGGTCGGGGCGGTGTCGGCGGTGGGACGTCCGGAAGGCGCACCGGCCGACGCCCTGCCCTCGGTGGTGGGTGCCCTGGTGGCCGCAGGCGTGCTGTATCTCCTGGTCGGACGGCTCGCCCCGGTTCCGCGTCCCTCTCCCGCGGCTGGGGAGAGGGACGCGGAACCGCAAGGCACCTTCGACCGGCGCGGCTTCGTGGTCGCGGCGACCGCGGCGGCGGCGGCCTCGGCGGGCGCGGGACTCCTGGGACGGCGGCTCACGTCATCCGTCCAGGCCGGGGCCGCCGCCTCACGTCACAACCTGGTCCTCCCGGTACCCGATTCCGCCGCACCGGCCATCCCGCCGGGCGCCGATCTCAGGATCCGGGGGCTGAGCTCCTTCATCACCCCCAACAAGGACTTCTACCGGGTGGACACCGCTCTGGTCGTACCCCAGGTCGACGCCGGCGAATGGCGTCTGAGGATCCACGGAAAGGGTGTCGCGCGGCCGGTGGAGATCGGTTTCCAGGATGTGCTGCGCCGCGAGATCATCGAGCGGGACGTCACGCTCGCGTGTGTGTCCAACGAAGTCGGCGGACCCTTGGTCGGCAACGCCCGGTGGATCGGTGTACGGCTGGCCGATCTGTTGCGCGAGGCCGGCGTGCGCCCCCCGTCGAAGGGCGGTCCGGCCGACCAGATCGTGGCGCGTTCCGTCGACGGCATGACGATCGGCACACCGGTCGAGACGGTGATGGACGGGCGCGACGCGATGCTCGCTCTCGGCATGAACGGCGAGCCGTTGCCCTTCGAGCACGGCTTTCCGGTCCGGATGATCGTTCCCGGCCTCTACGGATACGTGTCGGCCTGCAAGTGGATCAAGGACATCGAGCTCACCACGTTCGCCGCCTACGACGCCTACTGGGTCGAACAGTCCTGGTCGCAGCAGGCACCGATCAAGACCGAGTCACGGATCGACACCCCCCGCCCGTTCGCCTCCCCGAAGGCCGGCATCGTGCCGGTGGCCGGGGTCGCCTGGGCCCAGCACCGGGGCATCTCCCGGGTCGAGGTCCGGGTGGACGGCGGGGACTGGCACACGGCCCGGCTGGCCGCCGCGGACAGCCGTGACACCTGGCGTCAGTGGGTGTGGGAGTGGCCCGCCACCTCCGGCCGGCACACCCTGGAGGTCCGCGCCACCGACGGGACCGGCGCCACCCAGACCGGCGACCGCGTCGGCACCGTACCCAATGGTGCGACCGGCTGGCACTCGGTGGTGGTCGACGTGCCCTGAGCCGGGGCACACGCCGATCGCATGGACCGCTCCTCGGAGCACGGCTCACCACGCCCCAGAACTGTCACTTGGCCGAGGACCCGGTCGCGACGGCCGCCTCATTCGAGAACGCCCTGGCCGTGGCGGTCGACGTCGGTGGTGACACGGACACGGTCGCGGCGGTGACCGGTGGCCTGGCGGGGGCGGTGTGCGGCTTCGCCGCGATTCCGCAGTGCTGGACCGGGCCCCTGCATGTACCGCTGCCGGGACACGGGGACCGCGTGCTGCGGACCGCCGATCTGGCGACCCTCGCCCGACGGCTGGACGCGGGCCCGCCCGTTGCGGATTCGACGGACATCCGCACGCCTTGAATCTACACATAAGGGTGAGATAAGCGCAGAATGGACATGCAGGCCGCTCAGCGCACAGAACGGAAGCCGGGTCTGCACGAGCGAAGGAGACGAACCCCATGTCGAACCTCTCGCACACCGGCCGTGACATGGCCAGTCACCCCGATGTTTCCGAAATGCGCGACCGCTACGCCCGAATGCTCGGTGGCCGTGACGTGGCCCTCGTGGACGCACCGGTGTTCCTCATCGGTCTGTACTGCGCCATCTCGCCCTGGGTGCTCCACTTCACGACAACTCAGCCCACACTCGTGGCGCACAACCTGATCATGGGCATCGCGATCGCGGCGCTGGGCCTCGGGTTCACCGTCATGCCGGAGCGGATGTACGGCCTGAGCTGGGCCATCTGCGCGATCGGTGCCTGGATCATCGCCTCGACGTGGGTCGTCGGCAGCGGCCCGGGCCTCAGCGTCATCCTCAACAACGTCATCATCGGCGGACTGACCGTGCTGCTGGGTCTGGTCTGCGTGGGCGCGTCGATGAAGACCGGCAGGAAGACGGTCTGAGACAAGGCGCCCCGGCCGGTCCGCGTGAAGCGGACCGGCCGTCGGCGGACGGGAGCGGCGGCACCGGTCCGACGCCCGGGTCCGTGGGTGGTCAGGCCTGCCGGAACGGGAGGTAGTCCACGTCGTACCCGAAGTACCTCGGCCCGGCGAGGGCCAGACCGCCCGGGGTGGTCCAGCGCGGGTCACAGGGGGCCGCGAGGACACTGACACGCAGGCCGTAGCGCAGGCCCTCCGTCGTCACCGGGTCACCGGTGTCGGTGTCCAGCACACAGATGAGGTCGGGCGTGGTGGCGACCGTCTCGCCGTCGCGGGTGGCGAGCAGGTGCTCGTTCTGGAAACCGAGTTCCAGGACCCGGCCCGCGTCGTCGCCGATGCCCTCGATGCGAGCGCCGCCGCGGGCGAAACCGCCCTGGGTGCGGCGGCTGACGTCGACGACCTTGCCGGTCAGCAGATGGGTGCCGGACAGCATGGCACGGGCCGCGTCCACCGGGTCGGTGTGCGCCGCGCGCGCCTCACGGACGGCCGCGCCGAGACGTTCGGCGAGCGTCATCGTGGCCGGGACGAGACCGTCGGCGAGCTGATCCCCCCGCATCACGGTGTCGGCGCTGGAGATCTGACAGCCGAGCTCCACGCAGACGGCTCGGGCGATGCGCTCGGCGGCGTGGTTGGAGACGGCGTCGACGATGATGCTGTTGCCCTTGTCGTCGGCGAGCGCCATCGGCGTGTTGGCCACTCCGATCAGGCCGGGCAGCACCATCTGCGCCTCGGGAAACGCGCGGCCCATGGCATCGCCGTCGACCAGCGGCAGCCCCGCCTGCGCGGCGCAGGCGATGGGCAGCATGGAGTTGACGCCGCCGACCTCGATCGGTGCGATGTGGGTGGCGGGGCGGCCGATGTGCTTCTCCAGGGCACGCAGCGCCGCGACTTCCTCGCCGCCGGCCGGGACGCGTTCCAGCAGCACCGTCGGCGCGCCCATGCCCGAGACGGGTACGACGGTCGCGTCGGCCGGCACCTCGTCGAAGGCGACGAGCCGGACCGGGCCGTACGCGCGGATGGCCTCCCGGGCCAGCAGCTTGCCGATGTACGGGTCGCCGCCCCCGCCGGTGCCGAGGATGCCCGCGCCGCGCGCGATGTCGTCCAGGTTGTCGAGGTTGATCTCACGCATGTGACGCTGCTCCATGGGTGTCGCGCGCCCCGGCCGGGGCGCGGGTGCTGCCGATGCCGTTCAGGTCGAGGTCCCCGACCGCCTTGACCCGGATGCGGGTCGCGCCGCCCGGCAGATAGGCGAGCGGCACCTCCTCCACGTCGACGATGCGGACCGTGCCGGGCCTGGCGCCCGCGCTCTCGGCCCGCGCCACGGCCTCCTCGCGGGCCTCGGCGAGTACGGAGTCGCGACGCCCCTCGGGGACCTGGAAGACCCGGTCCACCTCTCCGCCGACCTGGGCGATGGCGGCGCCCACCGCGTTGGCGACGTCGAAGTGGCGGGGGCGGCGCACATCGTCGAAGCCGGGCAGCGCCGAGGGCACCAGCACGCTGCCGCCGCCCACCGCGACGACCGGCAGCGGGCCCGCCGAGGTGCGCATCCGGTCGACGGTCTCGGCCAGCCGCTCCGCGATCCGGTCGAGGGCGCGGGCGGTGAACTCGCGGTCCAGATGGGCGACTCGCGAGCGGTCGCCGATGTCGGCGCGGCCCGCCGCGACCGCGAGATCGGTCGCCGTCAGGGTGCTGCCGCCGAAGACGAGCGCCTCCTCGGTGAGCCGGAAGCCGACCGAGCGGGGGCCCGTCTCGCCGTCGGCCGCCACCAGGGATCCGCCGCCGATACCGAGCGAGAGGACGTCGGGGATACGGAAGTTGGTGCGGATGCCCGCGGCCTCGCTCTCGCCCGCCGCCTCGCGCGGGAAGCCGCCGGCCAGTATGCCGACGTCCGCGGTCGTGCCGCCGACGTCCACGACCGCGCAGTCGCCGAGACCGGAGAGGAACGCGGCGCCGCGCATCGAGTTGGTGGGCCCGGAGGCGAAGGTCGCCACCGGGTAGGCGCGGGCGAAGTCCACGTCCATCAGGGTGCCGTCGTTCTGCGACAGGAAGAACGGGGCGGTCAGCGAGACCTCGGCGAGCGACTTGGCGAAGGACTCCACGATCGCGGTCGCCAGGTCCCGCAGGGCAGCGTTGATGATCGTGGCGTTCTCGCGGGCCAGCAGCCCGACCCTGCCCAGTTCGTGCGAGAGCGAGAAGTGGACGCCGGGTCCCAGCTCCGCGCCGAGGATCTCGGCGGCGCGGCGCTCGTCGTCCTCGGCGACCGGGGAGAACACCGACGAGACGGCCACCGAGGTCAGTCCGCGAGCGGCGATGTCGGCGGCGGTGCGCTTCAGTTCCTCCGGGTCGAGCGGCGACAGCGGCCGTCCGTCGAACTCCCGTCCGCCGTGGCAGAGATAGCCGTGTCCGCCGACGGCCGCCCGCTGGCGCTCGGGCCAGTCGGTCATCGGCGGCAGAGCGGCCGTCGCGGGCAGGCCGAGGCGTACGGCGGCGACGGGTGCGAGGCGGGCGCCCTCGATCAGGGCGTTGAGGAAGTGGGTGGTGCCGATCATGACGGCGTCGACGGAGTCCATCGGCGGGTCGAGCGCCCGGATCGCCGCGGTGACACCGGAGGTGATGTCGGAGGTGGTGGGGGTCTTCGCGGTCGCGATGATCCGGTCGTCGTCCCCCAGGAGGGCGGCGTCGGTGTTGGTGCCTCCGACGTCGATTCCGATGCGCATGGTGTGTCCGTCTTTCGTAGGGGGTGGGGTTTCGAGTGGGGCGTACGGGTCAGGCGGTGGCCTTCGACGACCAGGCCGTGCCCGCCTCCGCCTCGATCGCCGCGGCAGGGCGTGCGGGCTGGTCGAACGGCAGTTCCCGGGCGCCACGCACCAGGCCGAGCTTGCCGAGGACGACATAGCCGAGCCCGGCCAGCAGCAGGGAGTTGAGCGCCGGGATCCCCCACCACTGGTAGTGGTCCCCGAGCCAGCCGAACAGGGACGCGGCGGCCCACAGGACGATCGTGGCCGGAACCCAGCCGGGTTCCGTCTCGGGCAGCCGTCCGAGGGAGCGGGACGCGTCGAGTTGCGGGCGCCACTTCTTCACCACGAAGTACTCGGCGACCATGATCCCGGCGACCGGCGGGGTGAGGACGCCGAGCACCGTCAGGAAGTCGGTGAAGCGATCCAGGATTCCGGCCGCGGCGGCGAGGCTGCCGAGCACACCGATCATGACGGTCGTACCGACCCGGTTCAGCCGGACCTTGAAGAGCGCCTCGACGGCGCCGATCAGACCGAGCGAGGACGAGTACAGATTCCAGTTGTTGATCTTCACGGTGGCGGAGACCAGGACGATGACGCCGATGACGCCGGAGGAGGACGTGATGATGGCGATCAGGTCGGAGGACTTCACCGCGTAGGCGAGCAGCACACCGCCGAGGCCCAGGACGTACTCGCCGAGGCTGATGCCCACGACGGTCTGCTTGACGACATCGCCGGTGTTGCGGTTGAAGCGGGTCATGTCGGGGGTGGTGACGGCACCGACGATGTACGAGCCGGCGACTATCGTCGCGCCGGTGGCGATGGACATGTGGGCGCCGAACGGCGCGGACGCCACCAGATCGCCGATGTTGTGCCGGGAGAACTCGACCATCATCGCCCAGCCCGCCAGGCCCAGGAAGGCGGGGACGGTGACGAACGCGGTCCAGCCCATGGCGCGGAAGCCGCGCAGCACGAGCGCGGTGACCCCGAGTCCGCAGATCAGGCACCACGCCCAGACGGGCAGCGCGGGGACGATGGAGTGCAGTCCGGCCGCGAACACGGCCGTCTGCACACCGAACCAGCCGAAGAGGCTGACCGCGATGACGAGTCCGATGAGGGTGGAGCCGTAACGTCCGAAGCCGGTCCAGCGGACCAGCATCGAGGTGGACAGGCCCTCCCGCATACCGGCGATGCCGACGAAGATGCAGACGATCTCCAGGATCACCGAGCCGAGCGTGAACGCCCAGAACGCGCCCCAGAAGGAGAGCCCGGCGCCGAGCGCGGCGCCCAGCAGGAACTGGGTCAGGTCGGAGAGCTGGCCGAAACGCTGCACGGCGACGTTGAACCAGGAGTAGCGGGCCGCGCGCGGCACCCGCTCCAGCGGGTAGTCGTCGTCCGCCTGCGACTCCTGTCGCTCCGGCTGCTGGTGCGCGGATGGCTGTGGATGCACATCGAACTGCTGGGTCATGGGGACAGTCCTTGGGTGGGCGGGGCGGGCAGGAGGGCGCAGCAGCACGGCACCGGGCTGCTCCGAGCGGGAGAAAGCGGGGAGTGGGGAGCGGGGTTCAGAGCGGGAGTGGCGGTCCTGCGGCTCGTGCGCGAAGGAGCACCGCACCCGGCAGATAGGGCACCGGCAGGTCCGGCTCCGCGTGGGTGTGCACGCGCCGGGGATCGGCCCCGGCCCGTACGGCACCGGCGCGGGCCAGGTCCCGCACCTCGTCGCGCACGGCGTCGAGGCGGCGGCCGGGTCCCCGGCGGACGATCCGGTCGTACTGCCCGCCGACCGGGCTGGCCGCCGCGCCGAACGCCCCGGCGACGCCGCCGTGTTCGGGGCGTACGACGTCGAATCCGGTGAGGACGCGGCCTGGCACGCCGCCCGCCCCGCCACCGACCAGGATCAGCGGGAGGAGGCCGGCCGAGGGGCGCATCCGGTCGGCCGCCTCGGCCAGTTCGCGGTGTGCGTCGGCGCCCACGGTGATCAGGTCGGGGAAGCGCAGAGTGACCGGGACGCCGCCGATGCGCTCGCCGGGACCGGCTTCCTGCGGGTAGCCGCCGGTCAGGGCGCCGACCCGGGCGCGGAGTTCACCGATGTCGGCGACCACGGCGTCGCGGAGTCCGGCCAGGAGTCCGGCGCCGCGGATGGTGCAGGCCGGACCGCTGCCCAGGCTGAGTCCGGGCTGGCGGCGCAGATACTCCAGGCTCATCAGCGTGCCGTCGCTGCGGGTGACGAGGACAGCGGCACCGGGGGCGAGGCCGAGGCCCGGGAGGGTGGCGGTCAGTTCGTCGGCGACCCGCGCCACGAGCACGGACAGCGCCGCGTCGAGGACCGTGGCGTTCTCGCGGGCCAGCAGGTCGAGGGTGCCGACGTCGCTGGAGAGCAGAACGGTCGTGTCCGGGCCCGTCTCGGCACGCAGGATCTCTGCGGCTTCCCGCTCCTGACTGCCGTCGACGGGCGAGAACACGGCGGTGACGGCGAAGGCCTGGGCGCGGCCCGCGAGTGCGGCGCCGAACCGGGCGACGGCGTCCCGGTCGAGCGGTGTGGTGTCACGCGGTGCGAGGCCCCCGCCGCCCGCGACGTTCGCGGTGCCGGCGCACACGGCGTCGCGCAGCGCCTCGGGCCAGCCGAACAACGGCCGCACGGCGTCGGCCGCAGAGCCCCCGACGCGCAGCACTCCGACCCGGGCCAGTCCGTCCTGCTCCCGCACCGCACGGGCGGCGACCCGCAGACCCACCGCGAGCTGGGTGGCCCGGCGGCGCGGTTCGGCGGGCAGCGCACCGACGGCGGCGGCGAGCGACCCGACGGCGTCACCGGGGATCGAGGGCACCTTGACGGCCCGTACCGCCCGGTCGCCGTCGAGGAGGACGGCATCGGTGTTGGTGGGTCCGACATCCACTCCGAGGATCACGGGGTACCTCCCCGCGAGGGGCGGCCGTCGGTGCTCGAAGAGCCGTCCCGCACACGTCCACGGGGTCCTGGAGAACCGCCGGACCCGCCGTCGGCTCCGAGGCCTGCGAGGCCTGCGAGGCCGAAGGCGGACGGACCTGCCAGGCGCAGGCCGTTCGGCGTGTACCAGGCCGGGGCGGAGGACATCGTGACGAGATGGACGCGCAGACCGTAGCGGACCTCCTCGACCGGGACGGCCCAGCCCGTCGTTACGTCGACCAGCGCGATCACGTCCGGCACGATGGCGAGCGGCGTGCCGTCCTCCAGGGCCGCGACGAATTCACTGCGGGCCTCGACGAGCACCAGCCGTCCCGCGTCCGGGCCCGCGCCCTCCAGCAGGACGCCCGTCGCGTCGTCACCGTCGGCGTCCTCGGTGGCGTATCTGCGGACCGAGGAGACCTTGCCGGTGAGCAGCGGTGCGGGCCCCTCACCGCGGCCGAGGGCGAGTGCGCGCGTGACCGATCCGGCGACGGCGTACCGGGCCGCCTGCCCGGCTGTGAGGGGATAGTCGGTGGAGGCGGCACGCCCGCCGAAGGCGACGACGGCGGCGCGGGCGAACTGTTCGAGGTGCGCGCCGTCCACCTCGTCGACGACGACGGTGTGGCCGTGTTCGTCGGCGAGGACGGCCGGTCCCGGGCGCAGCCCGGCGAGTTCCAGGACGTTCTGGTCCATGCGGGGAAAGGCGCGCCCCATCGAGTCGGCGTCGAGCAGCGGCAGGCCCAGCCGGGCCGCCCAGGCGACGGCCACACAGCCGTTGAGGCCGCCGATCTCGCTGCTCATCACCGCGGTCACCGGCGCACCGTGCAGCGCCTCGAAGCGGGCACGCAGGCGTGCCGGCTCGTCCCGGCCGCCGAGCCGCTCGGCGGCGACCGCGGGCGAACCCACGAGCCCGACGGGCATGACGAGCGCGTCCGCGGGCAGTGTGGCCGGGTCGACGACGGACACCGGACCGCACTCCTCGATCGCCTGTCCGGCGACGGGAAGGGTCACATCGGCGGGTCCGCCGCCCCCTGATCCCAGGACGGCACAGCCCCGCGCGAAGTCGGCGAGTGCTCCGGCGTCCACGTTCATGAATCCAGCCTAGGGAGACGGAACGCGCCCCGAATGGGCCATTGACCCATGATTGAGCGGGTCGATGTGCTTCGGGCACACTGGACGCATGCCGAGCATCCTGGAACTCCTCTCCTCCCCCGGACTGGACGAGGTCCGCCCGCTGGTGGGCCCGCTCGACGCGGTGGACGTCACAGGGGTACGTCTGGAGCCGCGCCCGGACCGGCTCGCCGCCATGCCCACCGGGACGATCGCCGTGCTGCTGACGCCGGTGCCGGGGCATCTGCTGGATGTGGCGGTGCGGGACGCTGCGGCGGCCGGGGCCGCCGCGCTGGTCCTGACCGGCGTGACGCAGGCACCCCACGGGCTGCCCGCCGAGGTGACGGCCACGGCGCGGGCGCTCGCCGAGCGGGGCCGCGTCGCGGTGCTGTACACGGACGGGGATCTCGCCGCGCTCGTGGTGGCCGTGGAGCGGGCGGTGGCCGGGTCCGCGGCCGACGCGCTGGCCCGGGTCGCCGCAGCGGCGCGGGAGGTGACGACCGTCGCGGGTGACCCGGACCGGGTGGCCGCGGCGGCGGCCCGCGCCCTCGGCGTACCGGTGGAGCTGCGGACGGCGGGTCCGGGCGAGGAGGGTGCCGCCGCTGCGGGCCCGGACGGCGAGATCCGGCTCGCGGCCCCGGCCCGCCCCGGTCACGCGGGAGCGGCGGTGCGCTCCGTCCTCGCGCTGGCGGCCCTCGCTGCGGCGGGCGGCGGCCACGGCGACGTCCCCGTGCGCTCCCGCGGCCGGCTGCTGGCCGAGCTGCTCGTGGCGCCGCAGGACCAGGCCGCCCGTTTGGCCGCGCGGGGGCGGGCGCTCGCGCTGCCCGTGGACGGCTGGCACATCGCGCTGCGGGTGGAGGCGGGCGGCCTCGACGCGACGGACCGGCCGAAGGCCCTGGACGCGGTGATGTCCCAGGCGCTGACCCTGCTGCGGACCTGGGACCAGCCTGGGACGCCTCCCGGCACGCCCGCTTCCCCGCCCCCGGACACCGTTCAGTGGAACGCCGCCCTGGTCGACGACGCCCTCGTCCTGCTGAGCACCTGGCCCGCCGATCCGGGGGCGGACGGGCGGCACGCCACTTTGGCCCGTGCCCGGCGTGTGGTGGACCGGCTGGCCGGACTGCGTCCGGAGGCCGGGTTGAGATGCGGTGTGGGCTCACCGCACCGGGGCCCGCTGGGCATCCGCACCTCCGCCCGTGAGGCCCGCGCGGTCGTACCGCGTGACGCGGGGCCCGCGGTGGCCGCCCATGACGCGGTGGGCCTCGACCGCATGCTGCTGGAGTGGTACGCCTCGGACACGGCGCGCGAGGCGGTGGCCGAACTCCTCGCCCCGGTCCTGGCGTTGGGTCCGGAGCGGGCCGAGCCACTGCTGCGCACGCTCCAGGGGTACCTGGACCACAACAACTCGCCCGCCCGTGCGGCACAGGCCCTGCATCTGCACCGGAACGCGGTGGGCGCCCGCATCCGCAAGATCGTCCAGCTCACGGGCGCCGATCTGAACGAGCCGGATGTCCGCCTCGCGCTCCAACTGGCCTGTCGCGCGGGCCTGTCCACGCACCCCGTCGAGCCGTCCGCGCCACCGGCCGCCGGGCCCTGACACCCGCGATCCCCCGAGCTCCGGCGGGCGTGCCCGGGTCGTGGACACCGGAATCGGTTGACGTGGCACCAACACGCCTGTTCCACTGGGCAGATGCGCCCTCAGCTGCGGCTGGTCACCCGTGACCACATCGACTTCGGTCGAGTGTGGTCCGCCTCGTGTTGTTCCTGACGGCTCCGACGTCAGCACTTCACACGACCGGTTTCCCGCAGCACGAGATGAGGCTTCGCCATGCCCGTCGAGTTTCTCGGCATCGCAGCAACCAACGAAGGTTCCGAGGTGACAGCCCGCTCCGGGGCGTCCTTCGACAAGGAGTACACGCTCGAACTGGCCCGCGCGCACGAGGACCACGGCTGGGACCGGGTGCTGTTCGCCTACGGGTCCGGCTCCCCCGATCCATCCCCGGCCGCGGCCTACGTCGCGGCGCGCACCGAGAAGCTCCAGATCCTGGTCGCGCACCGTCCCAACGTCTCGTACCCGACGTTCGCGGCCAAGACCTTCGCGACCCTGGACCGGATCAGCGACGGTCGTCTCGCCGTGCACTTCATCACCGGTGGCAACGACCACGAGCAGCAGCGCGAGGGCGACTTCCTCACCAAGGACGAGCGGTACGCGCGCACCCGTGAGGCCATCCAGATCATCAAGAAGGCATGGACCTCGCACGAACCCTTCGACCATGAGGGCGCGCACTACCGCTTCAACGACTTCGTGAGCGACACCTTCCCCGTGCAGCAGCCGCATCCGCGTGTCTCGTTCGGGGGTTCCTCACCGGCGGCGTACGCGGCCGGGGGCGCGGAAGCCGGCATCTACTGCCTGTGGGGCGAGCCGCTGGCCCGGACCGCGGAGCAGATCGCGTCGGTGAAGGCGGCGGCACAGGCGGCGGGCCGCACGAACGTACCGAAGATCCAGGTCGCCTTCCGGCCGATCATCGCCCCGACCGAGGAACTGGCCTGGGAGAAGGCCCACCGAACGCTGGCACGGATCAAGGCCCGCAAGGCCGGCGCGCCGTTGAGCCGCCGCCACCCGTTGAACAGCCCGGAGAACGCCGGCTCCCGACGGCTTCTGGCGGTGGCCGCCGAGGGGGAGCGCCACGACCGGGCGCTGTGGACGCCGACCGCGGCGGAAACCGGTGGGGCCGGCAATTCGACGGCCTTGGTGGGCACCCCGGAGACGGTCGCGCAGGCGCTGCTCGACTACTACGACCTGGGCGTGGAGATCCTGTCCGCCCGCGGCTACGACCTGCTGGACGACGCCATCGACTTCGGGCGGCATGTCATCCCGATCGTCCGCGAGGAAGTGGCGAAGCGGGACGCGGCCCGTACAGCAGCGTAGTACCGGTGGTGCCGGGCGGCCCGGCGAAGCCCGTCCCCGCCCGGCGCCTTTCGGCCCTCTCTCGCCCGGCGGGGACGGGCCGGCCCGCCGCAGGCTCACCCACGGCTGAGAGCCTGTCGGGCGGCCTCTGACCGGGCGGCCACGCCCCGCAACGCCGCAGCCCTGTGGGGCCTCACCCCACGGAGCTGTAGGCCACGACCCCCCGCAACACCTCATCCACCGCCTTGCGCGCGCTCCGCCCCACGGAACTCCCCTCGCGCGGGGCCGCGGCCGCGATCTGCCCCAGCACGTCGATCACTTGCTTGCACCACCGCACGAAGTCCCCGGCGGGCATGTCAGCCTCGCCCAACACCTCGTCCAGCGTCCGTCCCGACGCCCACATGTAGACGGCCCAGGCGAACCCCAGATCGGGTTCGCGTTGCCCGACCCCCTCCGCCTGGTTGATCTTGAATTCCTCCTCCAGGGCATCGAGCCGACCCCAGATCCGGACCATCTCGCCCAACGCCGTCTTCGCGGGCCCGGACGGCAGCTTGGGCGCGACCGCGTCGTCGGCCTGCCGTGCCTCGTACACCAACGCCGAGACGCACGCAGCGAGTTCGGCGGGGTTCAGGCCCTCCCACACCCCGGCCCGCAGGCACTCGCTCGCCAGCAGATCCAGCTCGCCGTAGAGCCGCGCGAGCCGCCGCCCGTGCTCGGTGACCTCATTGCCGCGCAGGTAGTCGAGCTCGGTGAGCAGCGCGACGATCCGGTCGAAGGTGCGGGCGATGGTGTTCGTCCGCCCTTCGATCCGCCGCTCCAGCTGCCTGGTGTCGCGCTGCAGCCGGTGGTAGCGCTCGGCCCAGCGCGCGTGGTCCTCACGCTCGTCGCAGCCGTGACAGGGGTGTGCGCGCAACTCCGCCCGGTAGCGGGCGATCTCACGGTCGTCGGCCGCGGCGGAGCGCTCCTTGCGGTGCCGCTCGGGCACGATGTGCCCGGCCTTGGTTCGCAGCGCGGAGGCCAGATCGCGACGTGACTGCGGTGAGCGCGGATTGAACGACTTCGGCACCCGCATCCGTTCCAGGGCCGCCACCGGAACGGGGAAGTCGATGGAGGCGAGCCGCTTGACCTGACGCTCCGAGGTCAGCACCAACGGCCGTGGTCCGTCGTGGTATTCAAGCCCGCGGTGCCCGTGCCCGTTGGTGCGGCCCGCGGACAGCCCCGGGTCCAGGACCAGTGCCAGTCCGGCGAACTTTCCGGTGGGCACATGGATGACATCGCCGGGCTTGAGCTTCTCCAGGGACGCCGCGGCGGCGGCCCGCCGCTGCGAGGCGCCCTGCTTGGCGAGCTCGTTCTCCCGCTCCTTGAGATCGCGACGCAGTCGCGCGTACTCCTCGAAGTCACCCAGGTGGCAGGTCATGCCCTCCCGGTACCCCTCCAGCCCCTCTTCGTTCCGCTGGACCTGCCGGGAGATCCCGACCACGGACCGGTCGGCCTGGAACTGCGCGAAGGAGGTCTCCAGCAGCTCGCGCGAACGGTGCCGCCCGAACTGATGCACCAGGTTGACGGCCATGTTGTACGAAGGCCGGAAGCTGGAGCGCAGCGGGTACGTGCGCGTGCCCGCGAGTCCGGCCAGCGCCCCCGGGTCCATGCCGCGCTGCCACAGCACCACCGCATGACCTTCGACGTCGATGCCGCGCCGCCCGGCCCGGCCGGTCAGCTGCGTGTACTCGCCGGGAGTGATGTCGGCGTGCTGCTCGCCGTTCCACTTGACGAGCTTCTCCAGGACGACCGAGCGCGCGGGCATGTTGATGCCGAGGGCGAGGGTCTCCGTCGCGAAGACGGCCTTGACGAGGCCTCGTACGAACAGTTCCTCGACGACTTCCTTGAAGGTGGGCAGCATGCCCGCGTGGTGCGCGGCGATGCCCCGCTCCAGCCCCTCGAGCCATTCGTAGTAGCCCAGGACGTGGAGGTCCTCGCCGGGGATGGACGCGGTCCGCTCCTCGACTATCTCGCGGACCAGGCGGCGCTTGTCCTCGTCGTTGAGCCGCAGTCCGGCGTGCAGACACTGCTGCACGGCGGCCTCGCAGCCGGCCCGGCTGAAGATGAAGGTGATGGCGGGGAGCAGCCCCTCGGCGTCCAGCCGGTCGATGACCTCGGGCCTGGCCGGGGTCCAGATCCGGCTGCGCTGGCGCCGCTCGCGCTCACGGTCCGCCTCACGGACCATCTTGCCGCGCCGGCGTTCCCGCGGGTTGTATCCCCGCTGGTTCTCCATCCGGGCGAGCCGCACGAGGTCGGGGTTGACCTCACGGCGCCCCGTGCCCCGGCCGCCGTGATCGGTCTCCTCCTCGAAGAGGTCGTACATCCGGCGGCCCGCGAGCACGTGCTGCCAGAGCGGCACGGGGCGGTGCTCGGAGACGATGACCTCGGTGTCACCGCGGACCGTGTCGAGCCAGTCGCCGAACTCCTCGGCATTGGACACGGTCGCCGACAGTGACACCAGGGTCACGGAGTCCGGGAGGTGAATGATC
The DNA here is from genome assembly GCF_040643055.1 of Streptomyces sp. NPDC047515. NCBI lineage: Bacteria > Bacillati > Actinomycetota > Actinomycetes > Kitasatosporales > Streptomycetaceae > Streptomyces > Streptomyces sp. NPDC047515. Next base: position 213,754 of record NZ_JBEYTM010000007.1, read on the forward strand.
ACTTCCTCCCACACGGCGCCCCGGAAGCGGTCGGAGAGGTAGTGCACCTCGTCCATCACCACGTAACCCAGGCCACGCAACGCCTGCGAGCCCGCGTACAGCATGTTCCGCAGCACCTCGGTGGTCATCACAACCACGGGGGCGTCGCCGTTGACACTGTTGTCCCCGGTCAGCAGACCGACCTTGTCCGGTCCGTAGCGCTTGACCAGATCGGTGAACTTCTGGTTGGACAGAGCCTTGATGGGGGTGGTGTAGAAACACTTGCGGCCCTGTTCGAGGGCGAGATGCACCGCGAATTCGCCGACGATCGTCTTGCCCGAGCCGGTGGGGGCGGCGACGAGCACCCCCTTGCCGGCCTCCAGCGCCTCACATGCCTCGATCTGGTAGGGGTCCAGATCGAACTCGTACAGCTCGCGGAAGGGCGCGAGTGCGGTGGCCAGCTCGGCGGCGCGGATCCGAGAAGCCTGGTATCGCTCAGCTGGTGAGAGGTCCTCTGTCATCTTGCCTACGAGCCTACCCGCCACCACCGACAGTGACGCGATCTTTAAATCCCGCCGGGAGAACCCGGGGCCAGCACTCTCACCGCACCCGGTACACAGGTCGCGGTGAGCGGCAGCGCCCCGAGTTGCTCACCGTCCGCGTACGCGGTGACACCGGCCGCGGCGAGCTCGATCGAGGTGACCCGGTGCACGGTGACCTGGGGGTGATCGAGGTGCGTCCCCTTGTAGACGCGGGGGAAGACCTTGAGGAGTGTGGTGCGGCTGCAGTCCCCGACGACGGTCACGTCGAAGAGGCCGTCGTCCATGGCGGCGTCCGCACAGATCCGCATGCCTCCGCCGTAGGTCGATCCGTTGCCGACGGCGATGAGCGTGGCCTCGATCTCCCGGACCGGTCCGCCGTCCAGCCTGACGCCGTACGGGATGGGCTTGAACGCGGCGAGTTCGGCGAGGATCGCGAGGTCGTACTTGAACCGTCCGCCGACCCAGCGCATCCGGTTGCCCCGGTCGTTGACCCGGGAGTCGAAGCCGGAGGCGAGCACGGAGCCGAACCACCGCTCACCGACCCTGCCGAGGTCGACCTCGCGGACGGCACCGCCCTTGAGCGCCTGGGCGGCCAGCCGTCCGGCAGCGGCGGGATCCCGTATCGGCATCCCGAGCGCGCGGGCGAAGTCGTTACCCGTCCCCACAGCGACGACTCCGAGCGGGGTCGTCGTCCCGGCAACGGCCTGCAGGGCGAGGGACATCATGCCGTCCCCGCCCACCGCTATCAGCGCGCCGGTCCCTCCGGCGACGGCCTCGCGGGCCCGTCGCAGCGCGTCGTCGGCGTCCTCGCCGAGAACCGTGCGTACGGAGAATCCGGCGTCCCGCAACGCGGAAGCGGCCGGCTGCGCGGCGCGCGCGCCCCGGCCGCTGCCTGCGGTGGGATTGACGAAGAGGGTGATCTCGCTGGTCACCCGGGGACCCTACAAGGTCAGGTGATGTCGTCGTAACCGTTGACCCGGTCATGGTCCGAGTTCGCCTGGTTGGGCAACGAACGGCTGGACGGGACCGGTTCGATCTCACCGATGTCCTCGGGGGTGAGGTCCAGCTCCGACGCCTCGTCGTCGGCGGGCCCCGCCGCCGCGAGCTCTGCCTTGCGGCGGTCGTTGAGGAGCGAGATCACCGTGGCCACGAAGTAGAGCACCCAGATCGGTCCGGCGAGCATCAGCATGGTCATCGGGTCGGTGCTGGGGGTGGCCACCGCGGCGAAGACCGTGATGCCCATGATCATGCCCCGCCACCAGCCGAGCATCCGCTTGCCGGTGATGATCCCGCCGAAGTTCAGCATGACGAGCAGCAGCGGCAGCTCGAAGGAGAGCCCGAAGACCACCACCATGCGCGTGATCAGATCGAGCAGTTCATCCAGCGGCAACTGGTTGTCGACGCCGCCCGGCGAGAAGTCCAGGAGCACCCGCGCCATCGTGGGCAGGGTCTTGTACGCGAAGAATCCGCCGGCGAGGAAGAGCGGGAAGCCGGCGCCGACGAAGGCGAGCGAGTACTTCTTCTCGTGCTTGTGCAGTCCCGGCGCGACGAAGGCCCACAGCTGGTAGAGCCAGACCGGCGAGGCAAGGACGATGCCTGCCATCAAGGAGACCTTGAGTGCGAGGGTGAACGGGGTGAGCAGACCGTTCAGGACGATACGCGCACACGTACCGTCCTCCCTCTTGGCGAGTTCGGCGAAGCTCGACTCGCAACCGACCGATTTCAGTACCGGGTCGGTGAAGAGCTCGATGATCCCCCTGTAGAAGAACGCGGCCACGATGGTGACTACGACGATCCCCAGCAGACCCTTCGCCAGCCGGTTACGCAGTTCACGCAGGTGCTCCACCAGGGGCATGCGGCCCTCTGGGTCCGTCTCCTGCTTGCGGGCAGACTTGAGCAACCCACGTCCTCATCTCGTGCAGCAGGCCGTCACCGATCAGGGGATGCCTGCGTCGGCCCGTTGGTCAGCGCTTGGTGGAGTCGGTCGGCTCTGCGACCGGACGCGAACTGGTCACGTCACCCGGCGCCGCCTTGATGGTGCGCGGGGCGGCCTGGTCCTGGGTGGTGTCGGTCGCCGGCTCGGCCGGGGTGGCCGACGGGCTGCCCTCGGACTTCATGGCCTTGGCCTCGCTCTTGAGGATGCGGGCCGACTTTCCGAGCGAGCGAGCCATGTCAGGAAGCTTCTTCGCGCCGAACAGCAGAACAATGACGACGAGGATCAGGATGATCTCGGGAGCGCCGAGCCTTCCGAACATATGCGTGTACCTTCTCACCGAGGCAGCAGGGGTGGGGCGGACCGAACGTCGGACCGGCGTCCGATCGTCGTACTGTCAGCGATCGTATCCCGCAGGAGTAAACGCAGGGCAATACCCATGCATCCTTGCGATTACGGCCCATGCCTCGCTCTCAGGGCCGCGTTCAGCAGAGTACCCCCCGAACCCGGGAAACTGGAGGTCGCGCCCGCGCCGATCCATCGGCCCAGCTCACAGACTCGTACGAACGTGAGACCGATGGGCCCCAGTGCTGTGACCGGGAAGGTTCACCGGGCTCGCGACGCCCGGCACGACACCTCGCCGCGTTGTCGCATCACCCGCGTGCGCCCGGCACGAGGGCGATCCTCCGTCTGCGACGCACCGCACCTGACGTCGCACGCTGATCCACCACGGATTGCGGGACAGCCCTTAGCGAAGCGCTTCACCCGTGGCGGCAAAATCCGTCGCAGCCCGTTCGAGATCCTCGGCCGCCCGGTTGATGCGCTGGGTGGTCCGGGTCACCTGACTGCCCAGGCGCTGGGCCTCGACGAAGACCTTGACGGCCAGCACCCCGAGGACGGCGATCCCGAAGAACCCCAGGGCGATGGCGAGCATGGGCCAGAACATGCGCAGAGCCTCAATGTGTCTAGGTGTCCGAAGTTCCAAGGTCGACCGGCACGCCGGTCGACCTAAAGGCTGGTGTGGAGACGCAGCGTCCGCACCCCACCGACGGTGAGGAGCTCGACTATCCGTTCCCCGGCGGGCTTGCGGACGGCCGCGCCGCACGCCGGGCAGGTGAACGAGTAGAACGTCGTCCGGCGGCTGGCGCCCACGGCGAGACGGATGGCACCGGCGGCCAGTTCGAACCGTTCGCGACAGTCCGGGCATGCGGCCTTGAACCGTACGGATTCTGGCACCACCACGGTCGGAACGCCCGACACCACAGGCATGTTGCTCATATCTCCCTCGGGTATCCGCTCAGGCCGGGTCGTCGTAGGCGGCGAGCGCCGCACGGGCCGCTCTCCGCGCGCTCTGTGCCAGTTCCGGCGGGGAGACGATGCGGCCTTCTCCGCCGAGCCGCAGCGCGAGTCTGCGCAGCGAGGCCGGGTCGGGGGTACGCAGGGTGATCCGCAGCCCGCCGTCGGGCAGTTCCTGGGCGCTGTCGTGCGGATAGTACTCGGCGACCCACCGTCCGCCGGGCCCCACCTCCACCACGACCTCCGGGTCCTCGGCCGCCGGCTGGACGAGCCCTTCGGACAGATCCCGTAGTTCGAGCTCGGGCGGTGCGGCCGGTTCGTCCAGCAGCCGGATCTCGGCCACCCGGTCGAGCCGGAACGTCCGCCGGTCCTCGGAGGACCTGCACCAGGCCTCCATGTACGTGTGCCCCACGGCGAACAGCCGGATCGGGTCCACCTCGCGCTCGGTGAGTTCATCACGCGCGGGCGAGTAGTAGCGCAGCCAGAGCCGACGCCGCTCCGAGATCGCCCGGTCGACGTCGGCGAAGACACCGCCCTCGGACTCGAAGGTGACCGAGAGCCGCGAGCTCGCCGCCCCCACCTCGCCGGCCGCGGTCTCCAGCTTCGCGGTGGCCCGCAGCAGCGCCTGCCGGTCGCTCTCGCGCAGCCCCGGCAGCGTGGCCACGGCGCGTGCGGCGACCAGGAGCGCCGTCGCCTCGTCGGCCGCCAGCCGCAGCGGCTCCGCGACATCGTCCGGGTTGTGCCACCAGATCCGGTCGCCGTCGGTGTCGATGTCCAGCAGGTCCCCGCCACGGAAGCTCGTACCGCACATGGGCAGCACGTCGAGGTCCGAGATCAGTTCGTCCTCGCTGATCCCGAAGGCGCGGGCCACGTCCTGGACGTGGGCACCGGGGCGCTCGCGCAGATACGTCACCAGGGAGAGCATCCGGCGGGTCTGGTCGATCGCGTTCGTGGCCATGAATGGGTCCTCTCAGTCCTGGGCCACGGCGCGCAGCCGGTCCACCACATCGGCCCGCAGATCGGCGGGTTCCCGAACGACGACGTCCGGACCGAACTCGACGAGCCAGGCGTCCAGACCGTGTCCGTACGGAATCTCCAACTCATCCCACCCGTCTCCGAGTTCCCGGACCGATATGGCGCGCGAGCGCAGCGGGTATCCGGCACCGGTCCGCAGCCTGATCAGCGCGGTCCGGGTCGCCGTCTCCCCCGCCCAGCTCTCCACGGTCTCGCGGACGGTCACGACGTCGGGCACCTCGGCGGTGAAGGTGCCGGCCCGGGAGCGGACCCGGCCGGTGATCCGGGAGAGGCGGAAGACCCGCTCGGCGCCGCGGTCCCGGTCCCAGCCGGCCAGATACCAGTGGCCGCGCCAGCACTCCAGCGTCCACGGCTCGACCTGGCGCTGCTCGGGCCGGGCGGCGTTGGCCTTGCGGTAGTCGAAGGTCACCGGGCGGCGGTCCCGGCAGGCCAGCATCAGCGGCTCGAACGCGGCCTCGTGGACGGGGATACGGGGTTCGAGGGCGCTGTGCACCTCGTAGGCGTCCTCGGCCTCCGGCATGCCCGCGGCCCGCAGCTTCTGCAGCGCACCGCTGGCGGCGCCGGCCAGCCGAGCCTGCTGCCAGACCTTGGCGGCCAGTCCCAGCGCGGCGGCCTCCTCGGCGTCCAGCGTGATCGGGGGCAGCCGATTGCTGTCGCGGCGGGCGAGATAGCCCGTGTCGCCGTCCAGGCTCTCCACGGTCTCGATGACCAGACCGAGCTCGCGCAGATCGTCCTTGTCGCGCTCGAACATCCGGTTGAAGGCGTCGTCGGAGCCCGCTTCCAGATAGGCCTCGATGGAGCCGCGCAGTTCGCGCTTGCTCAGCGGGCGCCGGGTCCCCAGCAGACACAGGGCCAGGTTCATCAGCCGCTCGGCCTTGGCAATCGCCATCGACGCCCTTTCTGTTTTGCTCTACGACCGTCGACCGTACCGCTACGCGGGGTCCGGGCAAAAGCGAGGGCCCGTGCCTTGCGGCACGGGCCCTGGCGGCGTATGGACGCGGATCAGACAGCGACCAGGTCGCAGACGAAGATCAGCGTCTCGCCGGGGGCGATACGGCCGCCACCGGCGCCGCGGTCGCCGTACGCGAGGTGCGCGGGGATGGTCAGCTGGCGACGGCCGCCGACCTTCATGCCCTGCACGCCCTTGTCCCAGCCGGAGATGACCTGGCCGGCACCGAGCTGGAACTGCAGCGGGGCGCCGCGGTTCCAGGAGGCGTCGAACTCCTCGCCGGTGGAGAAGGCCACGCCCACGTAGTGGACGGAGACGGTGGCGCCCGCCTCGGCCACCGCGCCGTCGCCTTCCCAGATGTCCTTGATCTCCAGGTCGGCCGGCGGCTCGCCACCCGGGAAGTCGATCTCGGGCTTCTCGATGCTCACTGACTTGCTCCTCTTAATGATGAACTGGGCAACCGGGACAGTCTTACATCTTCGCCAGGATGTCCACGGCGAAGACCAGGGTGGACTTCGCCGGAATGGTCTGCTGCGCCTTGTCGCCGAAACCCTGGTCCGGCGGAATGACGAGGAGCACCCGGCTGCCGATCTTCTTGCCGACGAGACCGTTCTTGAGCCCCTTGAGGGTGACCTGGGCGAGCGGGAAGGTCTGTGTCTTGCCGGCGGAGTAGGTGCTGTCGAACGTCTTGCCGTCCTTCCACAGCAGACCCACATAGTTCACGACGACGCTGTCGGTGTCCTTCACGACATCGCCCTTGGACTCCAGGATGTAATTGGAGACGAGCTTCGTCGGCGGGGCGGTCTTGGTGGGGATGGTGACCTTCGGGGCCTTGCCGTCCGTGTTGGTGCCGACCTTCGGCAGATCGGCATTGTCCTGGGCGACCTCGGAGCCCTTGGCGGACGCCGGGATCTGCGTCGCCTTCAGAACGTCGACGACGAACACGAGCGTGGCGTTCGGCTTGATGTCGCCCTGGCCCTGCGCCCCGTAACCGAGGTCCGGCGGAATGACCAGCTCGACCCGGCTGCCGACCTTCTGGCCGACGAGACCCTTGTCCCAGCCCTGGATGACCATGCCGGCGCCGAGGGTCAGATCGAACGGCTGCTTGCGGTCGAAACTGTTGTCGAAGGGCTTGTCGGAGTCCCAGGCCTGCCCGAGGTAGTTGACCTGGATCGCGTCGCCGTTCTTGAGTGTGGCCCCGTCCCCCTGGCTGACGACTCTGGTCTTCAGCTCCTTGGGCGGGTTTCCGGTCCCCTTGGACAGCGTGGGCTTCTCGCCGAATTTGGCCCCCGCGGTAATGGCGGGGAACCCGTTCTCGGACTCGGCGGAAGCCGAAGCGGAAGCTGAAGCGGAGCCCTTCTCATTCCCACAAGCCGCTGTCAGCAGCAACAGGGGGACGACGAGAAGGCCGGCAAGTCGGCGCACTTGTTCCTCAGATCTCAGACGGCACAGTTGGTTGAGTCCCCGACACTCTAGGGCGTACGCAGGGCCCCGTACGAGGAACGTACGGGGCCCGCGTCGCGTCGGAGGCCGAGGTCGTCCTGTCGTCGGCTCACATACCCGCGATCAGCTTCTCCACCCGGTCGTCCACCGAACGGAACGGGTCCTTGCACAACACCGTGCGTTGCGCCTGGTCGTTGAGCTTGAGATGGACCCAGTCGACGGTGAAGTCCCGCCGCTGCTCCTGGGCCCGGCGGATGAAGTCCCCGCGCAGCCGCGCCCTGGTCGTCTGCGGGGGCACGGACTTCCCCTCGAAGATCTTCAGGTCGTTGCAGACACGGGCCGCCTGCCCCTTGCGCTCCAGCAGGTAGTACAGCCCGCGACGGCGGTGGATGTCGTGGTACGCGAGGTCTATCTGGGCGACCCGCGGATGCGACATGGTCATGTTGTGCTTGGCCCGGTACCGCTCGATGAGCTTGTACTTCATGACCCAGTCGATCTCGGTCTCGATCCGGTCGAGGTCCTCGGCCTCGACCGCGTCGAGCGTACGGCCCCACAGCTCCAGGACCTGCGCGACCGTGCCGGTGCGGATGCCGCGCCGGTCGACGAAGTCGACGGCCTTCTCGTAGTACTCGCGCTGCACCTCGATGGCGGACGCCTCACGGCCGCTGGCCAGACGCACCTTGCGCTGCCCCGTGGTGTCGTGGCTGACCTCCCGGATCGCCCGGATCGGGTTCTCCAGCGTCAGATCCCGCATCACGGTGCCCGCCTCGATCATCCGGAGCACCAGGTCCGTCGCGCCGACCTTGAGCAGCATGGTCGTCTCGGACATGTTGGAGTCACCGACGATGACGTGGAGGCGGCGGTACCGCTCCGCATCCGCGTGCGGTTCGTCACGTGTGTTGATGATCGGGCGGGAACGCGTCGTCGCGGAGCTGACGCCCTCCCAGATGTGCTCGGCACGCTGGCTGACGCAGTAGACGGCGCCCCGAGGTGTCTGCAGCACCTTGCCGGCGCCGCAGATCAGCTGCCTCGTGACGAGGAAGGGAATGAGAATGTCCGCGAGCCGGGAGAATTCCCCGTGCCGGGCCACGAGATAGTTCTCATGACAGCCGTAGGAGTTTCCCGCCGAGTCGGTGTTGTTCTTGAAGAGGTAGACGTCGCCCGCGATTCCCTCCTCGTGCAGGCGGCGTTCGGCGTCGACGAGCAGGCCTTCGAGAATGCGCTCGCCGGCCTTGTCGTGGGTGACCAGTTCGGTCAAGTTGTCGCATTCGGGGGTTGCATATTCCGGATGCGATCCCACGTCGAGGTAGAGGCGGGCACCGTTCCGCAGAAAGACGTTGCTGCTGCGGCCCCATGACACAACACGGCGGAAGAGGTAGCGCGCCACTTCATCAGGGGACAGTCGGCGCTGTCCCCTGAACGTGCACGTGACGCCGTACTCGTTCTCCAGCCCGAAAATGCGGCGGTCCATGACTGAACATTACGCCTGATGGCCTGAGCTGAAACCGGGTTCGACAGCACCGTTTCGATCATTTTCCGATATCTGTGCGGCAACAGCCGTGTGTCCGGGAACTGCGAGGACCCTTCCCGTGGCCAGAAGAACCAGCAGTGCCGCCACCCCACCGGCCCCCGCGACGGCGAAACTCCACGTCGTGCCGCCCAGTTCGACGGCCGGGCCCGCCACGGCCGTTCCCGCCGCCGCGCCCACCCCGAACGTCGTCACCAGCCAGGAGAAGGCCTCGGTCACCGTGCCCCGCGGAGCGTGCCGGTCGACCACGATGAACGAGCAGGCGATCGCGGGCGCCAGAAAGACGCCGGACACTGCCGCCAGAGCGGTCATGGCGACCACTCCGGGGGTCAGCATCAGCGGCAGATAGCCCAGTGCCAGCAGTGCGACGATGGCCCGCAGCCGGCGTTCCGGCGCCCCGGCCCACCGGCGCGCCCCGTACACCGCACCGCCGATCAGCGCACCCAGCCCGAGCGCGGCCATCAGCCAGCCGTACACCGACTCCCGGCCGTGGTCGTCGGCGTACGCCACCCCGGCCACCGTGATCGAACCGAGCGCGAGCCCGACGAAGAAGAACGAGCCGAGCAGTGCCAGCAGGCCCGGCGAGCGCAGCGCGCCCAGCCAGTGCGCCTCGCGGGGCGCGGAACGCCAGGCGCGTGAGGGTTCGCAGAGGACGACCGAGAGCGCCCCCAGGACCCCGATCACGTTGATGACGAGCAGCGCGGCGGCGGGAGACCAGAGGGAGACGAGCAGCGTCACCAGCAGCGGGCCCACGGTGAACATGACCTCCTGGGCGACGGCGTCCATCGCGTACGCCCGGTGCACCCGGTCCTCGCTGCCGAGGACGGACGGCCACAGGGCCCGCAGGCCGCCCTCCAGCGGCGGGGTGAACACGCCGGCCACCATCACCGCCCCGTAGGCCAGCGGCAGCGACCCCAGGCCCACCAGGGCCAGCAGGGCCATGCCCAGCGCCGACGCCAGGGAGGCCGGCAGCTGGACGCGCGGCTGGCCGTACAGGTCCACCGCGCGGCCCAGCAGTGGCTGCCCGACCGCGGTGGCGAGCCCGTACACGGCCGCGAGCGCGCCGGCGAGGGTGTAGGTGCCGCCCTCGGCGCGGGTGAACAGCACGATCGCGATCGGCGCGGTGGCGTTCGGCAGCCGCCCCACCAGGGTCCCCGCCAGCAGCCGGGCGGCATGCCGCGCCCGGAGGATGTCCAGATATCCCGCGGCCATGTCCCGCCCTCTCCTTCGGCTGCTCTCCAGCACCCTGAGGTTTTACGTATAACGTCGAGGTCCATACGTACCATGTGCCCAGTCCGCAGGTCCACCGCACGGCGCCTGCCCCCGACCGGCCGGGAGGCCCGAGTGACCAGCGCACCACAGCCCGCCCCGGCCCGGCCCACCAGCCGCGATGTCGCGCGGGCCGCAGGCGTCTCGCAGGCCACCGTCTCCCTCGTGCTCGGCGACAAATGGCGTGGAAGAGTCTCCGAGGCCACCGCTGAACGCGTACGGGACGCCGCCCGCGGCCTCGGCTACCAGCCCAACCTCGCCGCCCGCAATCTCCGGCTCGGCCGCACCAGGACCGCACTCCTGGTCGTCCCTGCGCTCACCAACGAGTTCTTCGCGCGTGTCTACACGGGCGCCGCCGCGGTCGCCGCCGAGCACGGCTTCGGGGTCGTCCTCTACCCGTCCCCCGAGGGCACCGGGCCGGCCAGGGACCCCTTCGCCTCAGCGCGCGCCTCCCTCGACGGGGTGATCGCCTCGTCCATGGCCGCGGGCGCGCTCGACGCGCTGCGCGGCGCCGGCCTGCCACTGGTCATGCTCGACAGCGACCCGGCCGACACCGGGGTCGCGGCCCGGGTCAACCTCGACATCGCCGACGGCATGCGGCAGATGGCGGACCATCTGCTCGCGCTCGGCCACCGCCGCTTCGTCCACCTCGCGTCGGCGATCGATTCCTGGACCTTCGCCGTTCGGGGCCGAGCGCTCCGCGACACCCTGGCTGCAGCCCCGGGCACCTGTGTGCGGACCGTCGCGGCGGCACTCGACGTGCACGCGGGCCGGGAGGCGACGGAGCGGGCACTCGCCGCCCCCGGTCCCCGGCCCACGGCCATCGTCTGCGACGACGACATCCTCGCCGCGGGCGCCTGCAAGGCCGCCCGCAGACTCGGACTCCGCGTCCCCGACGACCTCTCCGTCACCGGCTTCGACGATCTGGCCCTGGCCACGGCCGTCGAACCGGAGCTCACCACCGTGCGGCTGCCCGCCGAGCAGGTCGGCGAACGCGGCATGGCAGCCCTGCTGGCGGTCCTGGACGGCCGCCCCGCCGAGCCCGGCAGCCTGCCGGTGCGCCTGGTGGCCCGCGGCTCCTCCGCGCCCCCGCCGACGGACGTCCCGCGCTCATGACGGTGCCCCGGCCCGCCGGGAAGGGCGGACCGGGGCACCGGCGCAGTGCTCGACTACTCCTCGGACGACTCCACGTCCCCACCGGAATCGGTGGACTTGGGGACATCCGTCGTGCCCGCAGGGGACTCCGTCCCGGAGGACTCGGCTCCCTCGCCGCCCTCGACGTCGGAGGGCGCGTCCGTCGGTGCGGAGCCGCCGTCCGCCTCCAGCAACCGCGCCAGCTGGCGTCCGACGATCCGCTTGAACTTGCGCTTCTGCGGCCTCGTACGGTCCAGGACCGCGACCTCCAGCCGCTCCGCGGGGATCTCCCGCTCGCTGCCGTTGGGATCGCGGGACAGGGCCTGCACCGCCAGCTTGAGCGCCTCGGCGAGCGTCATCCCGTCCCGGTGCCGCTGGTCCAGGAAGGTGCTGATCTGCTCGGCGTTCCCGCCGACCGCGACCGAGCCGTGCTCGTCGACGATGGAGCCGTCGTGCGGCAGCCGGTAGATCTGGTCGCCCTCGGGTTCGACCCCCACCTCGGCGACCACCAGCTCCACCTCGTACGGCTTCTCGGCCGCGCTGGAGAAGATGGTGCCCAGCGTCTGCGCGTAGACGTTGGCCAGCCCACGGGCCGTCACATCGTCACGGTCGTAGGTGTATCCACGCAGATCGGCGTAGCGCACACCGCCGATGCGGAGATTCTCGTACTCGTTGTACTTGCCGGCGGCGGCGAAACCGATCCGGTCATAGATCTCGCTGAACTTGTGCAGCGCGCGGGACGGGTTCTCGCCGACGAACACAATGCCGTCGGCGTACTGCAGCACGACCAGGCTGCGACCACGGGCGATGCCCTTCCGGGCGTATTCCGCCCGGTCGGCCATGGCCTGCTGAGGTGAGACATAGAACGGCGTCGACACCGGTTATCCGTCCCTTTCTGTCAGTGACTGGAGCATCCAAGAAGCAGCACAACGGCGGTCAGAGCAGCGCGGCGCGCGGGCCGTCGGGCTGTTCCATCCGGTGTTCCAGGATCGAGCGGGCGATCTGGGAGGATTCCACCTCGTCCAGCTTCCGGAAGCCTTCGTCGGTGATGACCGTGACGATCGGGTAGATCCGCCGGGCCACATCGGGGCCGCCGGTCGCCGAGTCGTCGTCCGCGGCGTCGTACAGCGCCTGCACGACCAGGGTGAGCGCCTGCTGCTCCGTCAGGTCCCCGCGGTAGAGCTTCTTCATCGATCCGCGGGCGAACACCGACCCGGAGCCGGTGGCCGCGTATCCGAGCTCCTCGGAACGGCCGCCGGTGACGTCGTACGAGAAGATCCGGCCCTTCTCGCGGTCGACGTCGAAACCGGCGAAGAGCGGCACGACGGCGAGGCCCTGCATGGCCATCGCCAGATTGCTGCGGATCATCGTGGAGAGCCGGTTCGCCTTGCCCTCCAGGGAGAGCTGCGCGCCCTCGACCTTCTCGAAGTGCTCCAGCTCCAGCTGGAAGAGCTTGACCATCTCCACGGCCAGTCCGGCCGTGCCGGCGATGCCCACCGCCGAATACTCGTCGGCCGGGAAGACCTTCTCGATGTCACGTTGCGCGATCACATTGCCCATGGTCGCTCGCCGGTCACCGGCGAGGACCACTCCGCCGGGGAACGTCGCCGCGACGATGGTCGTCCCGTGCGGCGCCTCGATGGTCCCCTGCAGGGGCGGCAGGGTGCGATTGCCCGGGAGCATCTCGGGAGAATGGCCGGACAGGAAATCCATGAACGAAGAGGATCCCGGCGTCAGGAAGGCAGCTGGTAGACGCCCGGTGCTACGAGTGTTGGCTTCCACGCGTTTCCCTCCAGGTAAGCGACGGCCCTGCGCAAGGTGTCAGGAGCGTCTCCCAACGTGCCGATGGCCGAATTGCAGTCGATGCGGTTACGCCACGGACCCTACCCGTCCCGTGGCGGCGATCCACATGAACTGCGGGGGCGGCTCCGCACGGCCTGCGGCCCCGCGTGTGCCCGCGCGGTACGGGCCGACCTCGCCCGTACCGCGCGCACGTTCCACTCCCCCGCGATCACATTCGTGAACTACTGTCCACCCTTTTGAACGAAGGAACGCACGAAGTCCTCCGCGTTCTCTTCGAGTACGTCGTCGATCTCGTCCAGAACCGAGTCGACATCGTCGCTCAGCTTCTCCTGGCGCTCCTTGAGGTCGTCGGACGCCTGCGCGTCCTGCGCCTGCTCCTCGACCTCCTCGGTGGAGCGCGTCGCCTTCTGCTGTCCGCCGCCGGTGTCCTTGGTCGCCATCTAGCTCACCCCGCTCGGTTCGAAGCACTTGATCAGACCCTACCCACGGGGTCCGACATTGGCCCGGTACTTGTCCAGACGTCCGGGGGTCATCCCGATGATTCCCCGATCACGGCCGTTTCAGCCGCCCGACAACACCTGGACCAGCTCTTCCGCCGTGCGGCAACGGTCGAGGAGGTCCTTGACGTGATTGCGGGTGCCGCGGAGCGGTTCCAGGGTGGGCACCCGTTGCAGCGAGTCATGGCCCGGCAGATCGAAGATGACCGAGTCCCAGGAGGCCGCGGCCACGTCGTCGGCGTACTGCTCCAGGCAGCGGCCACGGAAATAGGCCCTGGTGTCCTCCGGAGGGGCCGTACGGGCCTTCTCGACGTCGCCCGCGTCCAGCAGGCGCTTCATCTTCCCGCGGGCCGCCAGACGGTTGTACAGGCCCTTCTCGGCCCTCACGTCGGCGTACTGGAGGTCCACCAGGTGCAGACGCGCGGCGTCCCAGTCCAGGCTGTCCCGGCGGCGGTAGCCCTCCATGAGCTCTCGCTTGGCGATCCAGTCGAGCTCGCCGGACAGGCTCATCGGATCGTTCTCCAGCCGGTTGAGGGTGTCCTCCCAGCGGATCAGGACGTCCTTGGTCTGCTCGTCGGCGTCCGCCCCGTACCGTTCCTCGACGTATTTACGGCCCAGCTCGAAGTACTCCATCTGGAGCTGCACCGCGGTGAGGGTACGGCCGCTGCGCAGCGTGATCAGGTGCTTCAGTGTCGGGTCGTGGGAGACGTGGTGCAGGGTGCGCACCGGCTGGTCGACCGCGAGATCGACGTTGATGAAACCGTCCTCGATCATGGACAGGACCAGGGCCGTGGTGCCGAGCTTGAGATAGGTGGAGATCTCCGAGAGGTTCGCGTCGCCGATGATCACATGGAGCCGGCGGTACTTCTCGGCGTCGGAGTGCGGTTCGTCACGGGTGTTGATGATGGGGCGCTTGAGGGTGGTCTCCAGGCCGACCTCGACCTCGAAGTAGTCGGCGCGCTGACTGATCTGAAAGCCGTGCTCATGGCCGTCCTGGCCGATTCCCACGCGTCCGGCTCCGGTGACCACCTGGCGGGAGACGAAGAACGGGGTCAGATGGCGCACGATGTCGGAGAAGGGGGTCTCCCGCTTCATCAGGTAGTTCTCGTGCGTGCCGTACGAGGCGCCCTTGTTGTCGGTGTTGTTCTTGTAGAGATGGATCGGCTGGGCGCCGGGAAGCTGGGCGGCGCGGTCGGCCGCTTCGGCCATGATCCGCTCGCCGGCCTTGTCCCAGAGGACCGCGTCCCGCGGATTGGTGACCTCCGGGGAGCTGTACTCGGGGTGCGCGTGGTCGACGTAGAGGCGGGCCCCATTGGTGAGGATGACATTGGCGAGGCCGATGTCCTCGTCGGTGAGCTGGCTGGAGTCCGCGGTCTCGCGGGCGAGGTCGAAACCTCGCGCGTCCCGCAGCGGGTTCTCCTCCTCGAAGTCCCAGCGGGCGCGGCGCGCCCGGTGCATCGCCGCTGCGTAGGCGTTGACGATCTGGGACGAGGTGAGCATGGCATTGGCGTTGGGGTGGCCGGGGACGGAGATCCCGTACTCCGTCTCGATGCCCATTACTCGCCGTACGGTCATGCGGCCCTCCTTGCCCGGCGGCGCTCCCTTGAGGGAGCGGCGCTCAAGTACCGCTGCTTGTCCGGTGCGTGTGCGGTGCCCGTCCCCGCACTGCGCGACCGGGCGGTACGCAAGAGCCTAGAGCGACTCTGCGGTGGTGGGGAGATCAATTACGTCATTGCTGCGGTGTCGCGCGAGCTGTCCGGAAAGCGACCGGCTGCGGATGCCCGGCCGGGCATCCGCAGCCGGTCGGCGTTCTACAGGTACTGCCCGGTATTCGCCACCGTGTCGATGGAGCGACCGGTGTCCGCGCCCTGCTTTCCGGTGACGAGCGTACGGATGAAGACGATCCGCTCGCCCTTCTTGCCGGAGATCCTGGCCCAGTCGTCCGGGTTCGTGGTGTTCGGCAGGTCCTCGTTCTCCTTGAACTCGTCCACGCATGCCTGGAGGAGATGGGAGACGCGAAGGCCCTTCTGGCCCTGGTCGAGGAAGGCCTTGATGGCCATCTTCTTGGCCCGGTCGACGATGTTCTGGATCATCGCGCCGGAGTTGAAGTCCTTGAAGTAGAGGACTTCCTTGTCACCGTTGGCGTACGTGACCTCGAGGAAGCGGTTCTCCTCGGACTCGGTGTACATCCGCTCGACGACGGACTGGATCATGGCGTGCGCGGCGGCCTCCTTGGAGCCGGTGTGCTCCGCGAGGTCGTCGGCGTGCAGGGGCAGCGAGGGCGTGAGGTACTTCCCGAAGATGTCCTTCGCGGCCTCCGCGTCGGGGCGCTCGATCTTGATCTTCACATCGAGGCGGCCGGGGCGCAGGATCGCGGGGTCGATCATGTCCTCGCGGTTGGAGGCGCCGATGACGATCACGTTCTCCAGGCCCTCGACACCGTCGATCTCGGCGAGCAGCTGGGGAACGATGGTGTTCTCCACGTCCGAGCTGACGCCGGATCCCCGGGTGCGGAAGAGGGACTCCATCTCGTCGAAGAAGACGATGACGGGCGTGCCCTCGCTCGCCTTCTCACGGGCACGCTGGAAGACCAGGCGGATGTGCCGCTCGGTCTCGCCGACGTACTTGTTGAGGAGTTCCGGGCCCTTGATGTTGAGGAAGTAGCTCTTGCCCGCCGGCTGACCGGTGACCTCGGCGACCTTCTTGGCAAGGGAGTTGGCCACCGCCTTGGCGATGAGCGTCTTGCCGCAGCCGGGCGGGCCGTAGAGCAGGATGCCCTTCGGCGGCCGCAGTTCGTGTTCCTTGAAGAGATCGGGGTGGAGGTAGGGGAGCTCGACCGCGTCCCGGATCAGCTCGATCTGGTCGCCCAGACCGCCGATCTTGTCGTAGTCGATGTCCGGTACCTCTTCGAGGACGAGCTCTTCGACCTCGCTCTTGGGGACCACTTCGTAGACGTAGCCGGACCTGGGTTCGAGCAGCAGGGCGTCGCCGGGGCGGATGGTGATGTCCAGCAGCGGCTCTGCGAGCCGCACCACCCGTTCCTCGTCGGTGTGCCCGATGACCAGGGCCCGCTCGCCGTCCTCGAGGATTTCCTTGAGGGTGACGATGTCCCCGGCCCGCTCGAATTCCATGGCGTCGACCACATTGAGCGCTTCATTGAGCATGACTTCCTGGCCGCGCCGGAGGTCGTCGAGCTCGACACTGGGGCTGACATTCACCCGGAGTTTGCGGCCCCCGGTGAAGATGTCGCAGGTGCCGTCCTCATTGCCCTGCAAGAACACACCGAATCCGGCCGGCGGCTGTGCGAGCCGGTCGACTTCTTCCTTGAGGGCCACGATCTGGTCGCGGGCCTCGCGGAGTGTGTTGGCGAGCCGCTCATTCTGCGCGGACACGCCCGCCAGGTTGGTCTGCAACTCGATGATCCGCTCTTCGAGAATCCTCGTATGGCGCGGAGAGTCGGCGAGCTTACGTCGCAGGACGGCGATTTCCTGCTCAAGATAGGCGACCTGGCCGGCTGGGTCTTCGGACCCCCGCCCGGGCCGGATGCCGCGGTTGATGTCGTCGTCGTGGGCTGCCACGGTCCTCACCTCCTCCAAGGGGAGCTGGACGCTTCCTGACCCTACCTGGGTGGGTGATGATTGAAACCCCTAGATCACAAAGACTGCGGGGCGTGTCCGATCTTCACCCTTGCGTTCCCCCTCGTGTCAGGGGAATACCCACCCTTCAACATCGGAAAGCGGCCGGTTGTATCGTCAAGGCGGTCAACACCCGTCAGGGCTGGCTTCTTTTGGTTCACAAACGCAGGGAACGGCAGGAGAAATGACCGTGCAGCAGGACGCTCCCACCGGCAGCGACACGCAGGACCTGGAGGTCTGGATCGATCAGGACCTCTGCACGGGAGACGGTATCTGCGTGCAGTACGCACCCGAGGTGTTCGAGCTGGACATCGACGGGCTGGCCTATGTGAAGAGCGCTGACGACGAGCTGTTGCAGGACAAGGGCGCGACGACACCGGTGCCGCTGCCGCTCCTCCAGGACGTGGTCGATTCGGCCAAGGAGTGCCCGGGCGACTGCATCCATGTACGTCGCGTTTCGGACAGGGTAGAGGTGTACGGTCCCGAGGCCGCGTGATCCCGCGGCTCCGGGCCGCGGAGCACGCCCTGTGACCGCTCAGGCACTGCTCGCGGCGGGCCGGGTGGCGCGGACGAAGGCGCCGCCCCGCCATTGCCAGGTGACCTTCTCCTGCTGATCGGGACAGCACCGCGGCACATCGACCGAGGAGTAGCCGAGCAGGGTGGCGGAGATGATCCCGTCACGCACCGCGAAGTCGCCGACGCTCAGCTGCTCGGCGGGGTCCACCAGGGTCGCCACGACCCGGGGTGTGGCCCCGCTTCCCCTTGTGAGGACGTAGACGCCACTGGGCGGGGTGCCGGATCCGGCCGCGCAGCGGACCACGGCGACCGTCTCGGGCCGGCCGTCGCCGTCCAGGTCGCCGGGCTGTTGTTTGGCCACGGTGTGCCCCAGCCCCGCGCACTCCAGGGGATAGGTCGCCCGCTCCGGATCGGGCGCGGCGACGGGCGCGGTGCCGTGCTGCGCGGTGGTGCGAGGCGGGGTCGAGGCGGAGGCCGCGGGGTCCGGCTGGAGCAGGCCGGCGGCTGCGACGACGGCGGCCATGGCTGTCGCGGTGGCGAGCCAGTGCAGCGGCTTGGTGTCGGTGTGCGCGAGGTCCGGGAGCTCGGAGGTCTGCACGCGGGATGTCTCCTGTGGTTCCTGTGGATCGAGGATCTGGCCGGGCGGTGCCGCCGGTGGGACGTCCGCGGTGGCGCGGGGTGGCCAGCATCGTGCCACACCGCATGGAACAGCGGAACGGTGGGGTCGGCCCGGACATGCCTCCCGTACGGGCAACGGAAGGGCGCCGCCGCCGAGTTCCCGGACCGATCCGGGAACTCGGCGGCGGCGCCGGTACGTTGCGCGGCTCAGCCGCGGGAGGAGCCGCTCTGGCTTCCGGGACCGTCGTAGTCCTCGCCGTAGGCACCCTTGGCGGGGCGGCGGCGGCGCAGCGGGGCCTCCACACCGTCGGCCAGGCGGCGGGCGGTGACGAGGAAGCCGGTGTGGCCGATCATGCGGTGGTCCGGGCGGACGGCCAGGCCCTCGACGTGCCAGTTGCGGATCATCGATTCCCAGGGCTGCGGTTCGGCGAAGCAGCCGATCTCGCGGATCGACTCGACGGTCCGCGCGAGCTGCGTGGTGGTCGCGACGTACGCGCACAGGATGCCACCGGGCACGAGCGCCTTGGAGACGGCCTCCAGACACTCCCAGGGGGCGAGCATGTCGAGGATGACCCGGTCGACGTCGGTGTCGGAGAGGTTGTCCTGGAGGTCGCCGACGGTGAGCTGCCAGGCGGGGTGCGGTTCGCCGAAGTAGCGTTCCACGTTCTGCTGGGCGATCTCGGCGAAGTCCTCGCGGCGCTCGTAGGAGTGCAGCATGCCCTGGTCGCCGATGGCGCGCAGCAGGAAGGTGGAGAGCGAGCCGGAACCGACACCGGCCTCCACGACGCGGGCGCCGGGGAAGATGTCGGCGAAGGCCAGGATCTGCCCCGCATCCTTGGGGTAGACCACGGCGGCGCCGCGGGGCATGGACAGGACGTAATCGGGGAGCAGGGGGCGCAGCGCGAGGTAGGCGACGTTTCCCGTGGTTCGGACAACACTGCCCTCGGGGGCACCGATCAGCTCGTCGTGCGGGAAGGAACCCTTGTGGGTGTGGAAGTTCTTCCCGGCTTCGAGCGTGAAGGTGTAGTGGCGTCCCTTGGGATCGGTGAGCTGGACCTGGTCCCCGACCTTGAAGGGCCCGCGTCGGCGGGCGGCACCGGTCGGTTCAGACATGTGACCAGCCTACCGGTGATTCCCCGCGCTCCGACCGCGAGCCCGGACGATGCCGGGCTGTCAGAGCCTGTCGGGTGGCCTTCGATCGGGCAGCGGACGCGGTCTGGTGCGTGCGATTCCAAGGCGCCGGGATGTCCTCGGACGAGGTCTCCCCTGCTCGAACGAAGCTGAGAGCTCGGGGATGGAGCTACCAGGGCATTTCGGCAACGCGGGAGGGGGTCCCCCCTGGCCCTCAAGGCC
>NZ_JBEYTM010000008.1:0-207047 GCF_040643055.1 Streptomyces sp. NPDC047515
TGTCGGAACGCCCGAATACATCCAGTATTCGGGCGTCCCTCCGCCTTGCGATGCACCGCATCTGACGCCGCACGCTGATCCACCAGGGATTACGGGACAGCCCTTGGCTGGCCGCCCGAGTGCACAGTACCCATCGGATCGCGGACAACGCCGCGATCCGGATCGGCTGCATCAGGTTCCACGAATCCGTGACGCCGCACGTGCTCGAGGTCGAGAACGGGCAGGTCAACTGGCCGACCTAGAAATGTCTCAGGCGGACGGCCGGCGTCAACCGGAAGCGCATGTCCCAGAAATCGACACAACAGGCCCGCCATCGCGCCGGTTTGGGGGCTGGCCCGGTCATCGGCTTCGGCGCGATGATCGCGTCGAACACCAGGGCCGAGTGGGGCGAGGCGATGCCCGTCGGGACCGTTGGCCATCACGATCGCCCCGCGAAGGACCGGTACGGCGTGAGGCCAAACGCGCCGGGTTCCGACCCGAGAGCGTCCGAGGAGCGGTGGCCCGGCCGGTATGCCGTGTCGGGCTCGGGCCGTATGTTCCCTCGATGGTGCCCCCGGCCCATTAGGCTGGGATGAATCAGATAAAAATCGCACAAATATGCGCGAACAGGCGCGATGCCCCACGGGAGGCATGATGAGTCAGCAGCCGGTCCTCCTGCCCTATGGCGATCCGGCCTTCGTGGCGAACCCTTTTCCGTTCTACCGGCAACTGCGCCAGGAGGGCCCGGTGCGGCGCGGTGTCGTTGCCGGGGGCCTGGAAGCCTGGCTGGTCACGCGGTACGAAGACGGCCTCGCGGCCCTGTCCCACCCGCAACTGAGCAGCGACGTCCGTGATGCGTCGGATCCCCGTTTCGCCGAACGGCTGCCCACCAGCGACCGCGAGTCCGTACTGCGCAACATGCTCCGCGCCGATCCGCCCGACCACACCCGTCTGCGCCGACTGGTCTCCCGGGCGTTCACCGCGCACAGGGTGGCGCAGCTGCGGCCCCGCGTCCAGGACATCGCCGACCGACTGCTCGACGAGATCGCGCCGGCCGGTCGCGCCGACCTCATCGAGAGCTACGCCTTGCCGCTCCCGGTCACCGTGATCAGCGAACTGCTCGGGGTGCCCGTGACCGACCGGCACGACTTCCAGCAGTGGACCGACGACATGGTCCTGAGAGGGGCCGAACCACCGGACCCGGCCCGGATGGACGGGGCGTGGCGCCGGATGCGCTCTTACCTGACCGGGCTTCTGGAGGCCAAACGCGCCCAGCCCGGGGACGATCTGCTCAGCGCACTGGTCGTCGCCCGGGACGAGCAGCAGCGGCTGGACGAGGACGAGCTGATCGCCATGGCCTTCCTGCTGCTCGTGGCCGGCTACATCACCACGGTCAACCTCATCGGCAGCGGCATCGCAGCACTGCTCGCCCACCCCGACCAGATGAGGATGCTGCGGGACGATCCGGCGCTGCTGCCCGGCGCGATCGAGGAGTTCCTGCGCTACGACGGACCCGTCAACCCCGGCATCGCCCGGTTCGCGCGCGAGGACGTCACCCTCGCCGGGGTGGACATTCCGCGCGGTGCGACCGTGCTGATCGCTTCCGCCATCGCCGACCGCGACCCGGAGCAGTTCCCCGACCCCGACCGCCTCGACATCGCCCGCAGGGACAACGCGCACCTCGCGTTCGGGCACGGCATCCACTACTGCCTGGGTGCCCCGCTGGCCCGGCTCGAAGGCCAGATCGCCGTCGGCACCGTCCTGCACCGACTTCCACGCCTCGCCCTCGCGGTGCCGCCCGGCGAACTGCGGTGGCGGCCGGGCGGCCTGCGTGGCCCGGAATACCTGCCGGTCACGTTCACCGCAGGTGCCCCGGCCTGAGAGGAACTCACAAAATGGGCGCCCGGCTCGGCGGCCGCCCCGGAGCGGGGGACAGCCGCCGGGCGCGCTGCGCATCCCCGGCTCAGTTCGATCGTGCGAGCCGGAAACCCAGGTCGTCGATGCGGAAGGTCGGGTGACTCTTGCGGCGGCAGGACGCCCGGCACCCCCGGGGGCGGTCGTACGCGCCGCCACCACGGAAGACACGGTACGGGCCGTAGACGCTGGGATCGTAGACGTCCCAGCACCACTCCCACACGTTGCCGATCATGTCGTGGAGCCCCCACGCGTTCGGTGCCCTCGTCGCGACATCGTGCACCGTGCCACCGGAGTTGCCGCGGTGCCAGGCGATCTCGTCCAGCTCTCCGTAGCGGGCGTCGGACGTCCCGGCCCTGCACGCGTACTCCCACTCCGCCTCGGACGGGAGACGGTAGCCGTCGGCCTCCCAGTCACAGACCACGTCCTGCCCGTCGGGATCGTCACCGAACGCGTAGCAGGGTTCGAGTCCCGTCGCTCGCGAGAGCAGATTGCAGAAACCGACGGCCTCCTTCCAGGAAACCTCCGTCACCGGTGCCCGCGGGCCCGACGGGCCCGCGGGCACCTCGCCCCGGACAGCCAGGTACAACTCGGTGGTCACGGGATACGGCGCCAGCCGGAAGGCCCCGACCGCGACCTTCCAGTTCGTCCTGGTGCCCTCGTCCCGCAGGACGATCTCCCCGGCGGGGATGGCCCTCATGTCCTCGGCGGCCGCCTGTCGGAGTATGGCTTCAGGGCTCATCGCTGCTCCTCATACGCTCCGGCGCCTCGGGCCCATGTACCGCTGACCCAGCGATACGGGAATCCGGTCCGGGCTCGCGAACTTTCGAACAAGTGACGATACCGATCACAACGGAACGCTGCCGGGGCGGATCGGGGGACGGCCGCCGTGCCCGGCTCCCGCGCCGCCCGAACCGCTCTCGGCCGGGGCGTCGCACCGAGTGCGGCTGCTGAGCGGCGTGCACGCGGTCGAGGCCGTGGGAGTCATCGCCGAGAGCGGTCCGCCCGCCCTGCTCGCCGGGGCGCCGAGGGGGAATGTCAGGGCGCGTGCTCGCGGCCGTCCCGTGGGGCGAAGGCCCGTAGAGCGTCCTCGTCCGTGGCGCGGGCGTGCAGGAAGTAGTCGGCCCAATCGGAGATTTCCGGGTAGCCGGAGTCCTGCCCGATCTGCGCCGAGGCGGTCTCGATGTCGAACGCCGTGGTGCGCAGTTCGACGCCCGGTCCGAGAACGGCCCAATGGGCTCCCGCTCTTCCGTAGGGCATGCCGACACTACCGGGGTTGACCACGAGCCGGCCGTGGGCGAGGCGGACGAACGGCATGTGGGTGTGGCCGCAGACCACGGTGCGCACGTCGTCGTCGAGTCCGCCGAAGACCGCTTTCCAACGGTCGAGGCGGGAGTCGACCAGGACGACTTCTTCATCGTCACGGGGAGTCGCGTGGCAGAACAGCACCTTCCCGAGGCCGCGCACGGACAGGGAGAGCGACCGAGGCAACGAGCCGAGCAGGTCGAGGTGATCCTCGCGCAGCTGCTCGGCGGCCCAGGGGGCGATCGGATCGGGAATCGAGTCGCGCTGTCCGCGGCGGTATTCGACGAGTTCGCGGTCGGCGTTGCCGCTGATCCACACGACGCGGTCGCCGAGGCCGACGAGCCGGTCGAGGACCTGGTTCGGCTGCGGACCGGCGGTGATGTCACCGGTGAGCACGATGCGATCCGCGGCTTGCACGTCCGGATCGGCGAGCACGGCCTCCAAGGCCGGCAGGACTGCGTGGATGTCGGACAGTACGGCTACTCGATTCAGCATGGTCACAAGTGTGCGGTGAGAACGGTCAGGGGGCGGGAGCGTTCGCCTGATGGGTGGCCGCCGCGGACCGGGGTCTGTGCCGCGTGCCGGTGGCCCGCGAGGACCGGGCGTGGTGGCGCCACGACCCGCAGGCGGTCGAGTGCGTCCCGCACCTCGTGCCGCGGATGTCCCGCGCCACGGGCGCAGCGACCCGCCGCCCGCCCCGACCCGTCGCCCGCCTGACGGGCCCACGCTCACCGATGACGTCGCCCCGGTCCGTTCCGCCCTGCCCATTCGGCGCCGTCGGCCCCATGGCGCCACGGGGCCCGGGGCCGAGCGGGAGCCGATCCACTGGTGGGGTATATGTGGACATTACGGGTGATACGTTCAATTCTGGGATGCTGGAGGGGTGCGACAGGGAGTGCAGGTGCAGGAGAGTCGGCGCACAGCGGCGTGGGCGGGCTGGCTGCTCGTCGCACCGGCCCTGGTGGCGGGTGTGCTGCTGAACGTCCTCGCGCCCCAGCCGTACATGGGGCTTCCGCTGCTGGCCGCGGCGCCGCTGATTGCCGGAGCGATGCTGTCGTTCCGGGCGGCGGTTCTCGTCGCGAGCCTCGCCTGCGGGGTGTCGCTGGCGCTGGACCTCGTCCGGGGGCGTTCCGCCACGGCGAGTTTCGTCGATCTGGCCGTGGTCGGCCTCATCGGGATTCTGGCCCTCGCGGTCAATCTGCTGTTGCAGCGTCAGGGGCGGGATCTCGCGCGCGCTCGGGTCATCGCCGAGGCGGTGCAGCTGGCGGTGCTGCCGGACCCGCCGTCGCGGGCCGGGCCGCTGGCCGTCGCCGCCGGGTACACCGCCGCACAGGCCGAGGCGAGGATCGGCGGCGACCTCTTCGCGGTGCAGGAGACGCCCTACGGGGTGCGCATGATCATCGGGGATGTGAAGGGCAAGGGAGTCCAGGCGGTCGCAGCCGTCTCGGTGACGATCGGGGCGTTCCGTCAGGAGGCCGAACACGCCCCCACGCTGGCCGAACTGGCCCAGCGCCTGGACGACGCGCTGAGCAGGGAGTCGAGCCGCAGCGGAAGCGAGACGTCCGGCGAGGACTTCACCACGGCCGTGCTGGCCGAAGTGCCCGGCGACGGCGAGCTGCTGCGCCTGGTCAACCGTGGCCATCCGGGCCCGTATCTGCTCCACGACGGTGCGGTCGCACGGCTCGACGCCACCCGCCCGCAGCTGCCTCTGGGCATGGGGCTGGGCGCGGTGGCCATGCCGGACGGCGACACCCTCACCGATGTCTTCCCGCTGCCGTCCGGCGCGCTGCTGCTCCTGATCACCGACGGTGTCACCGAGGCGCGCAATCGCACGGGCGCCTTCTACGACCCGTGTGCGTCCACCATCCTCACCGGCACCTGTTTCAGGGATCCCGACGACCTGGTCCATGCGGTGACCACGGATGTCGCCCGCTGGACCTGCGACGGCCACCAGGACGACATGGCCATACTGGCCGTCGCGCGGCGCCGCGGTCACCGGTTCGGCTGAGGTCTTTCCGTTTCGATCAGGCCGGATCGGTGAGCGGCGCCGGGGCACGTGGGCCCGGAGTGATCCGAACGTCAGCGGCCGGCCGCGGTCACGAGGCGTCGTCGGCGGCGGAGACGGTCAGCCGGTGTGCCGGAGGGTGTTCGATCGAGAGATCGGGGCGCCAGGCCGCGAGCACCTGCGCCGAGGGACCGAACAACGGCCGCGGCAGCGCGTCGAGTGCGGTCCACTGCCAGGTGCTGATCAGGTGGGGCTCGGTCACCCGAGGGTGTCCCGACTCCAGGGTCACCACGGCCGCCATCGACACTCGGTTGATCCCCGCCACCACGTCATGGAGCATGGCGAACACCCTCACGTCGGCCACATCGACCTCCAGGCCCGTCTCCTCGTGGAGCTCACGGACGGCGGCAGCGGCGATGGACTCATGGGTCGGGTCGACCTTGCCACCGGGGAGTTCCCACGTGCCGCTGTGGTGTCTGCCGAGCAGCACGCGCCCGTGGGCGTCCTGCACGATGACGCCCACGCCGAGCGCCGCCTGCGCCAGCGGCGGACGGGAGTTGCGGGGGAGGGCTTCGTCGGGGGCGGTGTCCATGGTGCTCCTCGGGGTCGGCGCGGAGTGTTGCGGGCGCGGGGCCTCGACACTCCGGTGTACGTGGAAGGAAGCGTACGGACCACCATTCGTTCGCGGGGGCCGGACAGCGGCTCCGCCGGGTGAGCCCGTCCTGCCCGTTCGCGTACGGGCCCCGCTCGGAGCGGGTGCCCGCGCCGACTGCCGCGCCCCGGCCGGAGCGCCACCGGCTGCCCGAGGTCGCGGGATCGTCACCGGGGCCGGACCGACGCCCGACAGCTCTTCAGGGGCACCGGTACGGCAACCGCCCCCGTCAGGTGTGTGGTTCGGGTCGTCAGACCGCCAGCCGCAGCGAATTCTCCGAGATGCCCAGCCGGACCGTCTGGCCCCATGTCAGGTCCAGCGCGTCCGTCTCCATTCCGTCGCCGAAGACCACCACCCGGTCGGACTCGACGGTGAGCCTCAGCCCCTGTCCGCGCCCCAGTTCGCCCGCGACCAGCGAGGTACCGGTCGCGGGCGACGGCCAGGCCTCGCGGACGAACCACAGCAGCCGGGGATCGGTGGGTGCCGGGAGCGGCAGGGCGCTGTGGCGTTCCTGCCACAGTGAGCGGAGCCAGCCCGTGGCGCCGGTGCCCGTGCCGACCAGGACACCGGACGAGGCCTGCGGTTCGGTGGCGGCGCCGGGTGCGTCGGGGCCGATCCGGTAACGGGCGGTCTGATGGCCGGGCGGACCGAGATAGATCTCGTTCAGGGCGAGCAGGCGCTGGGCGTCGTCGGAGACCGCCTCGACCATGGTGAGTTCGTCCGCCGCGCCGCCGGGGGCCGCGGCCGTCCGGAGCAGGCCGGCCGCGTCGGAGGGACGGTGGCGTACCAGCACCCCCGGATTGCGTCCGGGGTCGGTGTCGATGCCCACGACGGGCTGACCGGACAGGTACTTGGCGACGTTGGCGACCAGTCCGTCCTGTCCGACGACGACCACCACGTCCTCGGGCGCGAACAGGAAGCGGTCGAGATCGGCGCGCTCCACCCGCGACTGCCGCCACTGGAGCGGTACGGCTGCCGCCACATCGGCGAGCGCCTGCTGGGTGTGTCGGTGCCGCCGGGCCACCTCGTCGATGGACCGGCCTCGGCGGGAGAGGAAGAACGCGGCCTGGCCGTGCGTGCCGTGCCGGGCCAGCAACTCCTCGTACTCCGTGGTGCGGTGGACCAGGACCGCGCGCGGGGCGAGGCTCACGGCCGGGGCTCGGGACCGGTCCTGCCGAGCTTGCTGAGCAGGCCGGTGAGGACGTCGGGGGAGAGGGTGAGGCTGTCGATGCGGGGCAGGTTCTCCGCCAGTCTCGTCGCTGCCATGGCGTGCAGGGTCGCGGCGTCCACCTCGCCGTGCACCCGCAGCCAGGCCGCCTGGGACTCCGCGCGCGCGGCGCCGACCTCGCGTGCGGCCTCGGCCTCGGCCCGTGCCAGGCGTACCTTGCGCGCCGCCTCCGCCTCGGCACGCACCTTGTCGGCCGCCGCGTTCTCCTCGGCCTCGCGCCGGGAGTTGGTGCCGCGCTGCTCGACCAACTGCTCCTCGCGACGGGCAAGTTCGATCTGGCTGGCCAGTTCGTTCTCGGCGATGGCCCGTTCCCGCTCCACGGCAACGGCGCGGCGCTCGTAGGTGGCCCGGTCGGCCTCCTGCTGGATCTGCTCGCGGGCAGGGGTGCGCAGGGCGCGCTCCACCTCCGCCTCGGGACGGATGGCGACCACCCGCACCGCGACCACATCGATGCCGGTGGCGGGCAGTCGGGGTTCCGCGACGAGCCCGGCCCCGACCCGGTCGCGCACCGATGCGACACCGTCGACCAGTGCCTCGGCCAACGCGGTCCTGGCCAGTACGTCCAGCGTGTGCTGTTGAGCGGTCTCGGTGAGCAGGGTGGCGATCTGCTCCAGCGGTGCGCCGCGCCACACCCCGGTGTCCGGGTCGACGGAGAAGTCCAGGCGGGCAGCGGCCTCGGCCGGGTCGCTGATCCGGTACGTCACGGTGGCCTGCACGGTGACGTCCTGGAAGTCGGACGTGCGTGCATGGAAGGCCATCGCCAACTCCCGGTCGTTGACCGGCACTTCGGAGAGCGCCGCAGTCAGGGAGCGGTACCAGAAACTCAGCCCCGGCCCGTCGTGGGCGAGCCGGCCGCGCTTGTGGTGGCGGATGTGCGCAGTGGGTGCGGAGCGCAGGTGGCGCCAGCCGAAGCGCCGGGTGATGTCGGCCATGTCGGATCCCCTCCGTTCTCGTCATGGCGACGATAAGAGGCGTTGTTCATATCGTCAAGGGGGCGAGAATGATCGCCGTTCCGCATCGGTCCTGTCGGAGGCGGAAGCGGAATGGGGAGACCATGACGATCGCCGTGCCGATTTCCGTTGCGCCGGTCGTGATCGGCCAGGGCGGGCGAGAGGGTCGCTCAGGACGGGCGAGGGGGAAGGGAAAACGGGCGGCCGGCGACTCCCGAAGGAGTCACCGGCCGCCCGGATGGTGCGCCGCCCCCGTCCCCACGGTGCGGCGCGAGCGGGTCGTCGTCATCCGCTCGGACGGCGACCCACGTCTCTGGGGTCACTGGGGCGCGGACGCGTCCAGTCCGAGCGCGGGAAGGACGGCGCTCTCCATGAAGCGGGTGAGATAGGCCTCATCCGCGTACTTCCCCTCCAGCAGCGGCCGGGCGCGCATCACGCCCATCAGCTGCACGGAGACGAATTCCGCAGCGGGGGTGTCCGCCGGGATCTCGCCGCGCTCCGTGCCGCGCCGGACCATCGCTTCGATCGCCGCGATCTCCGGCGCGATCAGTGCCTCACGCAGCGCGCAGAGCAGCTCGGGGCTCTGCAGTGCGGCGTGGCTGAGCGCGTGCATCAGTGGGGTGTCGCGGCCCGAGCCCGCACCGATGGCCCGTGCCGCCTCGCGCAGATCTCCCGCCAGTGTGCCGGTGTCGATGTGTGAAAGCAGTACCCGCCGGGTGCCGTGGAGTGCCGCCACGACCAGTTCGGGCTTGGAGCCCCACTGCCGGTAGAGCGTGGACTTCCCGCAGCGCGTCCGCGAGGCGACCCCTTCCATCGTGAGGGCCTCGTAGCCGGACTCTCTCAGCATGTCGAGCACGGCCGCGTAGAACTCCTGCGCTCGCTCCGGCGTGATCTTCGAGCGGCGGGGCGTGTGTGCCGGTTCCTGCGCGGCTTCCTGCGGCGCCATGTGTTTTCCCTCTCAGCGATTCTGCGACGAGGTCCATCGATACGCCAGTGTACCGAAACGCACGTGTACCGATACGTTCGCGTATCGGTACACTGGCGTATCGATATGGCGTGGCCTGAGCCCTGCCTCCGTAACACCGCTTCGTCAGCAAAGGGGCACCGGATGAGGTACGCCGGTAGCGAGCCCGCAGATCGGGAGCCGGACAGTACTGCCCGACCGCCCCTCCTCCGCGAGCTTCTTCTCGTCGTGGGACTCTTCGTGATCTACAAGCTCGGCCGGCAGGCCGCGAACGGTCATGTCGAGGAGGCGTATCGCAACGCGGGAAACGTCTGGGACTTCGAACGGTCCCTGCACCTGCCCGGCGAAGGCGCGGTGCAGAGTCTGCTGCTCCACAACGAGACCCTGATCCACCTCGCGAACACCTATTACGCGACCGTGCACTTTCCGGCCACGCTGCTCTTCCTCGTGTGGCTGTACTGGCGTCGCCCACGCCACTACGTCTGGTCGCGCCGCATCCTCGCCGCGCTCACCGGCGCCGCGCTCGCCCTTCATCTGCTGTTCCCGCTCGCCCCGCCGCGGCTGCTGGCCGCCGCAGGTCTCGTCGACACCGGCCAGGTGTACGGACCGACGGTGTACGGGGCGACTCCGGCGGCCGACTCGATGGCCAACCAGTTCGCCGCGATGCCCTCGCTGCACTTCGGCTGGGCGGTGATGGTCGCCGTGGGGCTGATCGTCGCCACCCGCAGCCGGTGGCGCTGGCTGTGGCTGCTGCATCCGCTCGTCACACTGCTGGTGATAGTCGGCACGGCCAACCACTACTGGCTCGACTCGATCGTGGTCTCCGCGCTCCTCGCGGTGGCTTTCGCCGCCTTGCCCCTGCGGCGCACGGAGCCGGTACGGGCACACGTCCCATGGCCTGCCACCGCCAGTACGCCCGCGTCGACGGTCTTGCCCCGCCCCGCCGATCCCGCCCCGCCGACCGCGTACGCCGCACCGCGGGCCCACCCCGCGTCCTCGTACGCGTCGCCCGGAGCGCGGCAATGAACGCCACCCTGATCGCCGTCGCGCTGTCCCTGGTCTCCGCCGCCGCGTACGCCTCGGCCGCCGTGGCGCAGGCCCGGCTCGCCGGGCGCACCGAGCCGGACGCGGGGGTCCTGAGACTGCTCGGGCGGGGCGCCTGGTGGTCGGCGGTCGGACTGAACGCGGGCGGCGCGCTGCTGCACGTCGCGGCACTCAAGTACGGGCCGCTCACCCTCGTCCAGCCGCTCGGTGCCCTCACCCTCGTCGCGGCCGTCCCGCTGGGTGCCAGGACCGCCGGGCGCCGGGTCACCCGGATCGAATGGCGCGGCACGATCCTGACCCTGCTCGGGCTCGGTGCCCTGCTGATCACCGCGGGCGGCACCGCGCCGCACGAGACGCTCAGCCTCCCCGAAGCGCTGGCCGTCGGGGCCACGACCATGGCTGTCGTCGCCGGACTGAGCCGCCCGGGAACACGCCCCGGGCTGCGGCATGCGGCGGCCTCCGGCATCACCTCGGGAGTCGCCTCGGCACTCACCCAGACCCTGACCGTCTCCGTCACCCACCACACCGGCCCGCTGCTCAGCCGGCGTCTGGTGATCGTCGCCCTTCTCGTCTCCGCGTTCGCGATGGGCGGGCTGCTGCTCTCCCAGACCGCCTACCGGGGCGGTCTGGGTGCCCCACTGGCCGTCGTCACCCTCGCCAATCCGGTGGCTGCGGCGGCAATCGGCCTGGCCCTGCTCGGCGAACGCCTCCAGGGTGGCACGATCAGCCTGGTCCCGGCGCTGCTCGGCACGGTCGCGGCGGTACGGGGCGTGATTCTGCTCAGCCATGCGCAGGCGCAGGCCCTGGCCGTCACCGACCCGGCCGCGACCGATCCGAAGTCCGTGGCCGGATCACCGTCGCGGGTGGTGATCGGGAGCCGGGGGCCGGTGGACCGGCCGATGCTGCGCCCCGAACCGGGCCGGACCCCGGTGGGCGGACCGTAACGCGCCGCGGTGGCTCTGCCGCCGGGAACGTCCCGCGGTGACGTGACATTCACCGGCCGAGGTGTGCCATGTACGGAAGCCATCCACCCGGCGGCCCGTCACGCACGGGCCCGACTCACTCGTCCGGACGCCCGGCGGATCGGCGACGTCGGTCTCAATGGTCCGGCGGACCCGGCACCTGGTCCTCGTCCGGGGCCAGTGCCCGGGTCAGCCAGCCGATCCAGAAGTTCTCCAGATCGATGCCGCCACGCAGCACCAGATGCCGCAGCCGGTCCTCCTCGGAGTTCCGCTCGGGCGGGAAGTCGCGCTTCTCGATCTCCAGATACTCCGCCAGCTGCCGACGGTGCAGTCCCAGATGACGGCGCAGCTCCGCGTCCAGGCCGGGTGATCCGACGACCGCGGCCGCCCGCATCCGCAGCAGCAGCGGATCGCGGATCTGCTTGGGGTCCTCGGAACGGGCCACCCACGCGGACAACGCCTCCCGGCCCGCGGGCAGCACCTCGTACTCCTTCTTCTGCCCACGGGCGGGCTGCTCCGACGGCAGCGCCCGGATCTGCCCGGCCTGCTCCAGCTTCCCCAGCTCGCGGTAGATCTGCTGATGCGTGGCGGACCAGAAGTAGCCGATCGACCGGTCGAACCTGCGGGTCAGCTCCAGCCCCGACGACGGCTTTTCGAGCAGGGCGGTGAGGATCGCGTGCGGGAGTGACATGGGGTGCATCCTAAGGACGGCCGGGCGGCGGCCCCATGACTGAGCTCCTCCAAGGGGCCGGGCCGGCGGAAACTCCTCGTGCCAGGGGTTTGCGGATCTGTCACAGCGAGGCCGCGAGCTCCGTGCCCTGGTGGATCGCGCGCTTGGCATCCAGCTCGGCGGCCACCTCGGCGCCGCCGATCAGATGCGCGGAACGGCCCGCGGCGACGAGCTCCTCGTACAGCTCGCGACGCGGTTCCTGGCCCGCGCAGAGCACCACCGTGTCGACCGGCAGGAGATGCTGTTCGCCGTCGACGGTGAGGTGCAGCCCGTCGTCGTCGATCCGGTCGTAGGCGGCGCCCGCGATCATCGTGACGCCGCGGTGCCGCAGCTCGGTGCGGTGGATCCACCCGGTCGTCCTGCCCAGCCCGGCACCGACCTTGCCGGTCTTGCGCTGGATCAGGTGCACGGTGCGCGGCGTCCTCGGACGCTCTGGGACACGGAGACCGCCCCGGTCGCGGTAGTCGGTGTCGACGCCCCACTGCCGGAAGAACACCTCGGGGTCGAGGCTCGCGGCATCCCCCGAGTCGGTCACGAACTCGGCGACGTCGAAGCCGATGCCGCCTGCCCCGATGATCGCGACCCGCTCGCCGACCCGTGCCCCGTCGCGCAGGACATCGAGATAGCTGACCACGCAGGGGTGGTCCAGGCCCGGGATCGCGGGGGAGCGAGGCGTGACACCGGTGGCGAGGACGACCTCGTCGTAGCCGTCGAGCGCACCGGCTGTGACCCGCGTACCGAGCCGCAGCTCGACCTTCTCCTCCGCGAGCCGGGTACGGAAGTAGCGCAGCGTCTCGTTGAACTCCTCCTTGCCGGGAACCCTGCGGGCCACGTTCAGCTGCCCGCCGACCTCCTCGGCCGCGTCGAAGAGCGTCACCTCGTGTCCGCGCTCCGAGGCGGAGACGGCGCACGCGAGCCCGGCCGGCCCGGCTCCGACGACCGCCACCCGCTTGACCGTGCGGGTTGGCGACAGGATGAGCTCGGTCTCGTGGCAGGCGCGCGGATTGACCAGACAGGAGGTGACCCGGCCGCTGAAGACGTGGTCCAGGCAGGCCTGGTTGCAGCCGATGCAGGTGTTGATCGCGCCGGCGCGGCCCTCGGCCGCCTTGACGACGAAGTCCGGGTCGGCGAGGAACGGCCGGGCCATCGACACCATGTCCGCCCGTCCCGAGGCGAGGATCTCCTCGGCGACCTCGGGCGTGTTGATGCGGTTGCTCGTCACCAGCGGTACGGAGACGGCACCGCGCACCCGCTCGGTGACCCAGGTGTAGGCGCCGCGCGGCACGGAAGTGGCGATGGTGGGGATCCGGGCCTCGTGCCAGCCGATGCCCGTATTGATGATCGTCGCTCCGGCCGCCTCGATCTCGCGGGCGAGTCGCACGACCTCCTTCAGGGAGGAACCACCGGGGACCAGATCCAGCATGGAGAGCCGGTAGATGAGGATGAAGTCGCCGCCGACCCGCTCACGGACCCGGCGCACGATCTCGACGGGGAACCGGATGCGGTTCTCGTACGAGCCGCCCCAGCGGTCGGTGCGCCGATTGGTCGCGGCGGCGATGAACTCATTGATCAGATAGCCCTCGGAACCCATGATCTCGACACCGTCGTATCCGGCTCGCCGGGCGAGCTCCGCGGCCCTGACGAAGTCCTCGATGGTCTCCTCGACCTCGTCGTCCGTGAGGGCGTACGGGGTGAAGGCACTGATCGGAGCCTGGATCGCGCTCGGCGCCACCAGCTCGGGATGGTGCGCGTACCGGCCGAAATGCAGGATCTGCATGGCGATCCGGCCGCCCGCCGCATGGACGGCGGCAGTGACCCGCGCATGCTGCTCGGCCTCCGTCTCGTCGGTCATCTTGGCGCCTCCGGGGAAGGAACAGCCGCGAGCGTTCGGTGCGATACCGCCGGTGACCATCAAGCCCACGCCGCCCCGGGCGCGTTCCGCGTAGAAGGCGGCCATCCGCTCGAAGCCCCGCTCCACCTCTTCCAGACCGATGTGCATCGACCCCATCAGCACCCGGTTGGGGAGGGTGGTGAACCCGAGGTCGAGCGGGCTCAGCAGATTCGGGTACGGGCTCATGCGGGGGCTCCTCGCGCAGTGTCGTTGCGCCAGTTGTAGACCACCTGAACGCCATTGTGCAACAAGTTGCATAATGGCGTGCGTTACAGCGCCACGCAGGGCGGGCCGTCCCCCGGACGGCGTAACACCAGGGCACACCGGCGCTCCGCGCCAGCGAGAGTGGAAACGCGGCACCCGCCGCCACGGCGTGGGGCGGAACGTTCCGACCCGCTACCCCTGAACCCTTGCGGAGGCTCCCATGGCCTGCCTCGACCGACGTGATCTCGGTCTGCTCGTCCTGCGCGTCGGCACCGGCGCGGTACTGGCCGCGCACGGCACCCAGAAGCTGGCCGGCTGGTTCGGCGGCGGAGGCATCGAAGGAACCACCGCCGCGATGGAGGCCATGGGCTTCCATCCGCCGAAGTACAGTGCGGTCGCCGCCGGGCTGGGCGAGGCGGGCGGCGGCGCGCTGCTGGCCCTCGGCCTCGCCACCCCGGCGGCGGGCGCGGCCGCGGCAGGAGCGATGGCGGGCGCCGTGGCCGTCCACGCACCCGCCGGATTCTTCGCACAGGGTGGCGGCTACGAGTACCCGGCCTTCCTCGGCTTCACCGCGGCGGCGATCGGCCTGACCGGACCCGGCCGGTACTCCGTCGACCATGCCACCCGGCACACCTTCAACCAGCCCTGGATGGTCGCCCTCGCCTTCGCGGGCAGCGCGGTCGCGGCGGCGGCGGTCGTCGGCAGGCGCGCCAGGGGCCGGGCCGCGGTCGATCCCGACGCGACCTGAGCCACCCGACAAGGACAGGGACCGGACGGCACCCCAGGGAGGGAGCCGCCCGGTCCCGGCCGCGCTACTTGCGGAACGTCAGCGAAGCGGCCGGGGAGGCGTTGCCGTACGCGTCGACGGCGACGACCCGCGCCACGTACCGCCTGCCCTCGACCGCGCCCGGCACCGGGATGTCGAGGGTGTTCGGCCGGGGCATGAAGTAGAAGTCCGAGAGGACCTTGGACGAGACGACCGAGGCGCCCGTGGCCGCGTCGGTGATGTCGACGTCGTAGTGGTGCACCATCTGGTCGTCCTCGGCCTGTGCGATCCGCAGCGCGGTGCCGCCCTTCGCGTCCTGCACCCGGGACAACGGCCGACGGGTGGTGAACTCCGGCGCCACCGTGTTGCGTTCGGTGTCCGTGTAGCGGAAGTTGTCCTTGATCTGCTGGCTCGTCGAGCCCTTGAGGCGCACGGTCCAGGTGGCGCCGCTCAGGGTGCCCGCGCTGGCGTACGGCGGCTGCCAGCTCGCCGACCACTGGCCACCGGTGTAGATGTCGTGCTTGTCCGCGGCCATGTTCACCCGCGCGATCTCCGTACGGTCCTTGTAGACCTCCACGAAGAGCGCCTGTGCGGTCGGCGACTCGAAGCGATTGGCGAGGCCGTCCTCGGTGACCATCTGGTAGCCGTGGTCGATCTCGACGTAGGACATCGAGCCGTCGTTGACCGAGGTGAAGTCGCGCTGATGGATCGATCGGTCGTCGTTGATGTTCAGGTGCGAGTGGCCCGAGAAGAGGATGGCCTGCGGGAAGGCGCTCAGATCCTCCGCGAGCCGCGGGTTGGAAGCCTGCTGTCCGTCCATGGTCGTTCCGGTGGTGGGACGGTGTCCCTGGACCAGGACGGGCTTGCCCGAGTACGCCGGGTCGGCGGTGATCGCGGCGAGCCGCTGCTTCAGCCAGGTGCGCTGCGCGGTGTCGGAGTTGTACGTCTCGGTGTTGACCGTGAGGACGTGCAGCCCCTTCACCTCCGACTCGTAGTAGCCGCCGCCCGAGTCGGGGAACCATGCCTTGGGATATCCGGACCGTATCGCCGCGAGGCTCGCGTCGTGGTTGCCGTTGGAGATCAGCAACTGGGTGTCGGTCATGCCCTTGCGGGCGAGGTTGGCCTGGAAGATCTCGGAGACGATCTTGTGGTCGGGGCCCTTGCCGTCGCCGTTGTCGTTGATCATGTCGCCGTTGGACAGGATCTCGCGTCCGGCTGAGGGAAGATCGATCCGATGGTGTCGAAGAAGCTCTCGTACTTCTTGTCGGCGCTCGCGTGGCTGCCCAGGTGGCATGCGTCAGGCTCTGGTGGGGCCCGATCGACTCCCCGGTGAAGCGATCATGAATGTCTGGTTGGAGGTGGCTCGGCCCCTTGCCCGATGTCCGGGCGGACTCTGTGGCAGACGTGGCCCCCGGGACGGCAGCCTGCCCCGGGACGGCAGGGGCCCCGGGGCGGGGGCGTCCCCGGTCACCGCGCGTGCTGGACCATGCCGGTCAATGCCGGGGGCCGATTGTTCCGGAGCCGTGGCGGAAGCCGTCGGGGCGGTTGATCCTCGCGGGATGGTGTCCAGGACGGGGCGCGGTGGAATCGCGGTGGATCGCGATGAGGGCGGCGTCGTCGCCCAGCCGCCCACCGACGTGGGCGAGGAGGTCGCGTCGCAGATGGTTCAGGAGGGTCTCCGGGGAGCTCTCCGTCCATCGGGCGGCCCGTTCCGCGAACGGGTAGAAGTCCCCGCCCCGGTCGCGTGCCTCGGCGACGCCGTCGGTGTAGAGGAGGAGGGTGTCACCGGCCTCGAAGGGGAACGCGTCCACGGCGTAGCTGGTGGGACCCATGCAGCCGACCCCCAGCGGGGGAGCCGGGCGCAGACGCGGCACTCTGACGGAACGCCCCGGACTCAGGAACAGGGGTGCGGGGTGTCCACAGCTGGTCATGCGGATGACGTGATCCTCGTCGGGGATCTCCAGGAGCAGTGTGGTGACGAAGCACTCCCCGATCGCCTCCTGCGACTCGAAGTCGTCCTCGTAGCGGCAGACGCTCTGTTCGAGGGCGGTGGCGAGTTCGGGCAGGCTGGTGTGCTGGTGGGCGGCCTCGCGGAAGGCGCCGAGCAGGAGGGCGGCTTCTCCGATGGCGGCCAGGCCCTTGCCCCGCACGTCCCCGATCATCACCCGCGTTCCGCCTTCGACACGGGTGGCCGCGTACAGGTCTCCGCCGATCAGGGCCTCGTCCTCTGCGGCCAGGTACAGCGAGGCGACCCGCAGGGGGCCGATCCGGTCCGGGAGCGGCCACAGCAGGACGCGCTGCGCGGCTTCGGCCACCGACCGCACGCGCGCCAGCTGTCGGCCGCGCCGCTCGCGTATCAGGGCGAAGCACACCGTGAGCGCCGAGAGCAGAGCGAGAGCGACGATCTGCACCACCATGCTCCGGGAGGACAGCACGCCGAATTGCCGGCCGATGTACGCCTGGGCCGCCACGGCCAGGAGGCCGATGACACCGGTCGGGAGCGCGCCTGCGAACGAGGCGGTGATCGCCGGAGCGATGACCAGCAGCGGTCCCAGGCGGATGTCCTGCGGCGCGAGGATGTCCACCGAGGCGATCACGACGATGAGCACGACGGGAATCGCCAGCAGCGCATGGCTCGGCCGCCATGGTTCTCGCAGATCCGTAAACCGTTCACTGAGGCCCACGTCTTCCACAGTGCACCGCCCCCCGGCCATGCACGACTCGGCCGGACGCCCTCGCCGTGCCGCTGCCGCGCCCGCGCCGAGGAGCTCCAGCATGGTGTGCGACGGGCGCGGCATCGAACGTGACAGCGGCATCGGGCGGAGGCGGGGCGCCGGAGGCCGCCGCACCTCAGCGCATGTCGGCCGGCCGCTCCTCTCCCTCGAACGGGAAACGGCGGCGGAAGTCGTCCGCCGCGTCCTCCAGCGTCACGAACGAAACGCCCTCGTGCCCGGAGACGTAATCGATGAACCGCTCCAGCATCAGCAGGACCTGCGGGCGCCCGGAGACGTCCGGGTGCAGCGTCACAGGGATCACCGCGTAGTCCAGCTCCCGGTGCACCCAGTCGAACTGGTCCTTCCAGTCCTGCTCCAGGGCGCGCGGCGAGACATAGCCGTGGCTGTTGTGGGCGTGCTTGTTGAACATCATCGGGGGCAGGTCGTCGACGTACCAGTTGCCGCAGAACTCGACCAGGTCGACCTCGCGACCGTGGATGAGGGGCTTCATCCAGTCCTTCGCCTCGCCCGAGTAATCGATCTTCGTCCAGGAGTCGCCGACCCGGGCGTAGAAGGGGGTGAAGTCGCGGTAGTTCTGCGAATGGTCGTAGCTGAAGCCGTACTTGTGCAACAGCGCGGCCGTCGATTCCGACATCTCCCACCACGGTGCGACGTACCCCTTGGGCCTGCGCCCGGTGAACTGCTCGATCAGCTCGACCGACTTGGCGAGGACGTCCTCCTCCTGTTGAGGGGACATCGCGATGGGATTCTCGTGCGAGTACCCGTGCGCGCCGATCTCGTGCCCCGCCTCGACGATCATCCGGGTCTGCTCGGGGAACGTCTCGATGGAGTGGCCGGGAATGAACCAGCTCGTGCGGATGCCGCGGCGCTCGAAGAGCTTGAGCAGACGTGGCGTGCCGACCTCACCGGCGAAGACACCGCGTTGAATGTCGTTGGGGGAGTCCTCACCGCCGTAGCTGCCGAGCCAGCCGGCGACCGCGTCGACATCGACACCGAGGGCTATCCGGATGTCCTTGGGCATGGTGGCGTTTCTCCTCTTCAGTGGAATGTTTCGGTGAACCGGCCGATGACGGCGGAGAGCCGGTTCGCCGCCGCGGTGGCGTGCGCGACGTCCGCGTCGCTCCAGGAGCGCTCGCTCAGGCTGTGTACGGAGATCCAGCCGGTCAGGGCGTCGTCACCCGGCACCGGTACGGGGACGAGCACCTGGGCCCGTACGCCATACGCCTCGATCAGCGCACGGGGTGGACGCGGCTCGGCGGTGAACCGCGGCTGGACGAGAGGACGGCGGTGCTCCGCCAGCCACCGGACGGTGTCGAGACGTCGCTGGTCGAGAGAGGCGTCGCGGCGGATGGGGCGGACGCCGGGGCCGCAGGCCTCGCCCGCGGTGAGATCCACGTGCAGTCCGAGCGCGGGCAGGTCGACGCGGAAGGTGGTGCGGTCCGCCCCGGTCGCCGCCAGCAACGCCTCCAGCGTCTCCTGGATCCGGGCACGCGGGCTTCCGGCGTGCAGCAGCGTGCCACGACCTGGCAGTGCGGCGGTGGCGCCCGCGAGATCCAGGGCCTTCCACAGGGTGGCCGTCACGGAGTCGAACACCGGGATGCCCAGGATCCGTTCGAGACGGGCGGCCTCGAACGCGCCGTGCACGTTGGTACAGACGACGGCGACGGCGTGCACGGCGGCGTCCTGCACCGTCACCGCCGCTTCCTCGATCTGACGGGCGACATCGGCGGCCGGGATCCGTGCGAACGCCTCGTTGTCGTCCTCGCCGAACGGCTCGGCGAGGACGCACTCCAGGCCGGCCTCCTTCGCGTATGTCTCCACGATCCGCTCGCACACGTCCCGCGTGTACGGCAGCGCGAGCCCGAGGCGTGTCACCCCGTACGCGGCGCAGGCGTCCAGCAGGGCAAGTGTCGAGGTGGTGGCGGGAACGCCGGTCCCGGCGGTGATCGCCTCGGCCAGCGCGCGGTCCCGGGCGAGCCCGAGCCAGGAACCCGAGGTGCCGTTCCAGGCGATGACATCGACCTTGGAGTCGGCGAGCTGCCGGGCCGCCGTCAGGATCGGACCGGTGTCGAACTGGGCGTCGCTTCCGGCGTCGAGCGCGATCCGGGTGACGGGGACACGGGCGAAGTGCGCCGTGAAGCGGGTGGTGTCGGTGCCGAGCAGGCCGTACGTCACCGGTTCCAGACAGGTGTTGGACGACGGGGTGAGCATGCCGAGCCGTATCGGACGGGTGCGCTCGGTCAGGGACTGGTCCATCATCGGGTGGCAAGCCTCCGGGAGTAGTCGATGACAAGGGACGAAGCGGTGAACAGGGCCCCGGCGCCGACGAAGTACAGCAGCGCCCAGGTGTAGGAGCCGGTGCCGCCGACGATGAAGCCGACCGCGATCGGCGTGACGATGCCGGCGATGTTGCCGGAGAGGTTCATGGCGGCGCCCACCACACCGGCGTTGCAGCGCCCGCCCAGAACGGAGGGGAGCATCCAGTACAGGCCGGCCCAGCGCAGGAAGAACAGCACGATCGACAGCAGGAGCACGGCCGTCAGGGCATCGGGTACGAGGACGACCCCGAGCAGGCCAGCGACGACGGCCGCACCGGCGACACCCATCATGGTGCGCATGACCGTGTTGGCGTGGTCGCCCCGTGCCCGCCAGCGGTCGGCGAGCCAGCCGCCGAACAGCTCACCGACGAAACCGGCGCCGAAGATGACCAGCGTCGACCAGCCGATGGTCTTGATGTCGAAGCCCTTGGACTCGGAGAGATAGAGCGGTCCCCAGGTCAGCACGCCGTAGAAGACGCCGTTGAACCCCATCCAGCCCAGGCACATCCCCCAGAACGACCGGTACTTG
The DNA here is from genome assembly GCF_040643055.1 of Streptomyces sp. NPDC047515. Taxonomy (NCBI): domain Bacteria; kingdom Bacillati; phylum Actinomycetota; class Actinomycetes; order Kitasatosporales; family Streptomycetaceae; genus Streptomyces; species Streptomyces sp. NPDC047515. Next base: position 20,177 of record NZ_JBEYTM010000008.1, read on the forward strand.
AGGTAGGCGCCGAGCCGGGCCGGCGCGTCGGCGACCGGACTTGCCGCATCCTCCTCGGCGTGTGCGCGCTCGATGTGGGCGAGTTCGGCGGCGTTGACGGAGCGGTGGGCGCCCGGGGTGTCGCGCAGGTACCGGAGGGCGAACAGGCCGACGCCGACCGTCACCGCTCCCGCGATGACGAAGCTGGCGCGCCAACTGCCCGTCCAGGTGATCAGCCCCGAGATCGCGATGCCACCGAGCGCCGAACCCAGCGGTGCCCCGCCGTCCATCAGAACGGCGCCGCGGCCGCGCTCCCGTGCGGGCAGCCACTGCGCGTTGAGCTTGCCGCCGGCCGGCATCACCGGTGCTTCGACCGCACCGAGCAGCAGCCGGTAGCCGAGCAGCGAGCCGACGCCCGTGGAGGCAGCGGTGAGGGAGGTGGCGAGCCCCCAGCCGACGCAGGCACCCCCTGCCATCCGACGCGGCCCGAACCGGTCGATGAGCTTGCCCGCCGGTATCTGCATCAACGCATAGGTCCAGAAGAACGCGCTGAGCACGAACCCGGTGACCTCCTTGGACAGGTGCAGGTCCTTGGTGATCAGCGGCAGCGCCACGGAGACGGAACCGCGGTCGATGTAGTTGAGCGCGACGATGCCCAGAAGAAGGACGAAGATCTTCCAACGCGTACGTGTGGGACGCGGATCGACGCCCGTCCCGCCGGACGGCGGGACGGTTCTCGTCGAGCGGGCGGTCTCGGGTGGAGGCAGGGACGACGACATGGCGGGATCCTCGATTCGGCTGGCGATGACGATGCGGAGGCTGACGTCGAGCTGAGGACTGTGCGGTGGCAGGGGCGCGCGAACGCAGGCGCCGACAGATGCGTACGCTCCTGACGTGCCCCTTACTCGTTATGGCATACCAAAGAATGAGTATGGGGCGGCCTCGCGTCAAGGGTTTGGTATACCGTAAGAACTTCTTTGCAGGCGGGACACGGGGGCGACACGTGACAGAGCGCGAGGCGGCAACGGCGAACGGCGGCAGCGCATGGCTGCGTGACCAGGTGTGCGAGGGAATCCGCGACCGGATCATCGCGGGTCAGCTCAAACCCGGCGACAGACTGGTGGAGCGCGAGGTCGCGGAGGAGTTCGGTGTCTCGCGCATTCCCGTCCGTGAGGCGATCCGGGTCCTGCTCAGCGAGGGGTTCCTGCAGGCGCTCTCACCGCGCCGCATCGTCGTGCGCGAACTGTCGCATCAGGATGTGCTCAATCTCTTCGACCTCCGCGAGGCCCTGGAGGTGCTCGCGGCCCGTCGGGCGGCCGAGCGCGCGCTGCCCGCACAGGTGCAACGCCTGGAACGGCTGCTGGAGAGCGCCCGCAAGGCCACCGGGTCGGGCCGGGCCGACCGGATCTCCCGCTCCAACACGGCCTTCCACCATCACATCATCGAAATCGCGGGCAACGACCTGCTCGCCTCGGCGCTTGAGCCCCTGGAGGGCCGGATGCGCTGGCTCTTCCAGCAGATCGACGACCCGCATCCGGTGTGGGAGGAGCACCGGGCCCTGTACGAGGCCATCGCCGCCTCCGATACGGAGGCGGCGGCCCGGCTCGCTCTGGCGCACGTGCGCCACTACCGCGCCGTGGCGCTCCGTCTGCTGTTCGACGAGCCCGGCCCGTGACGGGGCGCACCCGTGCGGCAGCTCGGGCCGGTCGGCGCGCGTCCTGAGAACCGGTGGGCGCCGCTCGGGCGGCAACGGAGTCATGTGCGGTCACTCGGCGCCGGTTTCATGGACGCGAACAGCTGCGTGGAGAGGCGCTCATCATCGGCAGGTGAACGTTCTCCGGGCTGTTCTCGGCCGGGGCCTCGGCTGATCCTTTGTCAGGGCGCCTCCAGGGCCATCGCGATCGGGTCCGCCGCGCGGGGCCGGTCAGTTCGGGTGGTCGGCGGTGACGAGCCAGGCGGTGCTGCGCATGCGTACCGCTCCGTCCCTCTCGTGTGTGCGCAGAATGCCTGCGAGCTTCCTGCGGGCGCGGGTCCGGGCGTCATTGTCGACCTGGCTCGTCAGGTGACGTCCAGGGCCCGAGCCCAGCAGGAAGTCGGCCGCGTCCTCCCCGTCGCGGCCCCAAGTCCCGTACGCCTCTCCTTCCGGAAGGTCCGACCGGTGATCCGTCGCTTCCTGGGTAGCGTGACGGTCGGCCCCGGAAAGCGGTTCCCGGGTTGATCACCGGAAAGTGTGGCCGGACCGGCGCCGTTCCGTGCAGCGCCGGTGCCGAGGTTTCCGGCCGACCGGCCCGATGGGCTGGGACGCCTTCTACGAAGCCCGCGTCGGTGACCGGCCAGAGCCGTCGTCCACGTACGGGCCGGGCCAACAGCCCTACGCTCCCAGGCGCGCAAGGTGGCCGGCCGCACGGCGGCGAGCCGTACCGGCGCGATCGTGTGTAGGTTGAACGAGGCCGGATCGTGGGGGGACGGCACGGGCGTGACGGGCGAGCACAGGAAGAGGCCGTATGGTCACGGCGCAACCGGCTTCGTGGCACAGGCAGGCGGTGCTCGCGGCCCTGATGCTGGCCGCCTTCACCTTCAACACCGCGGAGAACCTGCCGATCGGCCTGCTGGAACTCATCTCCGATGACCTGCGGGTGTCCCTGTCGGCGGTCGGTTACCTGGTCACCGGATACGGCGTGACGGTCGCCGTGACGTCCCTGCCGCTGGCCCACACCACGCGGACCGTGCCCCGACGTCATGTCCTCACCGGACTGCTGGCCGCGCTCATCACGTCCAGTCTGGTCGCGGCGTCGGCCACCTCCTACTGGCTGCTGCTCGCGGCACGGCTGCTGACCGCGCTCGCACAGGCGCTGTTCTGGGCCGTGATGGGGCCGGTCGCGGTGGGTCTGTTCCCGCCCGAGGTCCGTGGGCGGGTCGTCGGGGCGCTGTCCGTCGCCGGTTCGCTCGCCCTCGTGCTCGGCGTTCCCGCCGGGACCTGGCTGGGCCGGCGGAGCGACTGGCCGGTGCCGATCGCGGTGCCGGCGGGTCTCGGGCTCGTCTCCCTCGCGGGGGTGCCGTCCACAAGTCCTGCCCACATGAGGGGTGATGCGAGGGTGATGGTGGCTCTGTTGTGTTCGATGGTCCTGCCGTAGGGGGTGGCGATGCCGCACCGCACAGGACGTCACACCGATCTGATGAAGCGTCAGGAATGCGGGACTCGTCAGCACAGGTCCGCAAGGACTTGGCGAGAGCCGAATCGGGCGGAGATCCTTCCGGGGCCACCACTCTGCAGGAATCCGGGTTATCTCCCGAGCACGGCGCTCTGTCAGAAGTTCCGAGTGTCGTGTCAGACGGTCAGCCGGATTCCGGTGATCAGATGCGGACGGATGTGGACCGCACAGTTCATCACCGGGCCCGACCAGGGGCGGAGCAGCCGCTGGTAGCGCGTCAGCGCGTCCGGATCGGCGACCGGGCGGCAGTACCCCGTGACGACGACACTCCAGCCCAGATGGGTCAGCGGGTCGATGTCGTCGGCCTGGTAGGCGACCACGACTCCCCGATCGCCATGGTCGCGGGCCTGGGCGTACAGCTCCGAGTCCTCATGGGTCAGGATGACGATCCGACCGTGGTCCAGCAGATGGTTCACCGGTCGGATGGCGGGCAGCGCGCGCTGAGTGAAGACGATTCGCCCGAGCGACGCCCTGCCGAGCAGGCTCAGTGCCTGGGCACCTGTCAATTCGACCGTGCGGCGTGGCCCGGTGGCCGCCGAACCCGAAAACGGTGCCGTCTCCGATGGTGTGGTCACAGCCGTGCGCGCGGACGGCTGGGGCGCCTGATGGCATGAGTGGCTCATGGGGCCTGCCTCGTCTCCTGGTCTGCTCACCTGCCGCACGAGTACATCGTGCGGTGCCGTCCCCACGCCAGGGCCGAACGGCCCCAGGGCCGAACGGCCCTAGCGGCGTCGGACCTCCGATGGGTTCACTGCGGTGCATCGCATGCTGCGGGCCGGTCCATTACCGGCTCCTGGGCCGGGCCGGGCCGTGGCGTGGCGTGCGGGATCGTTCGGACGGTGCGGTGCGCGCAGGAAGGAATCGTGGTGATCGCAGTTGTCGGGCACAGAGACCTCGGCAAGAGAACCCTGGAACTGGTGGAAGCTGAACTGAGAGCGCGGCTGGACCGCTTGGCAGAGGGTGCGGCGGCCTTGGTGCGGGTCGGGGCGGGGCTGCCGCTGGTGTTCGGGCGGGCGGCCCAGGAGGCCGGGCGGAAGCTGACAGTGCTGCTGCCGGCCCAGGGCGCCGTTCCCGCGGTGCTGCCCGAGCGGGATCGGCCGGCCGCGGGCGAACTCCTGGTACTGGCCGAGCACGTACGGCTGCTGGCTTTCGATCCGGCCGACCGCAACGCGTGTGTCAGCGCCGACGAACGCCTGGTGGAGACGTGCGGGACCGTGCTCGCCGTGTGGGACGGATCGCCGTCGGACGGCCGGGACGCCACCGCACATCTGGTTGCCTTCGCGCGTGCGCGAGGAATCCGGGTGGAGGTCGTCTGGCCGGACGGTTCCGTACGGGGGCGGGCATGAAGCTGTCGGAGCGTGGGGCCGGGAAGACGGCGGACGAGCCCGAGGCCGACGACCGGATCCGCGCCAGTGCGTCCGGGACGGGCCATGACCTGGAGTGCGCCAGTGCGTCCGAGGCCGGCCACGACCTGGAATGCGCCGGGGCGAGACGGGGGTTCGGGTGGCTGTTGGTGATCACCGCGGCGCTCGGGCTGCTCGGCTCGTTCGTCATCACGATCGACAAGTTCGAACTGCTCGCTGACCCCGGCTTCGTGCCCGCCTGCTCGCTGAGCCCCGTGGTGTCCTGCACGAATGTGATGCGCAGCGAGCAGGCGTCGGTGTTCGGCTTCCCCAACCCGCTCATCGGGCTGGTCGCCTTCGGAGTGGTGATGGGAGCCGGCGCGGGCCTGCTCGCAGGCGCACGTTACAGGCGCTGGTACTGGTTGGGGCTGAACCTCGGCACGCTGTTCGGCGTCGGCTTCTGCACGTGGCTGATGACGCAGGCGTTGTACGACATAGGCGCGCTCTGCCTGTGGTGCGTGCTCGTATGGGTGGCCACCATCTTCATGTTCTGGCACACCACGGTGCACAATCTGCGCCATGGCGTCCTGCCCGCCCCACGCGCCCTGGTCGCGGCGGTGCTGGAGTTCCCCCTCGTGGTGCCGGTGACCTGGTGCCTGGCCATCGTCATGCTGATAGCAACCCGGTTCTGGTCGTACTGGCAGACGTTTCTGTGACCGCGACGATGCCGGTGGTCTCGTGATGGATGTGCGCGGCCGGTACTCCGGCGGCGACCAGCCGCTCGGAGACGGCCCGCGCCGGCTCTGTCGTGGAGGCCTCCGGGGCCAGGGCCAGGAAGGCGTGCTGTCGGGCGGCGGCCCCGGGACGCGGGGGCAGTATTCCGTTCAGGACCCGCAGCCCCGCACCCGCGAAGCGGGCATCCGTCGCATCGGCCGCGATGACGGTCAGCCAGGGGCGTCCGCGCCAAAACGCCTCCAGATACGCCGCGTCGTACATCCCTTCGGCCGCCGCCCCGTTCTCCGGCGCTGCGGGACCGAGCAGCAGCCGTACCCGGTGCGCACGCGACCGGTCGGCGTCGATCCGCTGGAGCAGCGCCTTCATCGGTGCCCAGCCCGTACCGGAGGCGATCAGCAGAATGTCCGCGGACGGAGTGTGATCGGGCAGCGCCAGCGCGCCGCGCGGGGCGCTGAGACGGACGACTTCGCCCTCCCGTGTACCGTGCGCCAGCGCATCGCTCACCCCGCCGGCGCCCCGCGCCCGTACATGGAACTCCAGCTCACCGTCCGGATGCGGCGCGCGGGCCAGATAGTAGGGACGCCATGCCTGTTCCAGCAGCGGCGACTCCAAGGACGCGTACTGCCCGGCCTCGAAGGCGTAGGGCTGATGCGGCCGTACCCGCAGCACCGCGAGGTCGGGCGTGCGGAGTTCGTGCGAGGTCACCGTCGCCTCCCAGCTGGGCGGTTCGGCGATCGCCTCGTCCGCGCCCCTGACCATCGCGGTAACCGCCAGCCGCACCATCCGCAGCCAGGCGCGCTCCAGCGCACTGGTCCACCGGGCGCCCGCGCGCACGCGCAGTGCTTCGATCAGCGCCGCCTCGAAGGCCTCGAAATGCGCCGGGCGCACACCGAGCTTGCGATGGTCGCGCCCCAACTGCTCGAAGACGCCGATCATCTCGTTCGTACGGTGCAGATTGCCGATCAGATAGCGGAAGCTCCTTACGAGGTGGACCTGCTGGAACGCCATCGACTCGGGGAACAGGGACCGTAGATACGGATGCCGCTCGAAGAGCAGCAGGTACAGCTCGGCGATCAGCTCCTCCAGCGGGCTCACCAGTGGCAGGGAGTCGCTGATCAGCAGCTGGTCGGCCGTTCCGTCGTACGCCTGCGGGGCCTTGGCGCTCCTCGGTTCGGGGCGGTTGTCGGACGGGGCCAGGATGCGTCGCCGCAGCCGCATCGCGTCATGCCGTGCGAGCAGTGCGTGGTAGTCCTCGCTCGAAGTGTTCATGGGCCGGTGACTCCTCGGTGCAGCGCAGTGGGGTGGCCGGGAATGGGAGATGTCCGTGGCGCCCGGACGATCTTGGCGGCGCCAGTATGGCACCGCGCCCAGCCCGCTGACCGGCCCCCGGGGCAGGGCCTTTCGGCCCTGTTCAGACGCCGTTCGCCGTGCTGTGGCACCCCGGCGGGAGCAGGCCCGCGGACCGGCACATACTGGTTCCGGCCCTCTCCCCGAACCGATCGAGCATGATGTGAACGAGTCCGCGAACACCCCACTGAGAACGACCCTACTGAGAACGACCCCACTGAGAACGACCCCACTGAGTACGACCCCACTGAGTACGACCCCCCTGAGCACGGCCCCGTCGCAGTTCGCGGCCCCCGTACGCGTCTTCATCCTGGACGACCACGAGGTCGTACGGCGCGGGGTGCGCGATCTGCTGGAAGCCGAGGACGGCATCGAGGTCGTCGGCGAGGCGTCCGACGCCCGGGAGGCGCTGGCCCGGGTACCGGCCAGCAGACCGCAGGTCGCCGTACTGGACGTACGCCTCGGCGACGACCGAGGCGGTGACCACGCCGGTATCGAGGTGTGCCGGGAACTGCGTGCCCTGATGCCCGAACTCGCCTGCCTGATGCTGACATCGTTCGACGATGACGAGGCGCTGTTCGACGCCATCATGGCGGGCGCCGCGGGTTACGTGCTGAAGCAGATCAACGGAGCCGATCTGATCGCCGCCGTACGCACGGTCGCGTCAGGCACCTCGATGCTCGATCCACGGACGACCGCCCGCGTGATGGCCCGGCTGCGGGGCACCCAGCGAACCCCTGCCGAGGTGTCGCAGGCATCGGAACTCGATGCGCTCACGCCCAGGGAAAGGCAGATCCTGGATCTCATCGGCGAGGGCCTCACCAACCGTGAGATCGCGGAACGTCTCTTCCTGGCGGAGAAGACCGTCAAGAACCGCATCTCCTCGATCCTCGCCAAACTGGGCGTGGGCCGCCGGATCCAGGCCGCGATGCTCGTCGGCCGCATCAAGGACCGACAGGGCTGACCCCCGGCCCGGGGGAGCTGACGGGCGCTCAGGCGTCAGTCGTGGAGCGGCACGCGCCAGACGATCCGGGTGCCGCCGTCCGCCGGCTGTTCGATGGCCAGTGTGCCGCCGCACAGCTCCGCCCGCGTACGCATATTGGCCAGCCCTCCGAGGCGCCCGGCCGCCGGTTCGTCGGCGTCGACCGCCGCCCCAGTCCCCGGGACGGTCGTGACACCGTCCCGGATTCCGATGCCGTTGTCGGTGACGGTCAGGGCCACCGCGTCGTCGGCCGACAACACGATGCCGATACGAGTGGCACGGGCATGGCGAGAGGCATTGGACACCGCCTCGGCGGCGACCGCCACCACGTGTTCGGCCAGTTCGTCCGGCACCGTGGTGTCCACCGGCCCGTCGATCCGCACTGAGGGCCGGAAACCAAGGGCGTGTGCCGCCGAGCGAGCGGTCTCCGTCATCCGGTGCCGCAGCCCGCCACGGCCCGAACCGTCCGCTGTCCGCAGATCGAAGATGGTGGACCGGATGATCCGGATCGTGGTGTCCAGATCATCCACCGCCCGGCTGACCCGCTCGGCCGCGTCCGGCCGGTCCGCGATGGCGCGCGTGGTGCTCTGGAGAGTCATCCCGGTCGCGAAGAGACGCTGGATCGCCAGATCGTGCAGATCGCGGGCGATCCGGTCCCGGTCGTGCATGACGGCGAGTTCCTCGGACTCGGCCCGCCTACGCGCCAGTTCCAGGGCGATGGCCGCCTGGTCGGCGAAGCCCGAGACGAGCGCGACCTCGGTGTCGTCGAACGGCGGACGGTCCACCGGCCGCCCCAGGCGCAGTACGCCTCTCGCTCCCGTGTCGACCCGCAGAGGCACCGTCACCACCGGACCCAGGCCTTCCTCGGCACCGTCGTCGAACGGATGGGCCCGGGGATCGGTACGGACATCGGCGCAGTGCACCGGTGTCCCGGTACGGGCGGCGAGCCCGGCCAGCGATCCCCACGCGGGCACGGACAGTCCCGTCACGCGTTCGGAGTCCCTGCCGTGGGCGACGGCAACGGTGAGACGTGCCTCAGCCCCGGATGTCTCCGAAGCCCCGGAGAGGGACGCGGAAGGCGTCGGCAGCAGAATCGCGGCGCGGTCGGCCCCCGCCACCTCCATCGCCCGCTCGGCGATCAGATGCAGCACCTCGTCGGCGTCCGTCCCCGAGAGCAGGGTGCGGGTGATCTCTCCCAGTGCCTCCAGACGCCGCTCCCGGCGACGGCTCTCGTCGTACATGCGGGCGTTGTCGATGGCGACCCCGGCCGCGATCGACAAGGTGGTCAGCACCGCCTCGTCGTCGGCGTCGAAGCTCACCCCGCCCCGCTTCTCGGTGAGGTAGAGGTTGCCGAACACCTCGTCGCGAACCCGCACGGGCACCCCGAGGAAGGTACGCATCGGGGGATGATGGGGCGGAAATCCGAAGCTGCGCGGATGGCCGCTCAGATCGGTGAGCCGCAGCGGTTCTGGGTGATGGATCAGCTCGCCGAGGATTCCGCGCCCGCACGGCGTCTGGCCGATCACGGCGGCGAGCTGCTCCGATATGCCGACCGGCAGGAACTTCAGCAGCTTCTGCCCGTCCCCGACGATGCCGAGCGCTCCGTACTGTGCGTCGGTCAGGGTCACTGCGGCCTCCACGATGCCGCGGAGCACCTCGGGCAGTTCCAGGCCCCGCCCCAGACTCATCACGGCATCCAGCAGACTGCGCGTCCTGTCCGGCCGACTGGGCTTGGGCCAGGTCGCCGGGGCGGGGCAGGGGGCTCCGGGCGAGTCGAGGGCGGGGGAGGCGGAGCCGGGAGCAGGGACTCCGAAGGGGGAGTCGGGCGCGGTAGGTGCTGTCTCTGTCATCGGGGCGCCGCTCTCTGGATCCGTGTGCCGTATGCCGGGAACTTGCTCACCGGATCACCGCAGGGCTGGGACCGGTCCACGGACGGTCAGCCTACGACAGCCACGGTCCCGAGGGCCTGGCGGTGCCCTGCCGCAGGGACCGGCTCGGGTGAGGCCGGACGGCTGTCTGACGGATCCGCAGTAGGGCCGGTCGGCCCCGTGGAAGGTACCTGTCGGTCCCTGGAGGGCTTCGAGGGGCGCGGCCAGGATGGTGAGGCCGGGAAGGTCCGGTCCGTCCCCTCGTGATCCGCCGGACCTTTCCGACCGCTCCCCTTCGCCCCGTCCGGCCGGGGGAGCGCTCGAAGAACCGCAACAGCTGGAGGACACGGTCCGGTGGACGCAATGGAATCGCAGGGCAATCAGACCGCCCCCGTACAGGGGCCCATGCCCCCCGACCCCGGTGCCGCCATCGCCGACGCGCACTCCACCAGGAACGGCCACCCGGCCGCCCGGGCCGACACGAAGGAGCCGGCGGCGCTACCCGGCACCCATCTGCCGGGCCGTTCGTCCCGCGGGCGGATCGTCGTCTCGTGGCTCACGACGACCGACCACAAGCAGATCGGCACGCTCTATCTCGTCACCGCGTTCGTCTTCTTTCTGATCGGTGGCGCGATGGCACTCGTGATGCGCGCCGAACTCGCCCGTCCCGGGACGCAGATCATTTCCAACGAGCAGTTCAATCAGGCATTCACCATGCACGGGTCGGTGATGCTGCTGCTGTTCGCGATGCCGCTGTTCACGGGATTCGCCAATTGGCTCATGCCGCTTCAGATAGGCGCACCCGATGTGGCATTTCCGCGGCTGAACATGCTGGCGTACTGGTTGTTCCTCTTCGGTTCACTGATCGCCGCCGCGGGGTTCCTGACTCCTCAGGGCGCCGCCGACTTCGGGTGGTTCGCCTATGCTCCGTTGTCCGATGCCACGCATTCACCGGGCATCGGCGCCGACATGTGGATCATGGGCGTGGCGCTTTCCGGCTTCGGTTCCATTCTCGGAGCGGTGAACTTCATCACCACCATCATATGCATGCGTGCCCCGGGAATGACCATGTTCCGGATGTCGATCTTCACCTGGAACGTACTGCTGACCGCCGTACTCATCCTCCTGGTCTTCCCGGTCCTGGCCGCGGCGCTCTTCGCGCTGGAGATGGACCGGAAGTTCGGCTCACACATCTTCGATCCCTCCAACGGAGGCGCGCTCCTGTGGCAGCACCTCTTCTGGTTCTTCGGCCACCCGGAGGTCTACGTACTGGCTCTGCCATTCTTCGGCATCGTCTCCGAGATCATTCCGGTCTTCTCCCGCAAGCCGATGTTCGGCTATATCGGTCTTGTTGCCGCGACGATCGCCATCGCCGGACTGTCCGTCACCGTCTGGGCCCACCACATGTATGTGACCGGTGGTGTACTGCTGCCCTTCTTCGCCTTCATGACCTTCCTGATCGCCGTACCGACCGGAGTGAAGTTCTTCAACTGGATCGGCACGATGTGGAAGGGATCGCTGTCCTTCGAGACACCGATGCTGTGGACCACCGGATTTCTCATCACCTTCGTCTTCGGTGGGCTGACCGGAGTCATCCTGGCCTCACCGCCGCTGGACTTCCATGTCTCCGACTCGTACTTCGTTGTCGCCCACTTCCACTACACGCTCTTCGGCACGGTCGTGTACGCGATGTTCGCCGGATTCCACTTCTGGTGGCCGAAGTTCACCGGCAGGATGCTCGACGAGCGCCTTGGCAAGATCACTTTCTGGGTGCTGACGGTCGGATTCCATCTCACGTTCCTCGTGCAGCACTGGCTCGGGGCCGAGGGAATGCCGCGCCGGTACGCGGACTATCTCGCCGCTGACGGTTTCACCGCTCTCAACACCCTTTCCACCATCGGCTCATTCCTCCTCGGGCTGTCGTTCCTGCCCTTCTTCTACAACGTCTGGAAGACCAGCCAGTACGGCAGGAAGGTCACCGTCGACGACCCCTGGGGTTACGGCCGCTCCCTGGAATGGGCCACGTCCTGTCCTCCGCCGCGGCACAACTTCACTTCCCTGCCCCGCATCCGCAGCGAGTCCCCGGCGTTCGATCTGCACCATCCGGAGATTGCCGCGCTCGAACTCGAACCCGCCGTACCGCACTGACCCTTCCATCTCCCCCGCAAGCCCCGCCCTCAGGAGAGTGCTGCCCGATGTCCCATGGTGTTCTGGCGGTCGGTGTCGTCGTGCTCCTCGCATCCGGCAACGTCTGGTACCTGCCCGCTTATATCGATCTGCGGGCGGGCCAGGACCGGCCGCGCTCGCGGCGGCTGGCCGCGGCTGCTGTGCTGACCGGCTGGGGATCGGCGGCCCTCACGATGTTTCTGCTCCTCACGCCGGTCGATCCGAGCGTGGTCGCGCTGCTGGCGGTCGCGGGCATCACCGCCGTGGGGTCCCTGACCGTCCAGGCGTGGCGGCGACGGGGCCGGGAGCAGCGCGAGGAGGAAGCTCGCTGGTCCGCGCTCTTTCCGGTACGGACCGCCGGCCCGGTCGGGACCGCCGAGGACGAGTAATGAGCGGCCCCTCGCGTACCGGAACGCCCCACCGGCCTCGGCGAGGTGGACGGCGACCGACGCGAGGTGCCGGTAGCGGTGATCGGCTGGACCTGGACGGTATTCGGCCTGAAGCGGCACCGGGTCGGCATGTTCGAGCTGTCCAACCACAGCATGCATGAACGCATGCACTGCCGGCCGTCGGGACAGCCCTTACCCCCGGTTCCACATGCACTCGACCACACCTGCTCCTCCTGGCTCAACCAGGTCGAGCGGTGGTTCGGGCTCCTGGCGGACAAGCCGATGCGGCGCGCCGCCCACAATTCCCTCCAGGCGCCGGAGAAGCAATTCGGAACGGCTACGCTGTCACCGTTGCCCATGACGTTCAACGGTCCCAGCGTCCCGGGAGGAAGCCTCGATGCGTTTTGAGGTTCCCGGATCGATCCGGCCGCCTGCAGAAGGGACAATGCGATGGATCCTGATATCCGGACCAGGGCCGCACTCGACGAACACTGGCGGGCATCGGAACGCGGGGATACCGAAGCCGAGCACGCCATCTACGCTGCGGACGCGATCCTCGACTACCCCCAGTCAGGTGAACGATTCCGGGGCCGCGCGACGATTTCGGCGCAACGTGGCGGGCACCCTGCCAGTCGGCATTTCACCGTCCACCGGATCACTGGCAGCGGGAGTCTTTGGGTGAGCGAATGTCTCATCACGTACGACGGGGTGCCGTCCTATTCGGTGAGCATCATGGAATTTGCCCACGGGTACGTGGTGCACGAGACGCAGTACTTCGCGGACGGCTTCGGTGCGCCTGAATGGCGGACAGCACTCGCGGAACCGATGCCGGACAGGAACATCGCCAGGGCCTGACCCGGGGCCGGCCGCCTCGATCGTTCATGATTCCGTGTCAGTTTTGCTGAGCCCTCGGTCCAGGTCCAGTGGCGGGCGGCGCAGGTGGGTGCGTCGACCGGTGTTGGTCGGGCGGGCGGCTGCGGAGAACGGACTCAGGCGGAGGGCTTGGGGATGGCCTCGCGGGGAGGCGCCGGACCGCCCGAGGCCGATCACGGCGTGGGTGCGGCCACAAGGAGCACGAATGGCCGCTCTTGCTGAGTCCTACGGCCAAGGTATGACGGTCGTCGCGCGCCTCGCGGTTACATGAACCGGGGGATGTGACCCCGTCCCCCCGACCAGACGCGAGGGAGCCATGAGCCAAGCACGCGAGAATCAGGGGAGCGGCGCCTACGACGTGGTCGTGTTGGGGGCCGGCCCGGTCGGCCAGAACGTCGCCGCCCGCGCCCGCGCCGCCGGCCTCACCGTGGCCGTCGTGGAGCGTGAACTGGTCGGCGGCGAATGCTCCTACTGGGCCTGCGTCCCCAGCAAGGCGCTGCTGCGGCCGGTCATCGCGGTCGCCGACGCCCGGCGGGTGGACGGCGCCAGGCAGGCCGTCACCGGCCAACTCGACACCGACCAGGTCTTCGCCCGTCGCAATCATTACGTCGCCGACTGGGACGACAGCGGACAGGCCGAAGGAGTGAAGTCCATCGGCGCCGACCTCTTCCGCGGCCACGGCCGCATCGACGGCCCCCGCCGCGTCACGGTCACCCGGGACGACGGCGCACGCCACACCCTCACCGCCCGACACGCGGTGGCCGTCGCCACCGGCAGCCGACCGGCTCTGCCCGACATCCCCGGCATCCAGGAGGCCCGGCCCTGGACGAACCGGCAGGGCACCGACTCCAGCACGGTCCCCGCCCGGCTCGCCATCGTCGGAGGCGGCGGAGTCGGCGTCGAGATGGCCACCCTCTGGCGGGGCCTGGGCTCCCAGGTCATCCTGCTCGCCCGCCACCGCCTCATTCCCCGCATGGAGCCCTTCGCGGGCGAGCTCGTCGCTCGCAGTCTCACCGAGGCAGGCGTGGACGTGCGCATCGGCACCCAGGTCACCGCTGTGCGCCGCCCGGACCCCACCGGGCCCGTCACCCTCACCCTCGACGACGGCAGCGAACTACAGGTCGACGAGGTCATGTTCGCCACCGGACGGACTCCCGCCACCGACGACATCGGCCTGGACACCGCCGGCCTGACCCCCGGCACGTGGTTGGAGGTGGACACCACCTGCCTGGTCGACGGGGTCGACGGGGCATGGCTGTACGCCGTCGGCGACATCAACCACCGGGCCCTGCTCACCCACCAGGGCAAGTACCAGGCGCGGACCGCCGGCGACGCCATCGGCGCCCGCGCCGCAGGCGTTCCCCTGGACGACGGACCGTGGGGAGACCATGCCACCACCGCCGACCAGCACGCCGTGCCCCAGGTATTCTTCACCGATCCCGAGGCGGCCGCCGTGGGCCTGACCGCCGAGCAGGCGGCCCAGGAAGGCCACCGTATCCAGGTCGTCGACCTCGACTTCAACGCCGCCCAAGGCGCTGACCTGTACGCCGACAACTACCGTGGCCACGCCCGAATGGTGGTCGACATCGACCGGGAAGTCCTGCTCGGGGTGACCTTCGTCGGTCCCGGAGTCAGCGAGTTGCTGCACTCGGCGACCGTCGCGGTGGCCGGCGAGGTCCCGCTCAAGCGGCTCCGGCACGCGATCGCCTGCTTCCCGACCGTCAGTGAGGTCTGGCTCTTCCTCCTCGCCGCCTACGACCGCGACCGCACCGGAGCGAACGGGAACAGACCTTCGTCCTGAAGCTCGGGTTGCGAGTGCTTCGAGATCCCGAAAGAGGGTGGCACGGTCAGCCAGGAGCACCCGCACCGGCTCTCCAGGAGCACTCCTCAGCGGTCCGTGTGGTTCCCTGCCCACACCGTGGAGGTTCGGCCCGACCACGAGCTTGCCTGTTCGAGTTGTCCAGCGAGGCGGAAGAGACGGCCTTCGAGCCCGTAACCGGCAGCGAACTGCACACCGATCGGGAGTCCCGTCTCGGCGTCGGCCCTCGCGGGCACGGACATGGCGGGTGTGCCCGCCACATTGAACGCCGCGGTGAACGGGTAGAGGTCGAAGAGGCGGCGAAGCCGGCCAAGGCCGTCCAGCGCCTCTGCGCCCTCGGCATGGGTGCCCAGGGGCGCGGGACGCTCCGGCAAGGTCGGGGTGAGCAGCATGTCGTGAGCGTCGAAGTACCGTGCCGGGCTTCGAGCGATCTGATGCCGGATCGCGAGAGCGGTGACGAACTGGGCGCCACTGACCTGCTGCCCGTAGCGGTGGCCGGCAAGGACAGGCGGCTCAAGGGCTGAGGAGTCGATGGGCCGGTCGAAGGCGGCAGCCGGCTCGTCGACCGAGGCCTTGAGATTCGCCGTCCACTGACGGGCGCCGGCCAGGACGAACTCCTCCCAGTCGGTTCCGAGGCCGACCTTGACCTCCTCCACCTGGTGGCCGAGGGATTCGAGTAGACGCACGGTGCGAGAGAGAGCGTCGGCCACTGGTGTGGTGGTGCGGCGTCCGCCCTCCGATCCACCCTCGTGGTCGCGGCTGCGCGGGCGCCTCACGGTCGAGGTGAGCCGGGCCGGGCCGGGCCGGCCGCCGGTGGATCTTCGTGGTCGGTCCGCCGCGGGGCCGGCCGATTGCGTGGTCGTCCGAAACGGCAAGGACGAGCGGCAACGTGCCGGGAAGGACGCCGAAGGTCCAGGTCGGGGCGCTGCTCACGCGGTCACCTTGGCAATGAAGGCGGCGAGGTTCGCCACGGTCCGCTGGACCTTCTCCTCCAGGGTGAGGGACTCGTGGAGGCGTGCGCCGATGCCCGCGTCCTTCTTTCCGCGTACATAGAGGGAGCAGGCCAGGTCGCTGCACATGTAGACACCGACCGAGTTGCCCTGCTGCCCGGCCTTCCCGGACCTCGGCGCGACCATCAGAGAAACGCCCCCGGTGTGGGTGGTCACACACACCGAGCACATGCTGCGTCGCATCTGCCAGGAGCCAGCGGTGGAGGAGCGCAGCTGGATGCCGACCGGGCGGCCGTCGAGCTCGGTCACGAGGTAGGCCCGGTCGGGGGCCTGGGGATCTCGCCAGCCCAGGAAGTCCAGGTCCTCCCAGCGCTGCTCGGCCAGGTCGCGGGGGACGCTCAGGCGCTTGGCCTCGCCCTTGGTGCAGTTCACGAACGCCGTACGAATCTCTTGTTCAGTCAACGGTTTCATAATAGGCACGCTAATTTGCCTAATCGAATTAGGCAAGTGCATAATCGTCGATGTCAGGGATGGGGAGTGATTCGGAGGATGAACATGGCACGGGCCGGACGGGTAGGACTGACCACGGAGCGCCTGGTCCGGGCGGGGGCGGAGCTGGCCGACGAGGTCGGCTTCGAGCAGGCGACCCCCGCGGAGCTCGCCCGGCGGTTCGGCGTACAGACCGCGAGCCTGTATTCGCATGTGAAGAACGCCCACGACCTCAAGACCCAGATCACCCTGCTCGCCCTGGAGGAACTCGCCGACCAGGTCTCCGCCGCGGTGGCCGGACGGGCCGGCAAAGACGCCCTGACCGCTTTCGCGAACGTCTACCGCGACTACGCCCTCAAGCACCCGGGGCGCTTCGCCGCAACCCGGTTCCGGCTCGACCCGCAGACGGCGGCCGCCAGCGCCGGAGTCCGGCACGCCCAGATGACACGGGCGATCCTGCGCGGATACGACCTGGCCGAACCGCACCAGACACACGCGGTTCGGCTGCTGGGCAGCGTCTTCAGTGGGTACGTCGGCCTGGAGACCGCCGGCGGCTTCAGCCACAGCGCCCCCGACTCGCAGGAGAGCTGGACCGAGATCCTCAACGCGCTCGACGCCCTGCTGCGCACCTGGCCCACCAGCTCCTGATCAACCCTTCCGGGGGCCTCTGCCAACCGACCCTCCTGATCGAAGATACCGAGGAAATGAACACCGAACACGACTGGACCACCACTCCCATCACCGCCGGCCTCCTCCGCGGCGCCCTCGACCTGGAGCGCACCGAACGCGGCATACTGCCCCACCGGTTGCCCGCGCGTGCCCGGCAGCAGATCCCCGACGGCCAGCTGGCCATGGCGGAGTCACAGCCCTCCGGCGTGCGGCTGGCCTTCCGTACCCGGGCCACCGCCGTCGAGCTGGACGTCGTGGCCACCAAACGGGTCTACGTCGGAGCGCCGCCGCGCCCCGACGGGGTGTACGAGCTCCTCGTCGACGGGCGGCTCGCAGGCCGGGCCGGCGCGGCCGAGGGCGACACGCTGACCATCGACATGGCCTCCGGAACCACGCAAACCCGTCCCGGTCCGGTGGAGACCCTGCGCTTCACCGGCCTGCCGGACGACGAGAAGGACGTCGAGATCTGGCTGCCGCACGACGAGACCACCCAGCTGGCAGCCCTGCGCACCAACGCCCCCGTCCACACACCACCGCCCAGCGGCCGCAAGGTCTGGCTGCACCACGGCAGTTCGATCAGCCACGGCTCCAACGCCGCCACCCCAACCGGGATCTGGCCTGCCCTGGCCGCTGCCCTGGGCAAGGTGGAGCTGGTCAACATGGGATTCGGCGGCAGCGCCCTGCTCGACCCGTTCACCGCCCGCACCATGCGCGACACCCCCGCCGACCTGATCAGCATCAAGATCGGCATCAACATCGTCAACGCCGATGTCATGCGGCTGCGCGCCTTCGGCCCGGCCGTCAACGGTTTCCTCGACACCATCCGCGACGGCCACCCCACCACCCCGCTGCTGGTCATCTCGCCCATCT
Organism: Streptomyces sp. NPDC047515; assembly: GCF_040643055.1. Taxonomy (NCBI): domain Bacteria; kingdom Bacillati; phylum Actinomycetota; class Actinomycetes; order Kitasatosporales; family Streptomycetaceae; genus Streptomyces; species Streptomyces sp. NPDC047515. The sequence continues at coordinate 37,868 of NZ_JBEYTM010000008.1, forward strand.
ACTGCGCCATCCACGAGAACACGCCCGGACCCAGCGCCCCGGACCTCAGCGCGATGAGCGAGGGGCGGCTGCGGTTCGTGGCCACCGGCGATCCCGCGCAGCGTGCTGCCGGGAAACTGACCCTCACCATGATCCGGGACGAGCTGTCCCGCATCGTCCAGCAGCGTGCCGCCACCGACCCGAACCTGCACTACCTCCACGGCCTCGACCTCTACGGCGAGGCCGATCACGCCGAACTGCCGTTGCCCGACGATCTGCACCCGGACCCCGCCACCCACCGGCGCATCGGCGAACGCTTCGCCCACCTCGCCTTCGGCAACGGTCCTTTCACCTCGAAGAACCACTGACCGACTGCTGGGCACGGATCTCTGGCTGGGGAACGGAGGTATCGCTCACCGCCGCGGCGGTCGGCGGCACCGCACCGGACACCGTCGCCCAGGGTTCGCGGCCCATGCGGTGGCCCGCGACCGGCGACGCGGCCTGAGCATCGAGATTCATGAGGCTCAGCCACAGAAGAATGCGCTTTTGTGACCCCTCCTGCAGGCCGCAGGATGGCGGAGAACCGGCCTGCGGGGAGGAACCATGACGTCAGCCATCGAAACGGATCTGCTGCCCTTCACTTCCGAGATCCGCCCGGAAGGGCTTGCCGTCGGAGGGGTCCTGCTCACCGAACTGGCGCGGTGCTCGGGAACACCGCTCTTCGTGTACGACGAGGATCACCTGCGCCGACGCTGCCGGGAGGCGGTCGCCGCCTTCGGCCAGGGCAACGTCGCGTACGCCTCCAAGGCGTTTCTGTGCACGGCCATGGCCCGACTGGCCCACGAGGAGGGGCTGTTGCTCGATGTGGCCTCCGGCGGCGAGCTGCGGGTGGCGCTGCACGCGAATGTTCCGGCCGGACGGATCGTGCTGCACGGCAACAACAAGGACGAGGCGGAGCTGCGCACGGCGATGTCAGCCGGGGTGAGGCATGTGGTGGTCGACAGCTTCGACGAGATGGACCGCATCGAGCGCCTGTACGCCGAGGAACAACTACCGCCCGTCCGAGTTCAGTTGCGGGTGGCGCCCGGTGTCGCCGCAGGTGCACACGAGGCGATCCGTACCGGTGGCAACGACTCGAAGTTCGGCTTCGGCCTCGTCGGCGGAACCGCCGCGGCGGCAGTGCGGCGGGCCGCCGGTTCCCTGGCGATGGTCCTGGAGGGCGTCCACGCGCATGTGGGCTCCCAGGTGCTGGACCCGGCGGAGCTCGCGGCAGGAGCCGCGGCCGTCGCACGGTTCGCCGCGGAGACACGGGTCCACCGGCTCACCGTCGGTGGCGGCCTCGGTGTCGCGTACGAGGCGGGGCAGACCGTACCCTCGTTCGCGACCTGGGCGGCCCGGGTGCGCACCGCGGTGCGCGATGCGGGCTGGGGCGGCGACGTGACAGTGGAGCCCGGCCGGTCCATCGCCGCCCGCGCCGGGCTGACCCTGTACCGGGTGGGCACGATCAAGCGCATCGAGGGCGTGCGGACATACGTCAGCGTCGACGGCGGCATGAGCGACAATCTGCGCCCCGCCCTGTACGGCAGCCGCTACGAGGCGTTCCTGCCGCACGACCCCCGCGCGCCGCGACCGCTGCGGGCACGGCTGGTCGGCAAGCACTGCGAGAGCGGCGATGTGATCGTCGACGAGGCCGCCCTGCCGGCCGAGACCGCGGTGGGTGATCTCCTCGCCACGCCGGTCACGGGCGCATACGGATACGCCATGGCGTCCAACTACAACAAGTTGCCGCGTCCTGCTGTCGTCTTCGTGTCCGACGGCCGTGCCCGCACCGTGGTGCGCCGGGAGACCGAGGAGGACCTGCTGCGCCTGGACGTGGACGAGCCCGCCAGGCTCGTCGTGCCGCCGACGACGGTAGGATCGGGTGCCGGGGCGGCGCGGTGCGTCGGCACGGCCTAACCTGACCCGATGCTGAACAGTGCTCGACTGCTCGTCCTGCTGGAAATAGCCCGCACGGGCACCATCGTGGCCGCGGCCCAGGCGCTGCATCTGAGCCCGTCCGCCGTCTCTCATCAACTCGCGCGGCTGGAGCAGGAGCTCGCGGTGGCGTTGGTGGAACGCCAGCCGCAGAGCCTGCGGCTGACGGCGGCCGGTGTGCGACTGGCCGAGCATGCTCAGGCCGTCGCTGACCTGATGGCCGTCGCGCAGGACGATCTGCGGGCGCACTCCAAGGGTGACGCCGGGGTACTGCGGCTGGGCTTCTTCGCTTCATCGGGCCTGGAGCTGCTTCCTCGGGCGCTGGCGGTCTTCGCGGCCGAGCGGCCCCAGGTCGAGCTGGAGCTGATCCTGGGGCAACCGCACGAGCTGGTGCCTGATCTGGAGGCGGGCCGGCTGGATGCGGCGGTCGTCTTCGAACATCCGCTGGATCCCTGGTGCCGGCATGCGGCCGTGGAGGTGGAGATGTTCTTCGACGAGCCGCAGCTGGTGGTCCTTCCTTTGCGGCACCGTCTCGGGCGGCGCACCGCGGTCCGGCTCGCCGCCCTGGAGGGGGAGAGCTGGATCGGTACGCACGGCGGCCACACCGGCGAACCGGTCCTGGAACGCGCATGTGCGGCCGAGGGGTTCCGGCCGCGGGTCCGCTGCCGCAGCGATCATTACCAGGTCACGATCAACCTGGCCCGCGCGGGCATGGGTATAGCGCTCGTCCCGGCCCTCGGGCTCGGCGACACCACGGGTGTGCACGTCTGCCGCCTGGACCATCCCCGACTGCATCGGCGGATCGGGGTCGCCACCCGGCCCACCAACCGCAATCCGCTGCTGCGGATCTTCCTCGCGGAGCTGCGGTCGGCGGCCGAGGAGATCCGGTCGCTGTTGGATATGCAGTGGTCCTGACCAGCGGGGCGCACCGCTCTCATTCGCCTGCGTGGCGCCGGGCACACGCCGCGAGGGTGCGGCCGACGTCCCGAATGGCGTGCACCGCGGCCCGCTCCGTGCTGGGCCCCAGCACCGGGTCCCAGTGCGCCACCACCGCGTACGCCAGCCGGCGCACACCGACGATGACTCCGGCATCGGCGCGGACCCCGGCATCGGTGCCGGTCTTGTTGGCCACCAGAAGCCCGTCGGGCAGGGGATCGGGGAAGCCGGGGGCGTACGGGTCGTGGTCCACCAGGGCGGGGACCAGTCCGTGGTCGGTGTTGGCGCGCATCCACTGCAGGAGCCGCGCGGAGGCTGCCGGGGAGCTCAGCGTGCCGCGCACCGCATGAGTCACCAGCCGTGCCAGGCCCTGTGCGGTGCCGGTGGCGAAGACGGGCGGCACATCAGGGCCCCGGATGTCACGGACCTTGTCGTGCAGTGTGAGGCGGTCGAGCCCGAGCTCCTTCGCCAGCCGGGCCGTGGACTCGCGGCCCACCAGGCGGAGCAGCGCGTTGGTGGCGGTGTTGTCGCTGACCGAAGCGGTCAGCCAGGCCAGATCCTCGACGGTCCAGCCGCGCCTGCTCATCCGGCGCAGCAGCCCGGTCCCGTCCGCCAGGTCCTCGTCGAGGACCTCGACCGGCCGGTCGGCGAGCAGCTCACCGGTGTCCAGCCGGCGCGACACCTCGGCGAGCAGCAGCAGCTTCGAGGTGGACGCGACCGGCAGCACGGTGCACTCGTCGGCCCCCGCCGTCTCGCCGCCGTCGATGTCGACGGCGGCGACGGCCAGGGTGAGCGGCAGCGCGGCCGAACGCCGCGCCGCCGCGGCCACTTGGGCCAGACTCATCGGATCCTCACCACTTCCCCCGCTCGCGCCGCGGTCGCGCAACCGCCCCTCACCGCGACCCGTCCCGCCACCACTACGGTATCGATGCCTTCGGGCGCCAGCAGCGGTCGGTCGAACGTGGCGGTGTCACGTACCGACGCCGGGTCGAGGACGACCAGATCGGCGAGGGCGCCGTCGCGGACCACACCGCGGCCGGTGAGCCCGAACCGCCGGGCCGGCAGACCGGTCATCTTGTGCACCGCCTCCTCCAGCCGGAGCAGCTGCTGATCGCGGCCGTAATGGCCGAGTACGCGGGCGAAGCTTCCCGCCCAACGAGGGTGCGGGCGGCCGGGTTTGGGGACGCCGTCCGAGCCGATCATCGACAGCGGGCTGGCGAGCACCCGCCGCACGTCGTCCTCGCGCATGGAGTGGCTGATGATGGTCACCTCGCCCTGCTCGGCCAGCAGCAGGTCGCATGCGTAGTCGACCGGGTGGACGCCGCGCCCGGCGGCGAGGTCGGCGATGCTGCGGCCCTCGGCCTCCGGGTGCGCCTGCGCGGCGGCCACGGTGATGAGGTCCCAGCCACCGTTGCCCACGGTGTTCTCCCACCCGTTGACGCCGCGAGCGATGTCCGTACGGATCCGGTCGCGGGTATCGGCCCGGCGCAGCCGTTCCAGCAGGGCGCCGACGCCGCCCTCGCTCGTCCATGGTGGCAGCATGGCGTGCAGGACGGTGCTGCCCGCGGTGTACGGGTAGACGTCGCACAGCACGTCCAGCCCTTCGGCTCGGGCCTGTTCCAGCCGGGGAAGGGTGCGAAGCGTGGCGCCCCAGGCGTATCGGCCCGCGGTCTTGTGGTGGGAGATCTGCAGCGGGGCGCCGGAGCGCACCGCGATCTCCAGGGCTTCCTCCAGGGCGGTCTCCACCTGTGACATCTCGTCGCGCAGATGGGTGACGTAGGGCTTGCCGTGGCGCGCGGCCACTGTGGCCAGCGCGACGATCTCCTCGGTGTCGGCGTAGGTGCCGGGCGGATAGATCAGCCCGGTGGACAGGCCGGCCGCACCCTGGCCCAGCGCCAGGTCGAGCAGCGCGCACATGGTGTCCAGCTCGTCGGGCCGGGGCGGGCGGGCCTCGAAGCCCATCACCCCGGCGCGCAGCGTGCCATGGCCGACGAGCGAGGCGATGTGGGTGTGGCGCAGGGCAGGATCCTGCCCGGCGGCGAACGACTCGAAGTCCACTGCGGGCCGGACAGGCCCGAGCCCGAAGGTCACCCTGAGATGCTCGGTGAGTGAAGGCAGCCGTTCCGGCAGCGAAGGGAACAGGCTCGTCCCGCAATTGCCGCAGATCTCAGTGGTGACGCCCTGGAGCAGTGGTGCGAGGCGAAGGTCGTCGACCGGCTCCGCGGTGCGGTCGGCGCCGTGGGGTGCCGCGAGGGCGTCGGAGTGCGTGTGCACATCGATGAAGCCGGGCGTGATGACCTGGCCCGTCACATTCAGCGTCTCGGTCGCCGCGGCCGGGGTGCCGGCGGGAAGCACGGCGACCCGCCCGTCCACCATCGCGATGTCCGCCTCCCTGGCGGGCGCGCCGGTTCCGTCGACCAGTGTGCCGCCGCGCAGCAGCAGATCCACAGGCCGGCCCATCACAGCACCGTCGAGAGGAAGGCCCGCGTGCGTTCGTGCCGCGGGTCGGTGAACAGCAGCTCCGGGCTCCCGGCTTCGACGACGGCACCCTGGTCCATGAACACGACACGGTCGGCGACCTCGCGGGCGAAGCCCATCTCGTGGGTGACCACGACCATCGTCATACCGCTGCGGGCCAGGTCGCGCATGACGCCCAGGACCTCGCCGACGAGCTCGGGATCGAGAGCGGAGGTGGGCTCGTCGAAGAGCATGAGTGCCGGCTCCATGGCCAATGCACGGGCGATCGCCACACGCTGCTGCTGCCCGCCGGACAGCTGCCCCGGGTAGTGGTTCGCCCGGTCCGCAAGACCGACTTGGTCCAGCAGCTCCCGGGCCTGCTTCTCGGCCTGCGCACGGGAAAGACCCTTGACGGCGACGGGCCCCTCCATCACGTTCTGCACTGCCGTGCGGTGCGGGAACAGGTGGAACCGCTGGAACACCATGCCGATCCGCTCGCGCTGACGTCGGATGTCACGGGGGCGCCGCTCGCGCAGGCCACGCCCGGACGGGCCGTGCTGCTCGTAGCCGATCAGCTCGCCGTCCATCCACACCCGCCCCGCGTCGATCCGCTCAAGGTGATTGAAGCAGCGCAGCAGCGTCGACTTCCCGGACCCGGAAGGACCTATGACGCACAGCACCTCACCGCTGCGGACATCGAGATCGATGCCCTTCAGTACCTCGGTGTCACCGAAATGCTTACGGACCCCACGGGCCCTGAGGATCGCCTCGTTCATGCCGCCGCCTCCTTTCTGTCACGCCCGGGTACAAGATTCGTCAGGACCCTGCGCCGTAGCGGCCGGGCGGCTCCCGGGCTGTAGCGGCGTTCGACGGCATGCTGGCCGATGCTGGCGATCGTGGTGAGCACCAGGTACCAGAGGGAAGCCACCAGCAGCAGCGCCACCACCTCGAAATTGGCGAGGTAGAGGTGCTGGGAGACGGTCATCAGGTCGGCACCCGCGATGACAGAGACCAGCGAGGTCGTCTTGAGCATGGAGATGAACTGGTTTCCGAACGGCGGAATGATGACCCTCATCGCCTGCGGAAGGATGATCCGGGACAGGATCTGACGGTTCGACATGCCGATGGACGCACCCGCCTCGCGCTGGCCGGGGTCCACGCTCTGCATGCCCGCCCGAACGATCTCGGCCATGTAGGCCCCCTCGTTGATGGAGAGGCCGAGCAGGGCCGCCACGAAGCCGGTGATCACCTGGTTGGACTGCCAGCTGATGAGTTTCGGGCCGTCGAACGGGACACCGATGCTGATCACCGGGAACAACAGGGCCAGGTTGAACCAGAAGATGAGCTGGACCAGCAGCGGGGTGCCCCGGAAGAACCAGGTGTAGGCACCGGCGGTGAGACGCAGGACCGGACTGTCGGAGAGTTGCATCACCGCGACGAGTACCCCGATGACGATGCCGAGAGCCATCGAGACGAGCGTGAGCTGAATGGTCACCCCGAGGCCCTTGAGGATCACGCCGTCGAACTGGTACTTGGCGACGATGTCCCAGTGCAGGTTGGGATTGACGATGACGGTGTAGGCGAGCCACACCGCGAACAGTGCGGAGGCGAGGACCGCCAGCCAGCGTCCGGGACGGGGGCGCCGGGTCACCTGGACGGAGAGGTCGTCCCCCGGTGGCGTATCGGAGGTGGTGGCTGCCGCTGCCGCACTCACGACGGCGGCACCGGGCATTTTCCGGTCGGTCATGTCCGCACTCACTGCCCGTCGTTGACGGTGGCTTCGGGCACGGCACTGTCGCCGACTTCCCAGGTGTCGAGGATCTTCCGGTAGCCGCCGTTGTCGATCAGTTCCTGCAGGGCCTTGCTGACGGCGTCGCGCAGTCCGCCCTGGCTCTTCGCGACCGCGATGCCCCAGGGGGCGGTGCCGTACTGCGTCGGCAGAACCTCGTACGCGCTGCTCTTCTTCGTGAACATCCTGGCGACGGGATAGTCGACGATGGTCGCGACCGCGCGTCCGCTGTCCAGTTGCAGCAGCCCGGTCGGCGCGTCTTCGCTCTGCGAGATCCGCATCTTCTGCTTGCACTTGGCGTTTTGTTCCTCGCCGATGTGGAGGTTCGAGCTGCCCTTGGCGAGGACGACGGTCTTTCCGCACAGGTCCGTGAGGGACTTGATGCCCTGCGGGTTGCCCTTCTTCGTCATGATGACGCCACCGGTACGGAAGTAGTCGACGAAGTCGACCGCCTGGCGCCGCTGGGCACTGTCTGTCATGGACGACATGACCAGATCGAAGCGGCCCGACTCCAGACCGGGGATCAACCCGTCGAAGGCGGCGTTGGTGAGTTCGAGCTTCAGCTTCAGCCGCTCGGCGACGGCCTCGGCCAGGTCGGGGTCGACACCTGTGAGCCGGGTGGTCCCGGCCTCGTACATCTCCATCGGTGGATATCCCACCGCGGTGGCCACCCGCAGCACACCCTTCTGCCGGTACTGCGCGGGGAGCAGCTCGGCTGCGGTCCGGCCGGCGGCGGCCTGCGAGGAACTGCCGGCCGGGGCGTCGCCCTGGCCGGAGCGTCCACACGCAGTGGCCGCGAGAGCCACCACGGCCAGGGCTGCCAGACAGCGCAGAGAACGGGGACGATTCATCGGATTTCTCCCTAACGGGGTGGCGGTGCGCCGATGCTGGCAGTCGCGCCCGGGTGAATGGAAGATGATGAAGCTATTCATGCCTGACCATCGAAATCCATACGGGTCCGCATCCCTGCGGATGAGGACTCCGAACGGGAACGGGGCATCGCATCCGACAGCCACCCGGCTCACGTGCACTGCCGCCCGGCACCGGTGGACTGCTCGCGGGATCCACGGGCTGTTCGGCAACCGCCCGGACTGCGGTCGGCCCGTCCGAGTCCGTGTCCGTCCGCGTCTTTGCCCGACATGCGAGGCGTCGATCGCGGCGTCGTCCCTCTCCAGCAGGCCGGCCGCACGCGGCTCGATCGGCATGCGCGCCCAGGAGAACTCCTCGACTGGAAACCGGCCTTGCCACGCTCCTGCCACTGACGCCGCCGGCGTTCCACCGACCGTTCGCGCACTCGCAGCGCAGCAGCAATCTCCCGGTTCTTCTCCGCGCCCGCGAAGCGGCCGGAAGCCTCCAGCCGGATCTGTTTCCGCACAGCCCTCAGTCTTTGGCCGACCGCCTTGTCCAGCATCGCGAGAGCGCAGCAGTCGATGCGACTCCGGGTGTCTGCCGCCGGTCGACCGATCTCGCCGGCTGTGCCGACTGTCCAGGTAGGGGTGTGGTAGTGGTAATGATCGGTGCCCTGACCAGAGAGTCGGATCTGCATCGCGCGTGGAGTCGGGAGGGACGGCCTGTGGAACTTGGCGAGCTGAAGAGCCGGGCGATCCGGATTCATGATCTCTACGACCGGTTGAACCGTCGTGAACGCGGACGGGTCTGGACCCGCAACGAGTTCATGCTGGGCTTCATGGGAGACGTCGGCGACCTGGCCAAACTTGTCATGGCTGAGGAAGGAGCACGAGACGTCCCTGGCGGTCGAACAGCTCTGGAGCATGAGCTCGCGGACTGCCTGTGGTCGGTGTTGATCCTGGCCCATCGCCACAACGTGGATCTTGAACTTGCCTTCCGTCGGACCATGGCAGAGCTCGACGAGACGATCAATGCTCAGCTCGCCCGCTACGAGGACACGCGCTGAACCGCAGGTCCCGCCGGGGCACCGCACGGCCGCTTTCGCCCTGTACGATCACCGGCCGGATCCTCCGCCGTCCCGGCTGCGCACTCACGGAGGCGTCCCTTCTGATCGCTGTCCACGGCAGCCCGAGGCACAACCCGGCGGGCAGCGGCGGAAAGGCTGTGACGGGCGTGCGTGCTCCTGCACCTGCGGGGTTGCCGCGACGGGTGTAAGCATGGAATATGCGCGTCTGGGAGCGGTTTTCGCTCCGTCATCGCTCGCGGCAGGCCAGCTATGCCCTGCTGGTGCTTCCGCTCAGCCTGATCGTGGTCATCGTGCTGGTGGACGTAGTGTCGATCGGCTTGCCGCTGGGGCCGTCGTTGCTGATCGTGGCGCCCGCACTCACCGCGTCCTTCGCCTCGACCCGCGTCACCGGGGCGGTCGCTGCCGTTGTGGTGGTCGGCATGCTCGTCATCGGTCTGGACGCCCACCTGCTCGGCACGTTGGACTTCGACTCGCAGCTCATCGCCCTGGTGGCGGTTTCGGTGATCGTGACGGTCTTCCGCTATCTGCAGGAGCGGCATGCCCGTGAGCTGGCACTGGTACGGATGGTGTCGGAGGCCACGCAGCGGGTGGTGCTGCGGCCGCTGCCACGCAGGATCGGCCCGCTGCGGGTGGCGTCGATGTATCTGGCGGCGCAGGAGCAGGCACTGATCGGTGGTGACCTGTACGCGGCAGCCCGCACCTGCATGGGCACTCGGCTGATCATCGGCGACGTGATGGGCAAGGGCCTGACCGCGATCAGCGACGCCGCCCTGCTGCTGGGCGCCTTCCGGGAGGCCTCGCACCGCCAGGCCACGCTGTCCGACCTCGCGGCCTACCTGGATCAAAGCGTGTGCTGGAACCTGGTCGACCCCACCGAGACGGAGAAGGCCGGGGAGTGTTTCATCACCGCCGCGATCCTCGACATCCCCGACACGCTGCCGCACATCCACATGGTCACCTGCGGACACCCGCCGCCCCTGCTGCTGCGTGGCCGACGGGTCACCACGCTGCACGCCACCAACCCCGCGCCACCGCTGGGCCTGGGCGAACTGACCGCCGCCGCCTACCACGAAGACACCTTCACGCTTGAGCCCGAAGACCTGCTCCTGCTGCATACCGACGGAGTGATCGAGGCCCGGGACCCCCTGGGCGTGTTCTACCCGCTGGCCGAACGCGCCGCCTCCTGGACCGACCACAGTCCGTCCGCGCTGGCCCACCACAGCCCCTCCGCGCTGGTCCACTACCTGCGCACCGACCTGCTCGCCCATGTCGGCGGAGACCTGGCCGACGACGCCGCCATGATCGCCATCCAACGCACTTCCTCCGAAGCAATCACCAGCGCAGCCGAGCACGGCTATCCACCACGGCTCGAAGGCAGCTGATTCACACCGACCGCCGTCTCGACAGAGTCTGGGCCCAGCGCCATGAAAACGGTGGGCCAGTGACCGGGCTGAAACCCCTCCGGAACAACGGGACCAGCGCAAACGAACGGTTGCGCGGAGCCCCGATTCGGACCGGGCTGCACAGGTGCGAACGGAGAGCGCTCGTAGCGGATTACTGAGAACAGTGACACGCATGGGGACGTCGTCAGCCCACTCTCCCGAACAGTGGGGCATCCTTCTCGTCCCGCACCTGCCCACCGCCTGCACCCCTGTCCGCGCTCTGACGTGTGAGACCACCGTCTGCCTGCAGCGTGGATTCGACCCCACCCGCCACCAGATCTGACGCCGCGCCACGGCGTGCCGAAGAGGTTCAGGAACCTGCGTGCGAAGGCCGGCTCCCCAGCCGGTGCACCACAGCCTTCCCGCCCAGGTCCCGGTCAACTGCAAGGTTCGAAGAACCGCCGACCGGCCACCCGGCATGACGTCGGCCGGGTCCTTGCCACCGGCGAGACACACAGCTGCCCCGCCCATCAGAAAATGGCACCAAACCCCGGCGAGGAAGCCATGCCGACACCGGTGGCAAGCGACGTAATCTGCTCGGGGCGTGGGCTGATACGAGCTCGACGGGTGGATTCATGACACATGGCAGTAAGTCCGACAACGACGCCGGAGCATCATCGGACCAGTACATGCAAGATATCCGTGCTGACCATCAGGCCACTCGGCAAGCACTGCGCGCAGACGTCGGCGGGGCCCACATCGGACTGCTCGTGGTGATCACCGCCCTGGTCGTCCTCGCCGGTTTCTCAGACCCTTGCCGGGCCCTGACCGTTTCCGGGGGCTTCACCGCCTGGTTTGTCCTCGCGTCGGCAGTCATTCGCCTCCGCGGTGGTCGTGGCAGGCATGCCCTCCGGCGCGCCTACGTTGCCACTTTCGGCTGGGGCGACTACGTCACCCCCTGACGGGTCCGAACGACAGGCTACGAGGTCGCGCGGAAAGGTCGCGGTCGTCGGGCAGGACGGCCTTCCCACCGCTAAGTGTATTGCCCCGCAGGGTTGTTGACTCGGCAGGTCAATACACCGAAGCCTTGTCCTTCGGGCCACTCTCATGGGCGTGCGATAGGTTGCCCGCCATGACTGAACCCGGACCCGTCGCCTGGCCACCTGCCCCGATGAGGACCGAACGGCTCGTGCTCCGCGAGTCCGAGGCCCGGGACCGTGCGGCGTTCATCGAGCTGTTCGCATCGCCCGAGGTGAGCACCTACCTCGGTGGCCCTCGACCGCGTCATGAGCTCGGGCGCACGTTGCCTGAGGTGCCCGGGCGGCGCCCCGGCCTTTTCGTGGTCGATCTCGACGGAGCGGTGATCGGTACCATCGAGCTCAACCGGCGCGACGCGGAGCGTCGGAGTCATGTCCGTCCGGATGCCGGGGAGGCCGAGCTCGGCTACCTGTTCCTGCCAGAGGCATGGGGACGCGGGTACGCCGCCGAGGCGTGCGCGGCGGCGCTCGGCTGGTTCGCCGACGCGCTTCCCGGCGAGCCGGTGGCGCTCTGCACCCAGACCGCCAACGACCGCGCGATGCGCCTTGCGGCAAAGCTGGGGTTCACCGAGGTGCAACGGTTCGAGGCGTGGGGCGCGGAGCAGTGGTTCGGCGTGTGGTCCTCTCTCGGCGTCGCTTGAATCCTGACCCTCTGACGGCGGATCAAAAGTGACCCACTTGGTGATCTTCGCCTAAACCTGATCTTGATGGAAGGTCAGGAGGGAGAGGGTGATCCTCGTGGAGGACTGGGCAGAGATCCGCAGGCTGCACCGGGCTGAGCAGATGCCGATCCGGGCGATCGCACGGCATCTGGGCATCTCGAAGAACACGGTCAAGCGAGCCCTGGCCACGGACCGGCCGCCGAAGTACGAGCGCCCGTCTCAGGGGTCGGTGGTGGACGCGGTCGAAGTCCAGATCCGTGAGCTTTTGCGGGAGACTCCGACGATGCCGGCCACCGTGATCGCCGAGCGGATCGGGTGGGAACGCGGGATGACGGTCCTCAAGGACCGGGTGCGGGACCTGCGGCCTGCCTACGTGCCGGTGGATCCAGTCTCCCGGACGACGTATCGGCCCGGCGAGCTGGCGCAGTGCGACCTGTGGTTTCCCGAGGCGGACATCCCGCTCGGCTATGGCCAGAGCGGACGGCCGCCGGTGCTGGTGATGGTGTCCGGGTATTCGCGGGTGATCGCCGCGCGGATGCTGCCCTCGCGCACGACTGGTGATCTGATCGACGGGCACTGGCGGCTGCTCTTGGCCTGGGGTGCGGTGCCCAGCACGCTTGTCTGGGACAACGAGTCCGGGGTCGGCCGCGGGAAGCTCACGGCCGAGTTCGCCGCGTTCGCGGGCCTGCTCGCCACGAAGATCCACCTGTGCCGGCCCCGTGATCCAGAAGCGAAAGGGCTGGTAGAGCGGGCCAACGGCTACCTGGAGACGAGTTTCCTTCCCGGCCGCACCTTCAGTGGCCCCGGCGACTTCAATACCCAGCTGACCGCCTGGCTGACCGTGGCCAACCGGCGTGTCCACCGCACTTTGCAGACCCGCCCCGTCGAGCGGTGGGAGGCCGACCGGGCCGGAATGCTCTCCCTGCCGCCCGTCGACCCGCCCGCCTGGTGGCGGCTGCAGACCAGGATCGGCCGCGACCACTATGTCCGCGTCGACACCTGCGACTACTCCGTGCACCCCGCCGCGATCGGACGCACCGTCACCGTGCTCTGTGACAACGACGAGATCACCGTCCTCGCGCCCGGCGGCGAGATCGTCGCCCAGCACCCGCGCTGCTGGGCCCGCCACCAGGCCCTCACCGACCCCGCCCACGCCGCCGCGGGCAAGATGATGCGCGGCAAGGTGCACTACCAGCAGGCCGCCCGCGCCAAAGCCGCCCGCACGGCCCAGACCAGTCCGGGCCCGCTCATCGAGGTCGAGCAACGCGAACTGGGCACCTATGACCGGCTGTTCACGGTCATCGAAGGCGGCAAGAACAGGGAGGCCGGCTGATGCCCCGCACCACCGCCGTCCTCGACAACGCCACCAACGAGACCATCGGCTCCACGCCGGCCGCGGGCCGCAGGACCGGCTCCCAGACCGCAGCGGACCTCGCCTTCCTCGCGCGTGCGATGAAGGCTCCGGCCTTGCTGGATGCCGCTGACCGTCTCGCTGAGCGGGCCCGCAAGGAGTCCTGGACCCACGCCGAGTACCTGGTCGCCTGCCTCCAGCGCGAAGTGTCCGCCCGTGAGTCCCACGGCGGTGAAGCAATCCTGGCCCTGCGGGTTCGCCCGGCCAACCGATCGATCCGGCGAAACGCCGACGGCGTGCTGCCCGAATGCTGGCTGCTCGTCGAGTGGCCACCCGACTCCGCCGAGCCGACCGACTACTGGCTCTCCACACTGCCCGCCGACACCCCACTGCGCGAGCTGGTGCGAATCGCCAAGATCCGATGGCGAGTTGAGCACGACTACCGTGAGCTCAAGGACGGTCTCGGCCTGGACCACTTCGAGGGCCGCAACTACCTCGGCTGGCACCGCCACGTCACTCTCGCCTCCCTCGCCCAGGCCTTCTGCACCCTGCTCCGACTCGACCCAAAAGCCCCTGCGCCGGCCTGACCCTCTACGCGGTACTCCGCGAACTCCAGGCCCTCCTGGCCACCTGGACCGGCGCCTGCTCGATATGCGGCCAACCCGCACCAACCCCCGAACCCCACCACAGAACCTAACAAAGCCCTACTAGGCCATCACGTGTTCGGCCAGAGCCCGGGGCAGCAGCTTGTCGGGGCGGGGGAAGTCGTCGGGGTAGAACGTCGCGTTCGCCGGGAGGCTCTGGTCCCAGCCGTGGCGGCGCACGGCGTGGAAGAAAGCATTGAGCGAGCCGATGTCCCGGCCGCGGGAATGCGTTGAGCGCGAATCGAGGGCCAGGTCGGCGAGGTAGCGTTCCAACACCATCCGGACCACGAGGGCCCCCGGTGTGCGCGCAGGGCGGGATCAGGGCGGCGCCGCCGCCCACCTCGTCCACCCCGGTGACCTGGTCATCCTGATCAGCTACGCCCAGGTCGACGACGTCGAGGCCCGCCGGATGACTCCGCGCGTCGTGCACGTCGACGCCGGCAACCGTATTGTCGGGCTCGGCGCCGACGCCTCCGTGCCCGGCACCGCCACCGAACGGAGCCCGCACGCCGTCGCCTCGGCGCGCTGACCCGGCTCGACCGCTGAGGGAGCACCCGCCATGGCCGAACAGACGGACCGGATCGGACTCGACATCCGCGACGACCGCGCGAGCGGAAACCTGCTCGCCTACGAGAGCGGCAAGGCCGTCGGAGTCATCGCGTACTTCGTGATGGACGGCCGGCCGGCCGCGCTGGTCGCCGTGCACACCGTCGTCGAACCCGGCCACGAGGGCAAGGGCATCGCGGGTGCCCTCGTCCAGGAGTTCTACGCCATGGCGGGACGCGAGGGCGTGCCCGTCGTCCCGCTCTGTCCGTACGCCGCGAAGTGGGCGGAGCGCCACCCCGACAGGGCTCCCGAGGCGCCGGCGGAACTGGTGGAGCAGGCGAAGAGGCAGCTCATGGCCCGACCCGAGCTGCACTGAATCGCGGCGGCCGGGGGGCTGTACCGTTCGGACGGTGACACTCGCGCTGCTGCACACCTCCCCGGTCCACGTTCCCGTCTTCGACGCGCTCCGGGACGCGGACCATCCTGGACTGGTCCTGCGCCATCTCGTGGACGAGGGTCTGCTGCTCCGGGCCAGGGAATCGGGCCCCGAAGCGGTGTCGGGCGAGATCCGGGCGCTGCTCGCGGGCGTTGTCGGCGAGGGGGCCTGCGCCGTGCTCTGCACGTGTTCGACGATCGGCGCGGTCGCGGAATCGGCATCGGCGGCGATCGGCGTCCCCGTGCTGCGTGTCGACCGTCCGATGGCGGCCGATGCCGCGCGACGGGGGCGCGTGGTGGTTCTCGCCGCGATCACCGGCACTCTGACGCCGACGCTCGCGCTGCTGGCAGAGGAGGCGGGGGAGCGGTCCGTCGAGGTCCGTACCGTTGTGGTCGACGGGGCCTGGGCGTGCTTCGAGGCCGGTGACCGCGACGGCTATCTGGACCTGATCGCGGCCGCGGCCGACGCGGTGACGGAGGCCGATGTGATCGTGCTGGCCCAGGCATCGATGGCCGACGCGGTTTCCCGGACGGCCACCCGGATCCCGGTGCTCTCCAGCCCCCGGCCGGGCCTCTCCGCTGCGGTCGCTGCGGCGCGCTGATCCTCCGGACGGGGCGCGGGAGGAGCCGGGCGGAGCATCCCGAACCCGTACGCATGGACTCACCGGGCGCGGGCAGCCGCTCCGGGAGACGGTGGAAGGAGATCCACCCCGAACCGCTCGGAGGCCTCCGATGTCCGATCCGTACCCCGACCCCGTACCCCCGGCTCCCACTCCCGGACCGATGCCCGGGCCGCCGTCACCGCTTC
The DNA here is from genome assembly GCF_040643055.1 of Streptomyces sp. NPDC047515. Lineage (NCBI taxonomy): Bacteria > Bacillati > Actinomycetota > Actinomycetes > Kitasatosporales > Streptomycetaceae > Streptomyces > Streptomyces sp. NPDC047515. The sequence continues at coordinate 53,804 of NZ_JBEYTM010000008.1, forward strand.
CGGAGCCGCCGCCACCGCCGCCCGGACCCGTTCCGCCCGGCCCCTCGCCGGATCCGATTCCGCAGCCGCCCACGCCGGAACCGCAGCCGTCACCCCAGCCGGCCGGATGACCGTGCCCGGGTGTGTTCAACGGGCCCGGCGCGCGCCGGCGGCGCGTCTCAGATTCCTGCCAGGACTGCGTTCGCCCGCGCGGTGACCTCGGTGAGCACGCGGCCGGCCGCTGCCAGGTCCGCGGTCGGCAGATCCCCGTACAGCCGGGCCGTGATCTCGGCGATTCCGGCCCTGTGCGCCTCCTGCCGCTCACGACCCGCGGCCGTGAGCGCGATACGCGCAGTGTCGCCCGGGACCTCTTCCACCAGTCCTGCGGCGGCCAGTTCGGCCAGCACCGTTTCGGCGACTTCCGCGTCGATCTTCAGCGTGCCGGTCATACGGTCGACGAGCCCGGCGCGCTCTTTCGCCGCGCCGTGGTCCGCGGTGGCGTTCAGCGCCACCGACTGGTGGAACGTGGTTCCGGTGGTGGCCAGCAGTCGTTCGAGTACGGCCCGGGTGGCGTAGTGGGCCTGTCCTATGATTTGGCCGTTGACGCTCGGTGTGGCAGACATGACTACTCCTTGGTCTCGTTGGTCGATGGACTTGGAACTGAGGGAATCGGAACGTCGAGAAGAGCTGTCACGGTGCGGATGAACGCCTCGGTGTCCGCACCGTCCAGTCCCCCCAGCGGGGCCAGTTGCTGATCGAGCAGCTCGCGCACCACATCGACCGCGCGGAGCGTGACCGTGCGCCCCGCATCGGTCAGCGAGAGCTGGACCGCCCTGGTGTCGCTGGGGTCGGTCGTGCGCTCGATGAGGCCGGCGGCCTCCAGGGCACGGGCGAGCTTCGACACGTAGAGCGGTTCGAGGCCGGTGTGGTCCGCGAGCCGGCGCTGACTGGGCCGAAGCCCCGACTGCCGCATGTCGAGCAGGGATCCCAGCAGGGAGTACTGCGCATGTGTGAGGCCGAGCGGCCCGAGCGCCCGGTCGACGGCCACCCGCCACTTCATGGACAGACGCCAGACCAGGAAGCCAGGGGTCGGTCCCTCAGATGTGCGCATGAGCATTAAAGTACATGGCTACTATGTACATGGCTATTAAGTTACGGTCCGTTGCCTCGTATCGCCGTCGAGACCGTGGGGCTTTTCCAGGGGCCCGTACCGGCCGTCCGGCCGGACGTGGCCCCTTGCCTCCGGCGCGAGCACCGTCCGTTCACCCGGGCAGTCGGGGCGTTCCCGGTGCGGGGGCGTGATGGGCCGACGGTCCGGCCCCGTCGGACGGAACCCGGGCCGTGGGCGGCCGTACCGGCGCCGGTCCCAGTGTGGTGCTGCCGGGTGAGGCGCGGTGCCCGAGTCCAGTCCGGTACGCGTCCATCGCCGCTTCGGTACGGCCGAGGCGGCGCAACAGATCTCCCAGAAGTCGGCAGATGTCCGCGAGATCGCCCGCCGCGCCCGCCCGCTCCAGCAGGGCCAGCGCCGTGACGTAGTGTTCCTCGGCGGCTTCGAGATCGCCCTGATCCTCGTGGACGAGGCCGAGCAGCCGGTGTGCGCCACCGGCGTGGACCGATCCCCGTTCGGGATGAAGTTCGCCCAGGAGCCGGTGCAGCAGTTCGCGGGCCTCGGCCGTCCTGCCGCTTCGGCGCAGTACGTCGGCCAGCTCCACCTCGACCTGTGCTGTGTACAGGGCGGCCCGCTTCGACGCCAGCATGTCGCGGGCGGCGCGCAGTTCGGTCTCGGCGCCGGACAGGTCGCCGTCCTGCGCGCGTACGTAACCGCGCATCCAGTGGCAGTGCGCCATCTCCGTACGGATCTGGAGCTGCTGGTAGATCTCGGCCGCCTTCGCGAGGGAGGCGTCCGCCTCCGTGATGCGGCCCGCCGCGATGAGTGTGCGGGCGACGCTTCGGTGCAGTCCGGCGACCAGTTCGGGATCGGACACCTGTGGCGCCAGGGCCAGCGCGAGCTCACCCGCCTGCGCGGCGCGGGCGTGGGCGCCCATGTCCATGTAGGGGGCGATCGCGGCCGTGTACAGCAGGAGGAGCGCGCCCGGATCCTGCAGTCCGGAGGAGTTCAGCTCGTCGATGGCGCTCTCCAGCAGGTAGCAGGCGTAACGGAGTTCGCCCGCCAGGAGGTGGGCGACTGCCCGGCCGCGGACGGCAGGGGCGCGCCGGGGGAGCGGTGCGTCGGAGAGAAGTCGCTCCGCGGCCTCGAAGTGCTCGCGGGCCACGGGCAGATCGCCCGTCTCCAGAGCGCACTGGCCGAGCCCGAGGAGGGCCGTGGCGTGTTCCTCGTCGAGGCCGTACCTCTCGGCCTCGACGAGCAGCCGGGAGTAGACGGCGGCGGCGTCCTCGGCGGCGCCGGTGGCCAGCGTCCGCTGGGCCTCCACGAGTCTCAGCCGCAGATCGGTGGCGAGATGGGCGGGGCGGCCCGTCGCCAGCTCCTCGTACGTCACGCCGAGCCGATCCGCGAGATGGCGCACGGCTGCTTCCGACGGGCGCACCCGGCCTGCCTCCAGAGTGGAGACGTAGGCCGCGGTGTATGCGGGCTGGGCGAGCTGACGTTGAGTCAATCCACGTTCGGAGCGCAGTCGTTGTACGCGTCGCCCGATGGCTCCAGGATCGCCGTCGGGTCCGTGCGGGGAGCCCGGCGAGGGCGTGCCGTCCGGCCCCTGTGCGCTGTCCCGTCCGCGGGGGGTGGCCGGTCCGTGCGCGCTCCGTCCGTGCGGGGAGTCCGGGGTGCGGGCGTCGTGCGGCCCGTCTCCGGGGAAGGCGCCGGTTCCTCGTCCTGCTGTGCGCTTCTCGTTCATCGCGCCCCGCCCTTCCGCCTCGCCCGGCCTCGAAATGTGGCCCATGCATCGTAAATGCCCGGTTGGGTGCCTCAACCGCCAGACGTCCTGGTCTTGTTGGGAACGCCGCACGCTTCTATGTTAAGCGTCACCTTAAGTCGACTTAACTCATGGGTTAAGTGGCGACGGACAGTCAGAAGTGCCCCAGGACCTGAAGGAGTTGTCCATGCGCATACGCCCCCACGCGCGCCGAACAGCGGGAACGGTGGCGGGATTCGTTCTCGTCGGTCTCCTGGCGGCGGCCGCCGCACCCGCCTCCGCGTCGGCCTCCGTCGAGGACCGCGACGGCGGCCGACGCGTCCAAGCCGAGTACTTTCCCGACCCCGGCGGCCCTGGCAGGACCGTGGAGGTCCCCGCGACCACCTCCGCTCAGCGGGGCGGCGGCACCCCCGCCCCGCTGAGTGCTGCCGGGACCGCCGTCGACGGCACGGTGGGCCGACAGGTCGTGACCGGCCCCACCGACGACCGACTGGACGTCGTGGTCATCGGGGACGGCTACACGGTGGACCAGCAGGACGACTTCCACGCGGACGCCGTCGCCAAATGGGCCGACATCACCGCCCTGGAGCCGTACAAGAGCTACCAGGGCCTGTTCAATGTCTGGACCGTCGACGCCGTCTCCCGTGAATCCGGCATCAGTGGCGATCCCGGAGCGGACACCGTCCGGGACACCGCGCTCGGCAGCTACTTCTGGTGCGCGGACACCGAGCGGCTGATCTGCACCGACATCGACAAGGTGGCCGCGTACGCCGCGAAGGCCCCGGCGGCCGACCTCGTGGTGGTGATCGCCAACTCCACCAAGTACGGAGGCGCGGGATACTCCGGACTGGAGGCCGACGGGTACCCCTTCAACGGGGTCTCCACGCTCTCCTCCGACCACGCCTCGTCGAGCCTGATCGCCGCGCATGAGATCGGGCACTCGGTGGGTCTGCTCGACGACGAGTACACGTACGACGCGTACGGCACCTGGACCGGAGGCGAGCCCGGCGGAATCAACTCCACCACGTACACGCCGGCGCAGCTCACCGAGAAGCGCGCCAAGTGGTACCGCTGGCTGGGACGGAGCGACCCGGCCGGCGGCACGGTGGGCACGTACGAGGGAAGCGCCTACTACCCGTTCGGCATCTACCGGCCGACCGCCTCATCGATCATGCGCGAGCTGAGCAACACCGAGTTCAACCTGCCCGGACGCGAGGCGATGATCGCGGGGTTCTACCGCGCGGGCAACGCGCTGAGCAGCACCGTCGACACGGAGGCCGCCGTGGGTCAGGGCCGCCGTATCACGGTGGCCCTCGCGGGCCTGGGGTCTGTCGGCACCAAGCCCCCCACGCACCGGCCCGGCGCCGCCGCCGGTCTCGCCAGGACCGATCTGCGCTGGTACGTCGACGGCGTCGAAAGGGTCTTCGCCCGGGGGCGTACCTCCGTCACCCCGGCCTCGCTCGGTGTCCGTGCGGACGGCCGCGACCACAAGGTGACCGCCGAGGCCGTCGACCGCACCGACGCCATCCGCGACCCCGCGGTCCGGGCCCTGGCCACCGAGACCCTCACCTGGCGCGTCGGAGCGACCGGGCACCGGTAGCAGGTCCTCAGGCGATGATCGGGACGACGGCCTCGGGGGTCAGCATCCGGAAGGTGAACGCCTGATGGAAGTAGAGCCGGATGCTGGTCGCGTCGTGGTCCAGATAGCCGATCGACAGATCCTGGCCCAGACGCAGCTCGAAGTCGCCGCCACGGGTGGACAGCAGCACGCCGCCCGTGACGGCGGGGGCCCACAGGATCTGGTCGTCGAGCAGCCGGGTCAGATGCGTGGCTACCGGGTAGCCGTGGTCCGAGGTCTCGGTCGCCTCGGTGAAGGCGTCCGCACCGAGCAACAGCCGGTAAGGCCCGTCGACACCGGCCAGCCGCAGCCGGGTCAGCGCCTGGCTCACGGCGGCCGGATAGTCGCGGGCGTCGGCCGGCAACGGCAGCGGTGCGTGCGAGGAGCCGTCCCGCAGCCCGGTGATGCCCGCCGACGCGTACCCGTCGATGATCGCCATGTCCTCGGCGAACGCGCAGGTGCGGGCCGCGTCCTTGACGGGCTGCCAGTCGCTGTCGGCGGAACCGCGCTCGACGTCGTCCACGGCCGACCGGGTCACGGTGAACGGCACCCGCCAGTCGATGACGGGCATCGAGGTACGGGCCCTGGCGAGCACATCCGGCGTGGGCGGATCGATGTCCCGCAGATGACCGTCGCCGACGGCCGCCAGCTCGGGGCCGTCGGGACCGGTGACATCGACGACACGGCGGCCCGCCAGATGACGGCTGAAGGTGCGCCGGGCCTCCTCTTCGATCTGGTCCCAGGCGGATTCCGTGACAGGGGCGAGCTCGCGGTGGAGGTTGTTCATCACTGGGCGCTTCCTTGCAGGCTGCCGATGCGCAGCGAACCGTCGTCCGAACGGACCAGGACCGGGGTCCGTGCCACCGGCGCCGACGCCGGCTCAGGCAGGGTCTCGGCGGCGGTCACCGCGGGCGACGGCGGCGGGGCGTCGAAGAAGTCGGCGCCGGGGACATAGAAGAGCGTGCCGGTGACCGCTGTCGAGAAGTCGAGGATGCGGTCGTACGTGCCGGGCGGATTGCCGAGGAACATGTTGCGGAGCATCTGTTCGGTCACGCCCGGGTCGGCGGCGTAGCCGATGAAGTAGGTGCCGAACTCGCCCTGTTCGAAGCTGCCGAACGGCATGTTGGCCCGCAGGATCTCGCGTTCCGTGCCGTCGGGGTCGGTAATGGTGTTGAGGGCGACATGCGAGTCGGCGGGCTTGACGTCGTCGGAGAGCTCGATGTCGGTGAACTTCGTACGGCCGATGACGCGTTCCTGCGCCTCGGTGCTCAGCGCGTTCCAGGAAGCGAGATCATGCAGGTACTTCTGCACGATGACGTAACTGCCGCCCGCGAACTGCGGATCCTCCGCGCCGATCAGGGCCGCCGACCGCGCGTCCGTCCCCACGGGGTTCTCGGTGCCGTCGACGAAGCCGAGCAGATCCCGGTGGTCGAAGTAGCGGAACCCCTGCGTCTCGTCGACGACCTTCACCGACCCGCCGAGCCGGTCGAGGAGCTGGGACGCCCACTCGTAGCACACGTCCATCCGCTCGGCCCGGATGTGGAACAGCAGGTCCCCCGGGGTCGCCGGAGCATGGTGGCGGGCGCCGCGCAGTTCCTGGAACGGGTGGAGCCCCGTGGGCCGGGGGCCCGCGAACAGTCGGTCCCAGGCGTGGGAGCCGAAGCCGGTCACGGAGACCAGTTCGGTGACCGGGAACCGGAATCCGATGGAGCGGGCGATCGCCGGAAGGTCCGGCAGCGCCTCGCGCACGACGGCCTCGCCACCGGGCTCGATCGTGGCGACCAGGATCAGGGCCGCACTGGTCAGCGGCGTGACGACGGGCTGCGCCGTGACCGGATCCGGCGTGGCGTCGGGCATACGGGGGCTCCATGGGGCGTCAGCGGTACGGAACGACAACGGCTCGCGGTGCGGGGGGCGACAACAGGCCCCGTTGCCACTTACGCACACGCACGGCAACGCCGCACTCCGGTGCACCCGACCGGGCGACCGCCCGGGGACCGGCGTCCCGCGCCCGGGTGTCGAGGGGCATGAAGAACAACACCGGCGTCGGGGAAGGGCGCGGGCATGACGCCGCGCGCCCTCTCCCGTCGACCGGACAGCTCATGCCCCGACCGGTGCACGGGGCAGGGGCCCGGAGGGCCGTCGCCCGCCGCGGCGCAGCCGGCGGGCGCGCCCCGGTGCCCTGTGCCTCAGCCCGCCCCGACCTCGGAGCGGTCGCCGCCCCAGAGCGTGTGGAAGGAGCCCTCGCGGTCGGTGCGCCGATACGTGTGCGCGCCGAAGAAGTCGCGCTGCCCCTGGGTGAGCGCCGCGGGCAGCCGGTCCGCGCGCAGTCCGTCGTAGTACGAGAGCGCGGCCGCGAAACCGGGTGTCGGCACCCCCTGCCGCACCGCCTCGGTGACCACTGTCCGCCAGTCGTCCTGCGCCGCGCCGATCTCCGCCGCGAACTGCTCGTCGGAGAGCAGGCTGAGCAGGTCGGGGCGGGCGTCGTAGGCCGCGCGGATCCGGTCCAGGAACGCTGCCCGGATGATACACCCGGCCCGCCAGATCGCCGCCACTGCGCCGAGGTCGATGTTCCAGTCGTACGCTTCGCTGCCCACCCGGATCTGATGGAACCCCTGGGTGTACGAGACGATCTTGGATGCGTACAGCGCCTGCTCCACCCGGTCGGCGAAGGCGGCGGCCTCGGCCTCGCCGAGCGCCGTGGCCGACGGGCCCGCCAGGCCTTTCGCCGCCTCGCGCAGATCCGCGTGGCCGGACAGCGAGCGGGCGAAGACGGCCTCCGCGATACCGGAGACGGGCACTCCCAGATCCAGCGCGATCTGCACCGTCCAACGGCCCGTGCCCTTCTGCTCCGCCCGGTCCTGCACGACGTCGACGAAGGGCTTCCCCGTGGCCGCGTCGGTATGGGCCAGGACCTCCGCCGTGATCTCGATCAGATACGAGTCGAGGCGGCCGGTGTTCCAGCTGCGGAAGGTCTCGGCGATCTTCGCGGGGGAGTACCCGGCGACGGTGCGCAGCAGGTCGTAGGCCTCCGCGATCAGTTGCATGTCCGCGTACTCGATGCCGTTGTGGACCATCTTCACGAAGTGCCCGGCCCCGTCGGGACCGATATGGGTGGTGCACGGGGTGCCGTCCTTCGCCTTGGCGGCGATCTTCTCCAGCAGCGGCCCCAGCGATGCGTACGACTCGGCCGAGCCGCCCGGCATGATGCTCGGCCCGTTCAGCGCGCCCTCCTCACCGCCCGAGATGCCGACGCCCACGAAATGGATGCCGTGCTCGCGCAGCTGCTTCTCGCGGCGGCGGGTGTCCTCGAAGTGCGCGTTGCCACCGTCGATGATGACGTCGCCCTCCTCCAGGAGCGGGGCGAACTCCTGGATCACGGCGTCCGTCGGATCACCCGCCTTGACCATGATGACCAGCCGGCGCGGACGTTCCAGCCCCGCTACGAACTCCTCCGGTGCACGCGCGGCCACGAAGGAGCCCTCGTCGCCGAACTCCTCGACCAGAGCGTCCGTCTTCGCTGTCGTCCGGTTGTGCACGGCGACCGTGAAGCCGTTGCGCGCGAAGTTCCGGGCGAGATTGCGGCCCATGACCGCGAGGCCTGTGACGCCGATCTGCGCAGTGCCGCTCATCTGTCTGCTCTGCAATCTGTGTCGGGAATGCCGGGTTCTCCAGTATGGATACGGGGCCCGGTGACGGCCTGCTCGGTATGGGCCGTACGGACGCAAGCGGTCCGGCCGGGCCGCATCAGTCCGGAGCCCCGAGCGGGGTTGCCACCATCGGCGCGGTCCCACCGACCGCGGGAATCGGCGACCGGGGCGCGGCCGTGGCCAGAGCGGTCACCTCGGCCCGCGCCGCGGCCAGCGAACTCGCTGCCATCGGCCGGAAACGGGCCAGGTGCGGGACGAGCCCGGCCATGGTCATCTCGACGCCGACGAAGCTCAGGTCCTCGTCCGCCACGCCCTGCCCGCCGAAGTACGTCCGAAGGTAGGGCGTTTGGAAGTCCCATGCCTCGCGTGGGGTGCCAGGACCGTAGGAACCGCCCTGCGTGGTGATCACCACGACCCGCGTACCCCGCAGCAGGCTCTCCCCGGTGTCCGGGTCGGTGAGAGCCCCGGGAAAGCCCACTCGGTCGATCCACGCCTTCAGTGAGGCGGCCACCGAGTAGTTGTACATCGGGGCACCGATCAGCACGGTGTCGGCCGCCAGCAGTTCGCAGACGAGCGGGCGGGTCAGTGCCCACTCCCGTTTCTCGGCCGGGCTCTCCACCAGAGCGTCCACTTCGGCCGGCGGGACGAGGCCGTGTCGCTCCACGCGCCGACCGAGCGAGCAGTAGGCGGTGCCCAGCGGCGGCACCGGGTCGGCGGCCAGATCCCGGTACCGGTAGCCGGCCGTGCCGTGCGCGGCACGCCAGGTCTCCGCGAACAGCGAGGTCAGCTGTCTGCTGAGGGATTCGCCGGAAAGATTGGCACTGGAATCCAGGTGCAGCAGGGACGTCATCGCTTCTCCAGTCACTTCGGCTACGTTGCGTTCGTCAAGAGAGCTGACGGGGCGGGACGGAGAAAGGTGACCGGTGGACGAGCGCGACGGGCTGGCGGAACGTTTCGAGGCGCAGCGCGGCAGACTGCGTGCAGTCGCCTACCGGATGCTCGGATCGTTGGACGAGGCCGATGACGCCGTGCAGGAGGCATGGCTCCGGCTCGGCCGGATCGACGCCGGCGAAGTGGACAATCTGGCCGGCTGGCTCCGGACCGTGGTGACCCGTATCTGCCTGGACATGCTGCGTTCCCGCAGCTCGCGGCGGGAGGACCTGACCGCGCAGGAAACGCTCGACCACATCGCGAACCCCGCGCGGGCGAACCCCCGGGAAGATCCGGAGGACGAGGCATTGCTGACCGACTCGGTGAGCCGGGCCCTGCTCGTCGTGCTGGACGCACTGGGCCCCGCCGAACGGGTCGCGTTCGTGCTCCATGACATGTACGCCGTGCCGTTCGACCAGATCGCGCCGATCGTGGAGCGCACGCCGGTCGCCACGAAGAAGCTCGCCAGCCGTGCGCGCCACAAGGTGCAGGGCAGGCCGGTGGTCCCGGCGGCAGAGCTCGCCCGGAACCGACAGGTCGTCTCCGCGTTCCTCACCGCCGCGCGGGCCGGTGACCTCGGCGCGATCCTCGCCGTGCTGGCCCCCGACGTGGTGCGCCGCGCCGATCCCGCCGCCCTGCCGCCGGGCGGAGCGACCGTGGTCCGCGGCGCGCGGCCCGTGGCGGAGGGCACCGCCGCACTGGCCCGGAGGTCCCGGCTCGCGGAACTCGCCCTGGTCGACGGTGCGGTGGGTGTCGTCGTGGCCCCGCGCGGACGGCTGTTGTTCGCGCTCACCTTCACCGTCGAGAACGACAGCATCGCCGCGTACGAGGTCATCGCCGACCCGGCGCGCCTCCGACGGCTCAGCCTCGCCGTCCTCGACTGACGGGCGACAGCGCAGACCGCCGGCTGCCACCGCCCCCGGCGGACTCTCACCGGGATTCGGCTCCGGGATCCCGGGGTCGGCTTCGGGGTGGTCAATGACTTCGATCACTGGTCAGGAGAGCGTGGCCGGGGCGTTCCGGCCGCTTGTTGCAGGTCCCTGAGACATGAAACCCGGACGGCAGTGTTCCGTGAGCCGTCCATGACGGGTGGGCTGTTCTCGCTCTCTTGTCATCGGCCTTTGCCTGCACATAAGTTGGGCGCTTGCGACGTGTCCTACTGCCAGTGGGGGAGCCAAGTCATGGCCGCAAACGGACGGCACCGCAGATACCAGCCCAGTCGGCTCAACCGTGCCTCGCTCACGGTCACCGCCGGAGGTGCGGGCATCGCGCTCCCGCTCATCGCGGCCGCCTCGGCAGGCGCCGCCTCGACGGACGTCTGGGAGAAGGTCGCCGCCTGTGAGTCCACCGGCAACTGGCACATCAACAGTGGCAACGGCTACTTCGGCGGCCTGCAGTTCACCCGGTCGACGTGGGCGGCCTACGGAGGCACGGTCTACGCCCCGCGCGCCGATCTGGCCACCAAGGGGCAGCAGATAGCGGTCGCGGAGCAGGTGCTGGAAGGGCAGGGGCCGGGCGCCTGGCCGCGCTGCTCCACCCGGGCGGGGCTGACCAGCGGCGGGGCCGCCCTCGACATCAGCCCGCAGTCGGAGCGGACCGGTCACGCCAAAGTGCCGGGGAAGGCCACCGCCGGAAGGCCGGAGACGAAGCGGACGTCCGCGACCGCCACGCCGACCACCGTGCCCGGCAAGCGTGAGATGTACACCGTGGCCCGTGGTGACTCGCTCTCCGCCATCGCGGCGACCGAGCACGTCCGGGGCGGCTGGCAGCATCTGTACGCGACGAACCGCGAGGTCGTGGGCGACGATCCGGATCTCATCCTTCCCGGGCAGCGCCTGAGCCTGGACGCGTCCCGGGCACCGAGGACGGGTTCCCGGACGGGTTCGGTCTCGGCGACGAAGCCGAAGACGAAGCCGAAGCCGAAGACGCAGGAGGCGACCGCACCACGCGAGAAGGCGAAGCCGCAGCACCGGACGACCCCACCGAAGCAGCGAGCGGCCGCGCCCCGGCACGAGCCCTCGAAGACGCACCACCAGAGCGCGAAGCCGAAGTCGCAGCCGAAGAGGGCCGAGGTCCACAGACCGGAGCGGGCCCAGAAGCACTCCGGCCTCGTCGCGCCGGTCATGGCGGGGATCGGCACCCCGTACCACCAGTCCGGTTCCTGGGCCAGCGGCCATCACACCGGTGTGGACTTCCCCGTCCCGACCGGCACCTCGGTGAAGGCGGTGGGTTCCGGCACAGTCGTCTCGGCAGGCTGGGCGGGGGCGTACGGGTACCAGATCGTGATCCGGCACAGCGACGGCAAGTACAGCCAGTACGCACATCTGTCCGCGCTTCACGTCCGTGAGGGTCGGCACGTCTCCGCCGGACAGCGGATCGCGCGCTCGGGCTCCACCGGGAACGTCACCGGCCCGCACCTGCACTTCGAGATCCGTACCGGCCCCGACTACGGCTCGGACGTCGACCCGCTGGCCTACCTCAGAGCGGGCGGCGTCAGCGTCTGAACGGCGCCCCGAGGGGCGTCCGGATCAACCGGTGCGGCAGGCCCCGCCGACGTGCCGCCCCGCCGTGCGGAGCGGGAACGCGAAGAGCGGCCGGTCGTGAACTCCGCCTGCCCGAGCCGACGCTTCAGCGGCATCGTCAGGTGCAGCGCAGGGGCCGCCGCGGACCTTTCGGCGACGGCTTCGAGGGCTCCGGCGGGCGTCGACGGTGCGGGCTCGTGACATGCCGTGACCGTCGGCGCGGGCTGAGGCGGACCAACCGCCGGCTCCGCAGCGCCGGGGGCCTCGCCCGGGTGCTTCGGACCCGCCACCGCGCCCGGGACGACCGGGTGCGCGCTTCCAGCCTGCTGCCCGGCCCGCTGCTCCGCGCCCAGCCGTTCCGTCGTCAGCAGTATCAGCCCACCCGCGGCGACGACCCCGCAGGCCAGGGCGAGCATTGTGCCCGCCGTACCGTGCCGGAACCGCTCATCGAACAGGGTGATGCCGACAGCGGCGGCTATCACCGGGTTCACCACGGTCACGGTGGCCAGCGGCGCGGTCAGCCCGGCACCCCGGTACGCGGCCTGGGAAAGCAGCAGTCCGGCGGACGCGAACGCGGCGATCGCCAGCAACGCCGGCACTCCGGCGCCCGCCGCACCGGAGGCCCACTGCACCGCCACCGTCTTCGTGAACACCGAGGCGATACCGAAGGCCACACCCGCGCCCCCCGCCAGGACGACGCTCCTCACCACGGGCCGCTGCACCCCCTTGGCGATCAGGAAGAGCGCCGCGACCACGCCGAGTGTGACTCCGGCGAGCATCAGCTGGTCCGGGCCGCTCAGGGTGTGCGATTCGGCGTTCCCGGTGAGCGCGAGCAGTCCCGCCAGACCGACGGCCGCCATGATCGCGCCGCGCCACGCGGTGGCGCCCGCCCGGCGGCGTGCGAAGAGCGCCGCCATGGGCAGGGCGAAGACGATGGTCAGCGCACCGAGCGGCTGGACGAGGCTGAGCGGACCGTAGGCCAACGCCACCACATGCAGCACCGCCCCCACGCCGTTCAGCGCCACGGCGGCCCACCAGACGGGGTTGCGCAGGGGTGCGAACGAGCGGCCGTCTCCAGCCGTGGCCACGCGCTCCTGAACGATCGCCCCGGCCGCGTAGGCGACCGCGGAGACCAGTGACAGAAGCACGGACAGCGCAAGGGAACTCATGTACACCACGATGTCGCTTCAAAGTGGCTGCGTCGTCGTCCTTGAGGCGGCGATCCGGCGTACTGCCTTGGTAGTACGGGAGTAGTCCCAGTGTCCTCCTCCCGAAGGCAGTCGTCCCTCCGAGGGACCCGGAACGATCATTCCGACGGGTTACGGTGAGGACCGGGGCGCTGCAATCCGGGTGCCCGCGATGTCATCGTGGTGGGCGGCGGGGAGCCGGGAAGGAGCAGCGTGATGGACGAGCCCGCGGCGGATTCGCCGGCCGGATTCTTCGCACTCCGGACGTCCGCGCCGTCCGACGGGGCGCACCGGCCGCTGGCTCTCTTGTACGCGGGGGAGTCCGCACAGCTCACGGCTCGTATCGACGCCGTCGGCGTCCGGCTCGGTACCTCCGAGCGCAGGGTCGCCGCCTCCGTCGCACACCTGGGGCTGGCCGCCCGGCTCTGGTCCATCGCGCTCGGCCCCGCGGCCCTGACCGGACGCTTCCCCGCCCTTTCTCCCGATGCCCTGCTCTGGGACCCGCGGCACACCTTTCCCGACGACCTCTGGCTGAGCTCCGCCGCGACGCTGCCCGCCACGGCCGACCGGATCCGGGAAGCCGTCCAGTACGGCCATCTCGTTCCCCTCGCCGAGGCCATCCACCGGGACGGCCCCCTGTCGGACCGGCTGCTGTGGGGCAATGCGGGCTCGGCGCTGGCGGGGTCCCTGCGTGAACTGGTCGCCTGGGCCCGTGAACATCGCCGTCCCGACGTGTCGGGCCGGGCCCGTGCGCTGGTCGCCGAACTGTTCGAGCACTCGGACCTGCGGAATACCGGAGGCCCGCACGACACGGCGTTCCGCCGTCGCAGTTGTTGCCTGTACTACCGCTGCCCGGCGGGCGGTCTGTGCGGCGACTGCGTCTTCGAAAGCGCCTGACACGCCCGCGAGAGCGTCCGACACGCCCACGAGCCGCGGCGTCCACGAGCCGCGATGCCGTCGAGCCGGGACGCCCACGGGCCGCGACGCCCCCGGGCGGCAGCACCGCCGAGCCGCGACGTCCATGGGCCGCAGCACCGTCGAGCCCGACGCCGCCCGCGGTCGGAAGACCGGTGGGGTCGGTCACCCGCCGGGGACCACCTCGACGGAGCCGATGTATTCCTGGGTCTCCTCGGCCGGGAGACGGACGGCCTGGGCCCAGAAGTAGATCACCAGACTGAAGGCGGCGATGAGGACGATGTCCCACCACAGCGGCAGCGCGTCGGTCGCACCGCAGGACGCGGACGATGCCGGGCCCGTGCTGCAGAAACCGCCCTGCCAGGAGATCAGGCCCATGCCCACGAGGTACACCGGCAGCCACTGCGCGGACCGCCAGTCCATGTGCGGAACTCTCGGGTTGAGCTTGAGCAGGGCGGAGCCGCCCAGCAGCAGATAGCCGAGCACGATGGCCACACCGAGCCGCCACAGGGTGTCCCAGCCCGCCCAGTAGATGATCAGATTCGAGACGATGAACGCCACGGGTGCCCAGAACATCCCCCCGCGCAGCCGGTACGGACGAGGCCGCTCCGGGTCCTGTTTGCGCAGGCACCCGAAGGCCAGCGGTGCTCCCGCGTACATCAGCACACTCGCGGACGTGACGAAGCCGACCAGCTTCTGCCACGTGGGGAACGGCAGGAACACGATGAGTCCGATCACGAAGGCGAAAAGCAGGCTGAACCACGGGACGCCGCGCTCGGTGGTGCGCTCGAAGACCACCGGGACGTAGCCGTTGCGGGACAGTCCGTAGGAGACCCGTGAGGTGGCCGTGGTGTAGATCAGGCCCGTACCGGACGGTGACACGACCGCGTCGATGTACAGCAGCGTGGCGAGCCAGCCGAGCCCGACGGACGTGGCGAGTCCGGCGAACGGCCCCGCCTTTCCGCTGAAGGTCAGGTCGGCCCAGCCATGGGCGAACGCGCTGTGCGGCAGGGCGGCGATGAAGACGACCTGAAGTGCCACATAGATGAGGACGCCGATGAGAATCGAACCGATGACCGCCCGTGGGATGTCCTTGGCGGGATTACGGCTCTCGCCCGCCAACTGGTCGGCCTGCTCGAAGCCGAGCAGCGCGAAGATGATGCCGCTGGTGCTGATGGCGGAGAGCACGCCCTTGGCTCCGAAGGGGGCGAAGCCCTGGTAGCCGAAGTTGGCGCTGTGGAAGGTGGTGGCGGCCAGCACGACGATGGTGAAGACCGGGACGGCTACCTTCCACCACGTCGCCACGCTGTTGGTGTGGGCGAGCCATTTGATGCCGAGGAAGTTGACGACGACGAAGAACGCCATGAACGCGACGGCCAGCCCGTATCCCGCGGGTGTCAGATGATTCTTGCCGGTCTGCACCCAGGGGGCGTGGACGCTGAGATAGTTCAGCGACGCCATGACCTCGATCGGCGCCACGGTGACGGCCTGGAGCCACGAGAACCATCCGAAGGACGCGCCGGCGGCGCTGCCGAAGGCGTAGTGCGGGAAGCGGGCGGTACCGCCCGCGACCGGGTACATCGCTCCCAGCTCGGCGTGGACGAAGGCCAGCACGATGATGGCGAGCGCCCCGATTCCCCAGGAGATGAGCGCCGCCGTGCCGGCTGCCTGTGCGGCGAACAGTGCGCCGAACAGCCAGCCGGATCCGATGATGGACCCCTCCGAGGTCCAGATGAGACCGATCAGCCCGATGTCCCGCTTGAGGCCCGGGTTCGTGGGCGCCGTGGGCGCGACCGGCCTGGACATCCGCATGGTGCATGCACCCCTTGCTCCGGCGGGGATGAGGCGTGGGGGGTGTAGATGTGCCTCGGGGGACCTCAACAAGATGCCCCGAACCCGGTGATTCGCTCGCGGTGCACGCGGAAGTTGCGCCACTCGGGGTGCCGTCAACGAGCGGTGAACCCACAGAAATATTGCTGACCGTGACCGAATTCGGGGCGGCTTTATCGAGCGTGTCCGTGGTCGGAGCTCCGGCGCCGACGGGCAAGCACCTCGTCACAGTTTCTCTGAGCTGCGGTGATGTCCCACCGACCGGTGCCGGTGGCGGTCGACCGGCCTGGTTCGCGGCCCGGGATCGCGGTTGCCGACCAGATCACTCCGTTACGGGCAGGCACTCGGCGAGCAGGTCGACGACGTCGCGCCAGGCCCGCTGCGCGTGCCGTGGGTGGTGGCCGACGCCGGGGCGCACGGGATGGTCGACCGGCGGGTGGTGGAAGGCGTGCAAGGCACCGCCGTAGACCACGAGGCGCCAGTCGACGTCCGCGGCCTGCATCTCGGCGGTGAACGCGTCCCGTTGCGCGGGCGGCATGATCGGGTCTTCCGACCCGACCCCGGCCCACACCGGGCAGCGAATGCGCGCCGCCTCGCCCCGTCGGCCCGTGGTCAGCGCGTTGACTGTCGCGATCGCGCGCAGGTCGACGCTGTCGCGTCCGACTTCCAGCACGATTGCGCCCCAGGTGCCGTAGCCGATGGCGGCGATCCGGTCGGGGTCGGTCCGCGGTTCGGCGCGCAACACGTCGAGCGCCGCGTGGCCGATGCCCCGCATCCGGTCGGGGTCGGCGAGCAGGGGGATCACGTGCGCCAGCATCTCCCCGGGGTCGGTGAACCAGCGACCGCCATTGATGTCGAAGGCCAGCGCCACGTACCCCAGCTCGGCCAGGGTGTCGGCCCGGCGGCGCTGGAAGTCGTTCAGCCCCGGCCCCTCGGGCCCGACCAGGACCGCGGGCCGGCGGTCGACACCGGCCGGGAGCGCCAGGTGCCCGATCATCGTCAGGCCGTCGGCCGGGTACTCGACCGTGTGCGTGGTAACCGTCGTCATGAGACTGGACGGTAGTGATCGTCGAGCCGAGGCGGGCCGGTGTTCACCGCCGGCAGAAGAGCGCGGAAGTGCCTCTGCAGACCCGCGTTCCCGCGGCGGCGACATCGGATCACCTGTCCCGGCCACGGTGCTGGAGCCGGACCTGCCGGGTCTGCCGCCGGGGGCGTGCCTCGCGCTGGACGAGCAGGTCGACGGCGCCACCACCGCCCACGTCGGCCACACCGAGGTTCGCCTGGTGCACGAAGCCGCCCGAACGCGGAACTCCGACCGGGCTACCGTCGGCGGTCGGTGCCTGGCGTCTGCCGAGGGCATGCCGCATCGCTCAGGCGGCGGGTCCGCCAGGGAACAGGGCGCGGGGTGCGAGGGCGAGCCGGGTGGTTGGTGTGGTGTCGGGCGGGTCGAGGCCGAGGCCGCCTGCACGACGCCTATCGGCCGCTGGAGGTGGACGGACTGGACGAGGGCCGGCTCGCGCTCTCCATGCTCGCGCAGCGTCGGTCGCTGACGGCCGGTCCACTACGGCTGCCCGACAGGGACTTCCCCGGCCGGGCGTTCATGGCGGGTAGCGCCGAGTACAAGCTGAAGAAGGCGCTGGAATGGTGGACGCCTGAACGCCCGGGTGCGGTGTGCCCGTGCCGAGCAGCGGGAGAGGTGGACCGTTCCCGACTTGTCATGCACCTGGACAGTTCGGCGGGTGTCGTGCTGTCATGCCAACTGCCGTTCCTTCCAACGTTGTACATCCTGCTGCAACGAGCCGCCACCCTTCCTCGACAAGGAGGATCCGTGCGCATCAGAAAGAAACTGGTTCTACTTCTCGCTGCCGTTCTCGGCGCCGCCGGCCTGTCCGCCGTGCCTGCCGCTTCGGCCGTCCCGGACCCCGGGAGCACCGGTGAGGTGCATGGGCTGAAGGGCGAGTACTACACGCATACCGCCCCCGGCGCCTTCGACTTCGGGCAGCTCAAGGCCACCGGATTCGACCCCGACATCGACTTCCCCACGCTTGAGCCGCGGTTGGTTTCGGCGACCGGGCAGAGCGATGACGTCAGCATCCGCTGGACCGGAAAGATCGTTCCGGAGAAGACCGGTGCGCATGTCTTCTCGATGATCGGGGACAACGGCTTCCGGCTCTGGATCGACGGGAAGCCGGTCATCGACCACTGGGTCGACGACTGGGAGGTCGAACAGACCTCGCAACCGGTCGAGTTGACTGCGGGCAAGGCCTACGACCTCAAGGTCGAGTTCTTCGAGCATCAAGGAGGGTCCAGCCTCCATCTGAAGTGGACCGAACCCGGTGGCGGCAAGGTGCCGGTGCCGCAGTCCGCCTTCCGGCTGCCCGACGACTTCGCGTACGACGGCGCCATCGCCGCCACGGTGCTCGCCGACGGGCGCAGTCTCAAGCTGGGCTTCGCGCAGAAGCTCGCTCCCCTGCCCGCCGGGCTGGCCAACCATCTCGACGCCGTGATCGGCGGTGCCACGTGGCCGCTCGGCGCCGTCAAGGCGGACCCGGCCGACCCGCGCAGCCTCACCGTCGCGCTCAAGGAGCCGGTCGTCGGCAACAAGCGCGGTGACGCCAGGGGGCTCGCCGATGTCCGCTACGACGGTGCCGGGGCCCTGGCGGGGGAGGACGGCAAGCCCGTCGGTGCCTTCTGGTCCAGCGGGCCCAACCGCTCCAGGTACGAACTGCGTACCGGGTGGGCCGATGAGGTGGGCCCGCACAACGCGCTGCCCGAGTACCCGCGACCTCAGCTCACTCGCGTCAACTGGCAGAATCTCAACGGCTCCTGGGAGTTCGCCCCGGCGAGGGCGGGGGAGCGGCCCCCGGTCGGCAGGAAGCTCGGCGAGAAGATCCTCGTTCCCTATCCGGTCGAGTCGCAGCTCTCGGGGATCGAGCGGCACGAGGACCGGATGTGGTATCGCCGCACCTTCACCGTCCCCAAGGACTGGAAGGTCGGATCCGGCAAGCGTCTTCAGCTGAACTTCGGGGCCGTCGACTGGCAGTCCGAGGTGTACGTCAACGGCAGGAAGGTCGCCGAACACCGGGGCGGCTACGACAAGTTCAGCGCGGACATCACCGATGCGCTGAAGCCCGGCCGCAACCAGGAACTGATCGTCGGTGTCCACGACCCGACCGATTCCGCGAACGGTGAGAACCCGCCGATGGGCAAGCAGCGCCTCGATCCCAGCGGCATCTGGTACACGCCGTCGTCCGGGATCTGGCAGACGGTGTGGATGGAGCCCGTCGCCGCCGATCACGCGGACTCGCTGAAGCTCACCCCCGACGTCCGGGGCGAGAAGGTGGCCGTCGAGGTGCGCGGCGTACGGGACGGGGTGCCGGTCAAGGCCACCGCCTACGACGGGGACCGCAAGGTCGGGAGTGTCAGTGGACGTACCGGGGCGGCACTCGACCTCGGTGTGCCCGACCCGCATCTGTGGTCTGCGGACGATCCGCATCTGTACCGGCTGAAGGTCACCGTCGGTTCGGACCGGGTCGGCAGCTACTTCGGGATGCGGTCCGTCGCCGTCGAGAAGGTGAACGGCACCCCGCGCACCGTGCTCAACGGCAGGCCTGTCTTCCTGATGGCCACCCTCGACCAGGGCTTCTGGCCCGACGGTCTGCACACCGCCCCCACCGACGAAGCGCTGGCGTACGACCTGAGGATGCACAAGGCGATGGGGTTCAACTCCGTCCGCAAGCACATCAAGGTCGAGCCCGACCGCTGGTTCTACTGGGCGGACAGGCTGGGCCTGCTGGTCTGGCAGGACATGCCCGCGATGAACACCGTCAACCCGTCCGCCGCCGCGCGAACCGAGTACGAGCGCGAGATGAAGGAGATGATCGACGAACACTCCAGCCACCCGTCCGTCGTCATGTGGGTCACCTTCAACGAGGGCTGGGGCCAGTACGACCAGGCCCGCGTCGCCGAGCAGGCCAAGTCCTGGGACCCGACCCGGCTGGTCAACAACATGAGCGGCCTCAACTGCTGCGGCGCGGTGGACGGCGGCAACGGTGACATCGCCGACGCGCACGGCTACCCGAGCCCCGCGCTTCCGCGGCCCGACGGGAGACGCGCCCTGGTCAGCGGGGAGTACGGCGGGCTCGGCCTGGCCGTGCCGGGGCACGCCTGGGCCGTACAGCAGTCGTACATCGCGGTCGACCCGGCCACCTACACCGACGACTATCTGGCCCGGCTCGACGAGGTGCGAAAGCTCGCCTGCAACGGCAGCAACGGCGCCGTCTACACCCAGATCTCGGATGTCGAGGGAGAGTTGAACGGACTCCTCACCTACGACCGCCGGATCGTCAAGCCTGATGTCGAACGCATCAGGGCGGCACAGGAGGCGCTCGTCCGGGACGCGTCGAACCCGGTCGTGGCGGGGTGTCCCACCGCCTGATCCGTGACAGCGCTCCGGCCCGTACCGGCCCGTCCCGGACGGGCCGGAACGTGTCCGTCCGCACCTCTGGCCCGGATCGCCGGGAATCCACCGTGGCCGTGGGGCGGGCGGCGTCCCGCCCGCCCCACAGCTCAGCTGCTCAGTTCGAACTCGGCCCGGATGCGTTTGCCCACCGGTACGCGCTCGGCGGTCAGCCGGTCGCAGAGGGCCACGACGATCTCCATGCCGTGGCCGCCGGGGCGCGTGGGATCGGGCGAGTAGAACAGCGGCAGGGCCGTACTGCTGTCGTACACCGTCACGCTGACGCGTTCCGCGGTGCCCTCCAGCTCCAGCAGATACGGGCCCTGACTGTAGCGGTCGGCATTGGTGACCAGCTCGCTCACGGCCAGCATCAGATCGCTGCGCGTGTGTTCGCCGAACACCGCGAGCCACTCGGCGGCCAGCCGGACCAGGAAGCGGTCGGCCAGCTCCCGGGCCTGCGCGATGCAGCCGGGCTCGCCGTCGAACACCTCGGCGCTGTGCAGAACCTCCGTGGGCCGGTCCGGGAAAGGGCGACCGGCCGGTCGGGAGGTGGCCTGTTCGTTCATGTGCTCCAGCCAGGGCGACGCAGGGGTGTTCGTTGACAGCTTCTCGCCGTTCGCCTACCCGCCACGAACGGTCCCACTCCGGGGAGAACCCGGCAGATCTCAGCCATGGCCGGGCCTTGCGGCGGAAGGATCCACGGCGAGCGGTGCTGCCGTCGAGTGCGCCGGCACGGCGGGGGCGACGGGAAGGGTGAAGTGGACGCAGGCGCCTTCGGTGGTCTCCGGGTCCAGCCGGATCCGGCCGCCGTGGAACTCCACGATCTTCCGGCACAGGGCCAGGCCGATGCCCGTGCCCTCGTACTCGTCCCTGCTGTGCAGTCGCTGGAAGATGACGAAGACGTCCTGCGCGGACTCCGGCGCGATTCCGATGCCGTTGTCCGTCACCCGGAAGTGCCAGTCGTCGCCGTCCCGCGCGCAGCCGACCGTGATCCGGCACGGCACGTCGGGGCGGCGGAACTTCACCGCGTTGCCGATCAGGTTCTGCCAGACCATGGCGAGCGCCGTCGCGTCCCCGGTCACCTCGGGCAGCGGACCCTCCCGTACGACCGTTGCACCGGACTCCTCGACGACCAGCGCGAGATTGGCCAGCGCGCGGTCGAGGGTCCGGTCGAGGCCGACCGGCTTCCACTTCTCGTGCACCCAGCCCGTACGGGAGAAGGTGAGCAGATCGTCGATCAACACCTGCATCCGCCCGGCGCCGTCGACCGCGTAGTCGATGTACTGCCGCGCCCGGTCGTCGAGCTGCGCGCCGTACCGTTTCTCCAGAAGCCGGCAGAACGAGGCGACCTTGCGCAGTGGCTCCTGCAGATCGTGCGAGGCAACATAGGCGAACTGTTCCAGCTCTCCATTGGACCGGCGCAGCTCCCGCGTCTGGTCCGCCAGCAGCGTCTCGCGCTCCCGGGACTCGGCCAGTTCCTCGACGATACGGCGGCGCATGTCCTCCACGGCCGCCGCCACCGCCCGCACATCGGACGGGCCGTCCACCTCGATCCGGCTGTGGAACGCCCCCGAACTGACCGTCTCGGAGGCGGCGGTCAGCCGGCTCAGCGGTCGGCCCACCATCCGGTTCAGCAGCAGACTCAGCGAGAGGACTGCGAGCAGAAAGCCCAGGACCAACGAGATCAGCACCTGGTCGCGGGTGGTGCGGGCCGTGCTCAGATCGGCGCGGGCCCGGTCGCGCGCCACGTCGAGATGTGCCTGCTGGGTGGCGTACAGCTGCCGCAGGGTGTCGAACTCGTGGTTGCTCCGCCGGATCGGGGCGGAGGACTCGGATGCGGGGCCTTCCCGCCGGACCGCGGCGACCAGCGGCTCGGCGTGCACGCTGCGCCACTCCCGCGCGGCCGCGGCGATCCGGTCGAGATCGCGGGCGAAGGGCTGCTCGTCCCCGACGAGCGCGCGCACTCTGGCCAGCCGCAGCTTCTCGTCCCGCATCCCCGCCTCGTACGGCCGAAGGAACGTCGAATCACCGGTGAGCGCGTATCCGCGGACCCCGGTCTCCTGGTCCAGCAGGGCGTTCTGCAGTTGGAAGGACGACGAGCGCGCCGGCTGTATCCGGTCCACCAGTTCGGTGGTGCGGTCGGATATCCGGGCCAGCACCAGGCCACCGACGGTCAGCCCGGCACAGACGACCAGCACGAAGACGGCGAGAATCAGATGGACCCAGTTCTGGACCGACAGACGGGCGGCCGGACGGCGGCGCGGGGCCGACGGCGCGTCCCGGCCGCTCACCGCGGCTCCTCCCGCCCCCAGCCCAGGTGGAGCACGGCCACGTCGTCGGCGAGGCCGCCGTACGGGGACGCGGCCAGGGCGGCCTCGTCGACCAGGGTGTCCACGAAGGCGCGGGCCGCCAGTGATCCGTGTCGGCGGGCCATGGCGAGCAGCCCGTCCTCGCCGAGCCGGGTTCTCGGCCCCGTACGCCCTTCGAAGAGGCCGTCCGTGAAGAGGACGATCCGGCCGTCCCCGGGCAGCGAGAGCTCCGAGGCGCTCCAGTGCCCCGTTCCCGGCAGCAGTCCCAGCGCCATGCCAGGCTCGGGCTCGACCCAGCTCACCCGGGCACCGCCGCGCAGCAGCAGCCCGGGGTGACCGGCCCGCACCACCCGCACGCGGCGTCGGTCCGGTGCGAAGACCAGTGAGGTGACGGTGGCGAAGACATGCGGGTCGGAGCGTTCGGCGACGAGGATCTCCTCCAGCAGCCGGACCTGTTCGGCCTGACCGGTGGCGCACAGCACCGCCGTGCGCCACGCCACCCGCAGGCAGACACCGAGCGCCGCCTCGGCCGCCCCGTGCCCCGACACGTCGCCGATCACCGCGTGCACCGTGCCGTCGGACGTCTGCACCACGTCGTAGAAGTCACCGCTGAGCAGGGCCTGAGCCCGGCCCGGTGCGTACCGCGCCACCGCTTCGAAGGAGTCGTCGTGCAGCAGGGGCACGGGCAGCAGACCGCGTTCCAGGCGGGCGTTCTCCTGAGCCATGAGCCGGTTGGCACGCAACGCGGCGGCGGCCCGCTCGACCTGCTTGCGCTGGAGGGCGTAGCGGACCGAGCGCCCCAGTGCCTCCGGATCGAGTCGGCCCTTGACGAGATAGTCCTGCGCACCGGTCGCCACGGCCGACAGGCCCGTATCGGCCTCGGACCTGCCGGTCAGCACCACGATGGCGGCGTCGGGCGCCGATTCCACGATCCGGGTGACGGCGTCCAGGCCGTACCCGTCGGACAGGTGGAGGTCGAGCAGGACACAGCACGGGGTCCGGCAGCCGGCCAGGAACCGGCGCGCCTCCGTCAGCGTTCTGCACCAGGTCAACGCCGAGTCGAGCTCACTGTCCGCGAGCATCTCCTCGACGAGGAGCGCGTCACCGGCGTCGTCCTCGACCAGCAGGATCACGGCATCGACATCCCAGACGGAACCGCTGTCGGCCGGGGGACGCCCGATCTGTACGGGGACGGCGGCCGGATGTACGGGCTGTGCCGGGGATCCACCCACGGGGAGCTCGGTCACTGTCCACCCCCTGTGTACGGACCGGATACGGCCCGGCTCCGGCCGTATCGCAGGGAAGCATATGTGACCGAACTGTGGAGGGCCCCGGGGGCCGAGCGGCTCGGCCCCAGCGAAGTCACGGGACGACGCGCGAAGTCACACGTTGACGCGCCCGGCGCACCACGGGGTGCCTCACGGGACACGTCACACGAACGGAGCAGCATCAGGTGCATGGCAGACTTGACCGGGGCGTTCGGCCCGACAGGACCCGGTACGGCGGTCGGCGCCACGAGGGACGAGTGACAGAGGAACGGCAATGACGGTGACAGAGGAAAGCCCGGAGCTCGCTCCCGGTACTGAGGAGTTCGGTCCCGGTATCGACCCGGGGCGGCTGGCCGTCTGCCTGAGCGTGCTCGACGAACTCGACACCATCGAGGTCGACCACCCCGACGCCATAGCCGTGCGCCGTGCCACGGCCGGGATCTACCGGACCGTGAAGCAGCGCCGCCGTCAGGAGCGCCGCGCCGCCAAGACCGCGCACGACAAGGCCGTCACCGAGGCCACCGCGACCGGCTCGGCCGACC
This sequence comes from Streptomyces sp. NPDC047515, assembly GCF_040643055.1. Lineage (NCBI taxonomy): Bacteria > Bacillati > Actinomycetota > Actinomycetes > Kitasatosporales > Streptomycetaceae > Streptomyces > Streptomyces sp. NPDC047515. The sequence goes on from NZ_JBEYTM010000008.1 coordinate 77,883, forward strand.
GCATCGACGACGAGACACAGGGGATCCTGCCGTCGTCCTCGGCCCGCGCCGAGATCGCCGGCGTCCTGCAGCGCCCCCGGTCCTGCTACATCTGCAAGACCCGGTACGTCGAGGTGGACGCGTTCTACCACCAGCTCTGTCAGCAGTGCGCCCAGGAGAACCGGGCGCGCCGCGACGCGCGGACCGACCTCACCGGCCGCCGCGCGCTCCTCACCGGCGGTCGCGCCAAGATCGGCATGTACATCGCGCTGCGGCTGCTGCGCGACGGCGCGCACACCACCATCACCACGCGTTTCCCCAACGACGCGATCCGCCGCTTCAAGGCGATGCCGGACAGCGACGAGTGGATCCACCGGCTGAAGATCGTCGGCATCGATCTGCGCGACCCGGCCCAGGTCGTCGCGCTCGCGGACTCGGTCGCCGCCGAGGGCCCGCTGGACATCCTGATCAACAACGCGGCGCAGACGGTGCGCCGCTCCGCCAACGCGTACAGCGAACTGGTCCACGCCGAGTCCGCCCCGCTTCCGGCGGGTGAACTGCCCGCAGCCGAGGTCATCGGGACCTTCGGCAGTGGCACCGTCGACCGGGTCGCGGCGCTGCCCGCCGCCCGCAAGGAGGGCCTGAGCGCGCAGGACGTGACCGAGCTCGCCCTGGTCACCGGGTCCGCCTCCCTGGAGCGGATCGCCGCCGGAACGGCGATCGACGCGGGCGGTCTCGTGCCCGATCTGCATGACACCAACAGCTGGATCCAGACGGTCGACGAGGTCGAGCCGATCGAGCTGCTGGAGGTCCAGCTCTGCAATTCCACCGCGCCGTTCATCCTGATCAGCCGGCTCCGTCCGGCGATGGCGGCGACCGCCGCCAAGCGCGCCTACGTGGTCAACGTCTCGGCGATGGAAGGCGTGTTCGGCCGCGGCTACAAGGGCGCGGGCCATCCGCACACCAACATGGCCAAGGCCGCGCTGAACATGCTCACCCGCACCAGCGCCCAGGAGATGTTCCAGAAGGACGGCATCCTGATGACCGCGGTCGACACCGGCTGGATCACCGACGAGCGTCCGCACCCCGACAAGATCCGCCTCGCCGAGGAGGGCTTCCACGCCCCGCTCGACCTGGTCGACGGCGCCGCCCGCGTGTACGACCCGATCGTGCGCGGCGAGGGGGGCGAGGACCTGTACGGCTGCTTCCTCAAGGACTACGCGACCGCCAACTGGTAGGCAACGGGCGGCGGGGCGTGCGCGCGGGGTCATGGACCCGGTCGGGAACCGCTCCTGGCCGGGTCCTTTCCGTATTCGGTGGCTGAAAGTGACCTACGGCACACATTCCATCGAGCGGGAACGCGCTCATTTGGTTACTCTGATGTGAACGGACGTCATCGAGGAGTCCACGAATCCTCCCCGACCGTCCTGGGACAGGCTTGTCAACCAAGTCGCCGTCCCGTCCCGTACCCGGCGCCACCGCGACCGTACTGTTCCTTCCCCCGCCCCTCGCGGGTGGTCGACTCCTGGTAATGAGGCCGGGGTGTCGGCGACGCCCGGGGCCACGCGACACAAAGGAGTGCGCGGTGACGACACCAGAACTGACGAAGCACGAGAAGCCTTCGGCCGAACGATACGGAGAGCGGGCCCGCAGGCCCGAGAAGCTCCGCAACATCGAGGTCTGGGCCAGGTCCGCGCCGATCCGGCTGGCCGGCTACGAGGAGGACCTCGCCGAGCCGCACATCCTGCCCGGCATCGACTGACCGCTTCGCGTCCGACCGCCTCACCCCCGAGCTCCGGCCCGCATCCCGCAAGGGGCGGGCCGGAGCTCGGTCGTTCCTGCTCATCCGCCAGTCCCAGGACCGTGTCCGCCACCGCGGCCCCGGCGAACGAGAGCCCGACGCCAGCGCCGACGGTCAGCACCGGACAGCCGGCCCCGCCCGATGGCCTGACGGCGAGCCGAGGTGAAGGTCAGCAGCTCGTAGGAGGAGCGACGGCGGACGCGGGACACCCGGCACGCAGAACGACTCGGGTGCGCACTCGAATGGATCTACCGAACGGCTCACCAGGGGAAAAACGGCCCGTCATGTGTATGGATGGCGGTGAGTGGTTCTTCGACCGCTCCGCCCGGTCGTCAGACCGTCCCTCTCCGCCCGACCGTTGGAGCCCCCTTGTCCGTCGCCGAGCCGGATGCCGTTGGCAGGCTCGAGAGCCGGCAGCCGACCGCCTACCTCCTGGCATCGGTGCGTGGAGTCGGGCAGGTCGACCTCCAACCCGGGATCTGGACGGGCGCGTTCATCCTCGCCGGGCTGTGGGCCGCGGGCTGGCGGATCGGCCTGTTCGCCACGCTCGGCACGATGCTCTCCACGGCGACCGCCTACGCGCTGGGTGTCGACCGGTCGGGCATCGCCCTCGGCCTCCAGGGCTACAACGGCTGCCTCACCGGCATCGCACTGGTCACCTCGCTCGGACACCACCCCGCCACCTATGTGCTCACCGTCATCGGCACGATCATGTGCACCCTGCTGATGGCGGCGCTGACCACCCTGCTCGCCCCCTACGGACTGACGGCGCTCACCGCACCGTTCTGCCTGGTCTCCGGCGTCATGGTGCTCGGGGCTCCGTCCTTCCACCGGGTCTGGCACGGTGCCCCGAGGGCCGTCTCCAGCGCCACCACCGGGGACACCGGCATCTCGTGGGACGACCTGTGGCACGCCTTCTTCACCAATGTGTCGCAGATCTTCCTGGTGGGTGAGTGGTACGCCGGGCTCATCATGCTCGTCGGCCTGGCCCTGGCCGGAGTGCGCGTGGTGCTGTACGCGGCGGCCGGCAGCGTCATGGGAATCGTCGCGGCCTGGGCACTCGGTGCCCCCACCGCGCTGGTTGCCGAGGGCATCTACGGATACAACGCCGTTCTCGTCGCCATCGCCATCGGCGCGGTCTTCCTCACCGACACGGTGTGGAACGGGGCGTACGCGCTCTTCGGGGCCGCGGCCACCACCGGCCTCACGGCCTCACTGACGTCTTTCTTCAAGCCGTTCGGCGGCCACACCTTCACCTGGCCGTTCATCCTCACGACCTGGGCGTTCATGGCAGCCGTCCCGCTGCTGACGCGCCTTCGCCGCAGCGACTGACGCCGCCCCCACGGACGTTCCCCACCCCTGTCCGCACAGCTCCGAGGAAGGTACTGACGATGAACCTCGCACCTCGCGAGATCGACAAACTGCTGGTGTACGTCGTGGCCGACCTGGCGCGCAAACGCCAGGGCCGCGGTCTCAAGCTCAACTACAGCGAGTCCGTCGCGCTGATCACCGAAGCGATCCTGGAAGCCGCCCGGGACGGCAGGAGTGTCGCCGACTGCATGGAACTCGGCCGTCAGATCGTCAGCGAGGACGACACCATGCCGGGCGTACGGGACATGCTCGGGCTGCTGCAGGTCGAGGCATCCTTCGTGGACGGCACCAAGCTGGTGTCCTGCCACGACCCCATCGGCGGCTGAGCCCGGTGTCCGACCGCTGTCGGGTGATCGCCGTGTGCGGGCATGAAGCCGCGTACGGGAAGGCGCTGCACGGCCTGGTGGACCCCGCGGTGACCGTCGTGCCCGGCGGACGCGAGCTGTTCCGGAGCGTCGCCGGACTGAGGCGCGGCGGCGAGAAGGTGTGCGTCGTCCCCATGACGCTGGGCCGCGACCCGGAACTCGTCGCGGACACCGCCCGTACGCTGCGCGCGCTGCCCGCCGACGAACGATCAGGGAGCCTGCTCGCCGAACCGTTCGGCACCTCCGGGCACCTGGTCGCCTGGCTGCGGGCGGCGGCGGTCCGCGCCCCCGATGCCGCGGCGCTGCTCCTCACCGCCCCGTCCGGCGACCCGTTCGAGGACGCCGAGCTGTACCGGGTCGCGAGTCTGGTCCGCCGATTCGGCAGCCACTCCCTGGTCGAGGTCGCGTTCGGCGGCGGCGATCCCGATCCGGTCGAGGGGGTGCGGCGCTGCAGGCTGCTCGGCGCCTCCCGCGTGGTGCTGCTCCCGGCCGCGTTCGTACCGCCCGAAGTGCCGGACGTATCGGGTACGCGGGTCGAACGCGCCGGTCCGCTGGTGCCGCCCGCCGCGCTGGCCCGGGTCCTCGCCGAGCGGGTGGCCGATGCCCGGCGGAAGTGGAGCGAGCGCGGCGACGACGGCATCGCGACCGGGCTGACCGCCGCCGACGAGCACGGCCACTCGCACACCCATGCGCCGGGCGAGGGCCACGACCACGACCACGGCCGTGGTCACGGACATGCACACACGCACACGCACCCACATCAGCACGCGCGTCAGCACCCGCAGGTACAGGGTGCGGGCCAGCCATCAGGAGCACCGTATGACGTTCCGTCAGAAATACCTCTACGGCAAGGATCCGATCGAGATCAACGCAGGTCGCCGCACCGTCAAACTCGCCGTCAGCAACACGGGCGACCGCGCGGTCCAGGTCGGGTCGCACTACCACTTCTTCGAGGTGAACTCGGCGTTGTCGTTCGACCGTCAGAAGGCGCTCGGCATGCACCTCAACATTCCCGCCGGAACCTCCGTGCGCATCGAACCCGGCGGAACCCGCGAGGTGGAGTTGTGCGCGTACGCCGGCACCGGGCGTCTCGTCGGCTTCAGCGGGTTGCTCAACGGCAGCCTCGCATCCCACCCGGCCAGGGTCGAGGCCGTCCGCAAGGCGATCGAGCAGGGCTTCCAGGGCGCCCGGAACGACGCCGGCTCCGGCATTCCGTCGAAGAACAGAAGGAACACCAAGGACGCAGGGAGTCCGAAGAACCCGACGAACCCGACGAACCCGAAGGACTCCAAGCCGAAGAAGAAGGGTTCGCGCTGATGCCCATCCTGCCGCGCAAGCAGTACACTGACATGTTCGGCCCGACGGTCGGCGACCGCTTCCACCTCGCCGACACCAACCTCGTCGTCGAGGTCGAGAAGGACTTCAGCGAGGGCCAGTACGGGGACGAGGTCCTCTACGGCGGCGGCAAGACCATGCGTGACGGCATGGCCGCGGACCCACAGGCCACCAGCGCCCAGGGCGCGCTCGACACCGTCATCACCAATGTCGTGGTCATCGACCCCGTCGTCGGCGTCGTCAAATGCGACATCGGCATCAAGGACGGGTTCATCGCGGGCATCGGGAAGTCGGGCAACCCGCAGACCCAGAACAACGTGCACCCGGACCTGGTCATCGGGCCCGGCACGGAGGCCATCGCCGGTGAGCACCTCATCGCCACCGCGGGTGCCATCGACACCCACGTCCACCTGATCTCCCCGCAACAGGCCGAGCAGGCACTCACCAACGGCATCACCACCCTCATCGGCGGTGGCACCGGCCCGTCCGACGGCACGAACGGCACCACCTGCACGCCGGGCCCGTACAACATCGCCCGGTTCCTGCAGGCGGCCGAGACCCTCCCGGTCAACCTCGGCATCATGGGCAAGGGCAACGGCAGTCTGCCGGAGGCGCTCGACGAGCAGATCGTCGCCGGAGCCTGTGCGCTGAAGGTCCACGAGGACTGGGGTGCCACCCCGGCCGTGATCGACAACGCGCTGGCCGTCGCGGACCGGCACGACATCCAGGTCGCCATCCACACCGACAGCCTCAACGAAAGCGGCTTCTTCGAGGACACCCGCTCCGCGATCGACGGCCGCACCATCCACACCTTCCACAGCGAGGGCGCGGGCGGCGGTCACGCCCCGGACATCCTGCGGGTCGCGGGCGAGCCGAACATCCTGCCGTCCTCCACCAACCCGACGCTTCCGTACACCAAGAACTCGGTGGACGAGCTCCTCGACATGGTCATGGTCTGTCACCACCTCAGCCACGACATCCCCGAAGACGTCTCCTTCGCCGACAGCCGGGTCCGCGCCGAGACGATCGCCGCCGAGTCGGTCCTGCACGACCTCGGCGTGATCAGCATGTTCTCCTCCGACTCGCAGGCCATGGGCCGGGTCGGCGAGTCCGTCACCCGGGCCTTCCAGACCGCCCACCACTGCAAGGACAAGCTCGGCACGCTGGAGGGCGACTCCGCCCGCAACGACAACCAGCGGGTGCTGCGCTACCTCGCCAAGGTCACCATCAACCCGGCCATCGCCACCGGGATCTCCGACCACATCGGCTCGATCGAGAAGGGCAAGCTCGCCGACATCGTGCTCTGGCCCATCCACTCCTTCGGCGCCAAGCCGAAGATGGTGATCAAGGGCGGCATCATCTCCTGGGCGCAGATGGGCGATCCCAACGCCTCGTTGCCGACCCCGCAGCCGGTGATCTACCGGCCGATGTTCGGCCAGTACGGCAAGGCCCTGCCGGCCACCCATGTCACCTTCATGTCCCAGGCCGGCATCGCCGCGGGGGTCCCCGCCGAACTGGGCCTGGAACGCAAGGTGCTGCCGGTCAGCCGGACCCGGACCATCGGCAAGCACAACATGATCCGCAACAACGCGCTGCCGGACATCAAGGTCGACCCGGAGACGTTCAAGGTCACCCTCAACGGCAAGGTCGCCACCATCGACCCGGCCCAGGAACTGCCCCTCAACCACCTGTTCTTCCTGGTCTAGGGCCTCGATGTACCGCGATGAGAGCGAGATGCCGGGCGGCCCGGCCCCGATGGCGGCGGAGCTCGCCGCCATCGGGGCCGGGTCGCCCGGGTCCGGGCTCGGACCGCTGCTGGTCAGCCTCCAGTTGACCGACTCGGCGTTCCCGAGCGGCTTCTACACGCTGTCGCACAGCCTTGAGGGCTTCGCCCAGGCCAAGGCGGTCGGCCCCGACAGCCTGTCGCTGCTGCTCGAAGACCTGCTGTTGCACGGCGTCGGCCCGGCCGACGCCACCGCGCTCGCACTCGCCCACCGGGCGACACGGGCGGGCGAACCGGAGGCCGTGGCCGGAATCGACGAGCATCTGTTCGCCACCAAGCTGGGCCGGGAGATGCGCCAGGCCGCCGTCCGGACCGGCCGGCAGCTTCTCGACCTCGCCCAAGAGGTCTTCGACCGCCCCGAGATCGATGACTACGTCGAACGTGTGGAACGCCGGGAGGCACCCGGAACCCAGGCGGTCGTCGCGGGGGTCATCTACGCGGCGACCGGTGTGCCGGTCCGTCAGGCCGTCGCCTGCGACCTGTTCGCGTTCTGCGCGAGCTTCGCGGGAGCGGCCCTGAGACTGCGGCTGACCGACCACCGCAGGGCGCAGACCTTGCTGCGGGGCGCCGCATCCGTCATCGAGGCGGCGGTCGAGGCCGCGCTGCGGCGCGAACTCGCCGATGTCGGCGCCACCGTCTTCGCCTCGGACGTCATGTCGGGCCGTCATGAACGTGCCGAGGCCCGGCTCTTCGCCAGCTGATCCAACCACCCCCACGAACAGGGAGCACCATGGACGACAACGTACTGCGGGTCGGTATCGGCGGACCGGTCGGATCCGGCAAGACCGCGCTCATCGAGGCGCTGGTCCCGGTACTGATCGAGCGCGGTCATCACCCCAGCGTCGTCACCAACGACATCTACACGCAGGAGGACGCCCAGCACATCCGCCGCACCCTCGACGGGGTCCTCGAACCGGAGCGCGTCGTCGGCGTCGAGACGGGCGCCTGTCCGCACACCGCCGTACGGGACGACCCGACGATGAATCTGGCGGCGGGCGCCGAGATGCTGGAGCGCTTCCCCGACACCGACACGCTGTTCTTCGAGTCCGGTGGCGACAATCTCACCCTCACCTTCAGCCCCGCGCTCGTCGATCTCTTCCTCTTCGTCCTGGACACCGCCGAGGGCGAGAAGATGCCGCGCAAGCGTGGGCCGGGCATCACCGATTCCGACCTGCTCGTCATCAACAAGATTGATATCGCGCAGTATGTGCGCACCGACATCGGCATCATGGAATCCGATGCCCACCGGGTCCGTGACGACCGCCCGGTGGTTCTCACCGACTGCCTCACCGGCGTGGGCATCGGGGACATCGCGGACTTCCTCGAATCGCGCCGCAAGGCGCTGATCTGACATGCGGCCCACCCTGCCCTGCCCCGGCCCGGACCGTCTCGCCCCCGACTACTACTCCGCGGTCCGTGTCCCGCCGGACGTGGCGGCCCTGGCGTCCGTTCCCGATACGCTCGCGCCCGGCTCCCCGGCCAAGGTGGGGATCCTCGATCTGGCCTTCGCCGTGCGGGGCGGGCGCACCGAACTCGTCGAGCGCTACCAGAAGACCCCGTTGCAGATCATGCGGCCGCTGTGGATCGACCCCGCCATGCCGGGGATGAGCCACGTCTATCTGATGGCGACCGGCGGCGGCATCGCCCAGGCCGACCGCTACCGGATGGACTTCCGCTGCGGTCCCGGCACCCAGGTGCATCTGACCACCCAGGCGGCCACCAAGGTCTTCCGGATGGAACACGACTACGCGAGCCAGCGCGTGCATCTGACGGCCGAGGCCGGCGCCTACGTCGAGTATCTACCGGACCCGCTGATCCCCTTCAAGGACGCGCGGTTCTACCAGCGGACCGAGGTCACGGTCGCGGTCGGCGCCACCGCGGTCGTCGGCGACATCCTCACCGCCGGGCGGCTCGCCCGCGGCGAGCGCCACGACTACCGGATCCTCGCCACGGACCTGCACATCGCCCGGCCCGACGGCACCCTCCTCGCCATCGACACCCTGCGCCTGACCCCGGGCGCGCAGGGACCCGGCAACGGCGTCGTCGGGCCGGGCGTCTTCGCCGGGCACGACCACGTCGCGTCGCTCTTCGTGGTCACCGACCGCGTCCCGGCCACCGAGATCGCCGACACCCTGCACGGGGCGCTGGCCGGGCTCGGTGTGCTGTACGGGGTCAGCGTGCTGCCCCGCGACTGCGGCGCCTGGGTCCGGCTCCTGGACGACCGTCCCGTCGCGGTCGCCGCCGCACATGCCGCCGCCTGGCGGTCCGTGCACCGGCTCCTCACCGGACATCCGGCACCCGACCTGCGTAAACCGTAGCCCGACCGACCCGTTCCCCCCACACCCCTACGAGGTATCCGCAGATGAACACCGCTCCCGCGCCGATGCCACCCGCGTACGACTCCGGCGACACCGCCTGGCTGCTCGCCGCCACCGCCATGGTGCTGCTGATGACGCCGGGACTGGCGTTCTTCTACGGCGGCATGGTTCGCACCAAGCACATCCTGATGATGATCAAGATGAGCTTCGCCGCGCTCGCCTTCGGCACGCTCGTCTGGTGGGCGATCGGATACACGCTGGCCTTCGGCCCCGACGTCGGCGGCGCCGGACTCATCGGCAACCTCGACCACGTGTTCATGCACGACATCGGGCTGACCACACTGACCGGTCACATCCCCACGTATGTCTACGGCACGTTCCAGATGGGCTTCGCGATCATCACCGTCGCGCTGGTGAGCGGCTCGATCGCGGACCGCGCCACGATGAAGGGCTGGCTCGTCTTCGTCGTGCTGTGGCTGCTCATCGTCTACATTCCGCTGGCGCACTGGGTGTTCGACCAGGACGGCTGGATCGTCAAGCACCTCGGGGCGCTCGATTTCGCCGGCGGTCTGCCGGTGGAACTCAACTCCGGCGTCGCGGGTCTCGCCGTCGCGCTCGTGCTGCGGGCGCCGCGCGACTTCGCCCGTCGTGAGGAACGGCCCAACAACATCCCGCTCGTCGTGATCGGTGTCGGGCTGCTCTGGTTCGGCTGGTTCGGCTTCAACTCCGGCTCCGCGCTGAGCGACCAGGGCACGGCGGCCGGCGCCTTCATCAACACCCAGCTCGGCGCCGCGGGCGCCATGATCACCTGGCCGCTGGTCGAGAAGTGGCGCACCGGCACGGTCACCACGATGGGCGTCGTCTCCTCGGCCGTCGCGGGCATGGTCGCCATCACCCCGGCCTGCGGTGAGATCAACACCCTCGGCGCGGTGATCACCGGCCTCGTCGTGGGCGCGGTCTGTGCCTTCGCGATCACGCTCAAGTTCCGCTTCGACGTCGACGACACGCTCGATGTGGTGGGTGTGCACGGTGTCGGCGGGCTGATCGGGCTGATCATGGTCGGCCTGTTCGCCACCGCACGCATCAGTGGCAAGAAGGGGCTCTTCTACGGCGGTGGCTGGGGGCTGTTGGGCAAGCAACTCGTCGCGATCGTCTCCGTGATCGCGTTCTCCTTCATCCTCACCTGGCTCATCGCGAAGGTGGTCGATCTGGCCGTCGGCTTCCGCGCCGAGGACGAGTACGACAAGGTGCCGGGTTCGGAGGTGGAGCGCGCGTACGACTTCCAGACCGCCGAGCGCCTCGGTGCCTTGGTCTCGGGCAAGGCCGTGACCAGCGACGACGAGCTCGTCCGGCAGATCACCAAGCTGCTGCGGGCCCGGGAGGAATCGCGATAGGGAACCCGGCCGGGACCGGCGTGGATCGGTCGGCCCCGGCAGTGAATGCGCCCTAGTCATCGGATGGTTGTGGGGTACGGGTTTCGTTCTGTCTGGAAGATTGCATTGACAGGTTCGCTTCGTGCTCCAATCATCGGATGTCATGACCGAACTTCCCAGACGCCATGTACTCGGAATGACGGCAGGGGCGGCAGTCGGCGCCGCCCTGCTCACCCCCGCCACCGCCGATGCGGCCCCGCGAACCGGAGCCGCCCGAGCGCCCGCAGCGGCCGGTGCCCACGACGGCGACTGGGGCACCGTCCCCGCCGCTGTCCCCGTGCCTCTCGACAGGTGGTTCGACAACGACGGCATCGACACCGCCGATGCCCGCGGCGGCAACTTCGACGGCTCCGGCTACACCTTCCCCGGCGAGGAACTCCCCACTGGAGAACGGAACATCGACGGCACCGCGTTTCTCTTCCCCGGCTCCGGAGCGGGTGTCAGGAACAACATCGTCGCCCTCGGACAGCGCATCGACCTCCCGCCGGGCCGCTATCTCTCCGGCCTCTTCCTCACCGCGTGCAGCTACGGCGCCGTATCCGGCAGGGCCACGGTCCACTACGCCGACGGCACCACCTCGGCCCCGGTACTCGGCGGCCCCGACTGGTACTCGGGGAGCGGCGCCGTCACCGCCGCGTACCGCTACACGGCCGACGGCGCCAAGGACGCGCACCAGGTCTCCATCGCCGTCAGCGAGATCGCGCTCGACCCGGCCAGGGAAGCCGTCGCGCTCACCCTGCCCACCACCCAGCCCGCCGAGGCCGGCAAGCCGTCCCTGCACATCTTCGCACTCTCCCTCCAACCAGCCGCCCAGGGACGGGCGTTGACCTTGCGCGACGCCCACTCCACCACTTCGTTGCTGGACTCCGGAGCCCAGAGCGTCGAGGCCACCGTCGTCAACGCGGGCACGGTCGGCATTCTCGCCGCGGACGGCCTCACGCTCGCCGTGGACGTGCCCGGAGCCCGTACCGTCGCGCCCGCCCGCATCACCCGGCTCGCCCCCGGCGACCAGGCCCGCGTCCGCATCGGCATCCGCAACAGGCCCGGCACCGCACCCGGCACCGCCCGGGACGGCGACGTCGTCGCCCGCGGTCGCGGACAGCAGGCCGCCACCGTCCGCCGCTCGCTCACCCTCGGCGTCCCCGACTACGCCCCGACCGACGAATCCCTCTCCACCCATCAGGCGCCGTACTGGTTCCAGGCGGCCAAGTTCGGGATCTTCATCCACTGGGGGGTCTACTCGGTACCCGCCTGGGCTCCGGTCGGCACGCAGTACGCCGAGTGGTACTGGAGCCAGATGCAGGACCCCAACAACCCCACCTACACCCACCATCGCGACACCTACGGCGAGTCCTTCGCCTACGACGACTTCATCCCGCGGTTCCGCGCCGAGCGCTTCGACCCGCGCTCCTGGGTGGAGCTGTTCCGGGACGCCGGTGCGCAGTACCACGTACTCACCTCGAAGCACCACGAGGGTTTCGCGCTCTGGGACACCAAGCTCTCCGACCGCAACGCCGTCAAGATGGGGCCGAAGCGCGACCTCGTCAAGGAACTCTTCGACGCCTCGCGCCGCTACACCCCCGAACTCCACCCGGGGCTGTACTTCTCGATGCCCGAGTGGTTCAACCCCGACCATCCCTGGATGGGCCACGCCCCGCGCAATCCGTACACCCTGGAGCCCGTCCCGTACACCGGGTACACGGCGGGCAAGGACTACGTCACCCAGTTCCAGGGCCCGCAGATGCTGGAGCTGATCCACCGGTACGGCCCCGAGATCCTCTGGTGCGACATCGGCGGCGACAACGACAGCCACCGCGTGCTCGCCGAGTACTTCAACCACGCCAAGAACCGGGCCCGCCCGATCGAGGTCACCGTCAACAACCGTTCGGGGATCGGGCCGCACGACTTCACGACGCCCGAGTACACGACGTACGACCAGATCGTCACCGCGAAGTGGGAATCGAGCCGCGGCCTGGACCCGTACAGCTACGGCTACAACGCCCAGACGCCGGACGGGAAGTACATGACGGCGGAGGAGATCGTGCACTCGCTCGTCGACATCGTCTCCAAGAACGGCAACTTCCTGCTCGACATCGGGCCGAGGGCCGACGGCACGATCCCCGACATCATGCAGCGCAGGCTGCGCGAGACGGGGGAGTGGCTGAGGACCAACGGGGAGGCGATCTACGACACCACGTACTGGGCACGGATGCCGCAGCTCGGCGAGGACCTGCGGTTCACCGTGCGGCCCGACAAGGCCTTCTACATCCACTCCCTGGCCCAGCCCGGTGCCACCCTGACCGTCGAGGCGCCGGTGCCGATCCGCGGCGGTGACCGGGTCACCCTGCTCGGTCACGACCGGCCGCTCGGCTGGCGCACCACGGGCGGCTCGCTGGTGATCGACGTACCGGCGGCGGCCCGCAGGAGCGGAAAGCACGCCTGGGTGTTCAAGATCGCCTGGTCGGGCTGAGCCGGGCGGGACCTACGGGATCGCCCTCAGCGCGACGGGGGGCATGAAGTCGCGTACGTAGGCGCGGTGCCACCAGCGTCCGGTGGCCCGCAGTTCGCGCCAGGTCGTGTACCGGTACCGGTACACCCTGGCGCGGACGTGCGTGGGCGGCGCCTCGGGGAACGGGTTGTGACGCAGCAGCCGCAGCGTGTCCCGGTCGTTCTCCAGCAGCCGTTCCACGAACTGCCCGAACCAGGGGCCCGCGTACGCGGGGGAGAGCGCCGCGAACCACATCAGCCAGTCGAGCCGCAGATGGTACGGGGCGAACTGGCGCGGCAGCCGGCGCGGATCGCCGGGCTTGCCGCGGAATCCGTACTCCTGCCAGACCGTGCCCTCGTGGAGCACCCGCTCCTTCGTGCCCTCGACCACGACCTCCAGCCTCACCCGGCTGATGCTCCCGAACGCGCCGTAGGTATTGACCAGATGGAGCGGGTCGAACGAGCGGTTCATCACCTGGCGGCGGGAGACGAGATTGCGCGCCGGGCGGTAGCTGAGGAACGCCACCAGTGCCGTGACCGCGAAGACGACGATCTCGTACCAGAGGGGTGGCGCGGACTGTGCGGGCGGCTCGGTGAACAGGGACCAGTCGACGGCGGACAGGGCGAGGGTGATCGTCACCCAGTTCAGCCAGGCGAAGTTCCCCGAGAGGACCAGCCACAACTGGGTGACGATCATCAGCCCCGCGGCCGCGCTCGCCACCGGCTGCGGAGTGAAGAGGAGCACCGGTACCAGGAGTTGGGTGACGTGGTTGGCCGCCACCTCGGCCCGGTGGACGGGCTTCGGCAGTCGGTGGAAGAACCAGCTCAGCGGTCCCGGCATCGGCTGGGTCTCGTGGTGGAAGTACAGGCACGTCAGCTTGCGCCAGCACTCGTCGCCACGGATCTTGATCAGCCCGGCGCCGAACTCCACGCGGAACAGCACCCAGCGCAGCAGCCACAGCACCAGCACCGGTGGAGCCGTGTCCGCGTTGCCGAGAAAGACGGCGAGGAAGCCGGTCTCCAGCAGCAACGACTCCCAGCCGAAGCCGTACCAGGTCTGGCCGACCTGGACGATCGACAGATACAGCGCCCAGGGCAGTGCCCAGAGCAACATCGCCGCCCAGAGCGGAACGTACGAGTCCACGCCCGCGAGCAACGCGACGGCGATTGCGCAGCCCATCCAGGCGACGACGGCGAAGAAGCGGTCGGAGTAGTGGAGCCGGAAGAGACCGGGCGCGCTGCGCCAGTCCGTACGCCGCAGGAAGTCGGGCACGGGCAGCATGCCGCGTTCACCGATCAGCGCCCGGAACTGGAGCGCGGCGGTGAGAAAGGCGAACAGATACACACCGGCGAGAGCCCGCTGGAAGATCAGCCGGCTGAGCCAGTACCCGTCTGCGGTGAACCACTCCATCGCTTCCAGTATCGGGCCGACGGCCCGGCTCAGCCCCTCAGAGCGGCGTGGTCCGCCCTTCGTCGACGATCCGGCGCAGCGTGGTGCCGAGCCGCCGGGCGTACCACCGCTGGAGCACCGGTACGACGGGCCCCGCGAGCCGGGCGTACCAGGCGGCCGGGCGGCTGAACGCCATGACGGTGAACCACACCGTCCCGTCGTCCGCCAGCTCCACCACGAAGGACTCCTCGCCACGCTCCGGGTGTCCCGTGCGTGTTCCGTAGCCGAATCCGATGCGATCGCTCTCGTACGCCGCCCAGACGACCAGGCACGGTGCGGTGAACCGGAACGGGCCGATGCCGATCGACACCCGGACCAGGACCCCGGCCTGGGCACGGGCCGCCGACGCGCGGACCCTGGCCCCGCTGTTGCGATGCATGCGCCAGTCGGTGACCGCCGCGCCCGCTGCCGCCAGGTCGGCCCGGCCGTGACCGACCCGGGTCCGGTGGTGGAGGTGGTGATAGCCGTCGGGGAGCGGACCCGGACGGGTGGCTCCGACCTCGGAGTAGTTGAGGGCGCTCATACGGTCCTGCCTTCGTGATCGGTGGGGTTCTGGAGCCTCTGCCAGGCGAGCATCGAGCAGAGTGCGAAGCCCAGCGCGTTGCCGAGACCGTGGGTGGCGGCCATCCAGGTCAGTGCGGGGTGCGGGAGCCCGGTGGCCTCACCGAGTGCCCAGCTCAGCGCGAGCACCATGGTGACCGCGAGCACGGCGGACGAGCCGGCGAGCAGCAGCCGGGTGATCCGGTCCCGTTGCCGGCCGCGGATCGTTCGCCAGGTCAGGAGGGCGACGGCCCACATGCCCGCTGTCAGGACCACCGCCCCGGCCAGCTCGGCCCAGTCCCCGATGAAGTAGCCGATCAGGACGAGCAGGGTGCCCAGCGGCACGCTCAGCGCGGCGAACCTTCCCGCGTTGCTGTCGGCGACCCGGCAGACGAGTCCCGCGACGAGCGCGGCGGCGAATCCGGCGAAGTGGAAGTGCGGCACGGTCAGCGCGAGGATACCGAGCCCGAAGCCGAAGAGTGTGTGCCCCGAGCGTTCGGCGACCAGCGCGGTGGCCGCGATCGAGGGGGTGACGAGGGCGGTGAGCAGGGCGATCTCGGCGGGTGCCACGGCGGACGCGTCGGGGTCCGCGCGGCTGTGGAGCAGCCGCACGGGGGCGTGCAGGGCCAGAAGTACGGCCCCGAGCGCGTAACAGGCCGCCAGGGTGGTGGCCGCCGCGCCGCGCGGCAGCCAGAGAGCGACGGCGCCGGGCACGGCGAAGAGCGGCCACAGGTGGCGCATCCGGTCCAGCTCGGGCGCTTCGGCCAGCCGCAGCCCCGCGGGGACCACCACGAGCATGCCCAGCATCACGATCAGATCGACCAGCAGAGACATCGAGCCCCCGACTTGAACGCGTTCAAGTGTGTTCGGCGATGACTCTACGGCCTCTCTTGAACGCGTTCAAGAGAGGGGGGAGGGATCGTCCACAGCGGGCAGGGCGGCGAGGTCGCGGTGGGCGACGGATGGATCCGACCGCCCCACCGGTTCCTCGACGACGTCGTCGCCGATCTGCGTGCCAGAGGGTGTACGAGCACCCCCGGCGAGATCGGCCGCGCCCTCCGTCCCGGCTTCTCGGCCCGGTCCACGCACTCGCTGTGGGTGGGGCACCTGGACCCGACGGCCGCACAGGACGACGAACGGGCCGTGCGTGAGGGCGTGTCGGTGGTGCCGTACCGCGGCTTCAGCGGTGAGTGACGCCCCGGAAGGGCCTCACAGGATGCCTCGGCGCCACTCCCGTATCAGCAGACAGCCGAGGTACACGCCTCCGATGGCCATGGTGTAGATGCCGACGGGCAGACTGTCGAACAGCGGCAGTTGCTGGGCGCAGAGATCCGCGAGGACCAGCAGCAGCGCGCCGGTGAGAGCGGACAGCACCAGGTGCGGGCCGGCCGCCCGGGTGATCCGCTTGGCGATCTGCGGGGCCGTCAGCGAGATGAACGCGATGGGCCCGGCGACGCTGACGGCGCCCGCCGACAGCACGATCGCGAGGACGACGGCGATCGTCTTCGTGCTGCGCGGCCCGGACCCCAGCGCCCCCGCGATGTCGTCGCCCATCTCGCCGATGTCCAGCCGCCGCGCGATCAGCGCGGTGAGCGGGGCCACCACCAGCAGCACGAGCCAGATCGTTGTGGCGTCGTCCCAGGACCGTGCCGACAGACTCCCGTTGACATAGGCGGTGAGGACGGCGGCCCGGTCCCGTTCCATGGCGTAGACGACGTACTGCGTGATCGCCGTGCCGATCGCGGCCACACCGATGCCCGCGACGACGAGCCGGGCGGGGTTGCGGAATCCGGTACCGGTCGACACGTAGACCAGTGCCATGGCGAGGACGGCGCCGAGCAGCGCGCCGAGCGCCACCGGCACGGTGTCCGGGAACAGCAGCGCGACGATCGCGGCGCCCGCCCCGGCGCCGGACGCCAGGCCGATCACATCGGGACTGCCGAGCGGATTGCGGGTGACGGACTGGAACAACGCCCCGGAAAGGCCGAGCGCCCCGCCGGTTCCCAGGGCGACCACCAGGCGCGGGCCGCGCAGGTGTTCCAGGACGAACGCGTTCTTGCCCTCGGCCCCACCGGTCAGCGCGCCGGCGAGATCGGCGAGCGGAATGCCGAGCCGGCCGAGCGAGAGTGTGGCGACGGCGGCCACCGCGAGCAGTACGGACAGCAGAAGAGCCGTCAGCACCGACACCCGGCGGACCGGCAGCGCCACGGTCCGGCCGATCCTCAGGAACCCCCTGGGCGAGGAGATGCGGAATCCCGCCTGATGCGACGTCATGTGTTGCCCCTCATCCTGCGTACGGCGACCAGCAGCGCGGGCGCGCCGATGAACGCGGTCACGACACCGACCATCAACTCCTGCGGGCGCATGACCACACGGCCCACGACATCCGCGAGGAGCAGCAGCGCGGGGCCGACCAGCGCCGAGCACAGGATCTGCATCCGGAATTCGACACCGACCAGGGCCCGCACCACATGCGGAACGGCCAGGCCGACGAAGGCGATCGGACCCACCGCCGCCGTCGCCGCGGCGCTCAGCAGCGTGGCCGAGAGCAGCCCGGCCGCCCGCACCAGGGCCGGATGCGCCCCGAGCGACGCCGCGGTCGAGTCGCCGAGTGCGAGCGCGTTGAGTCCGGGCCCCAGCAGAGCGGCTATCAGCAGACCCGCCACCGCGAACGGCAGGACCGACCAGAAGACGTCGAAGTCCCGGCCGCCGAGGGCGCCGACGACCCAGTACCGGTAGCTGTCGAAGACCTTCGGCCGGCTCAGTGTCACGGCCTGGATGTACGCCATCAGCACGGCGCAGAGCACCGCACCGGCCAGCACGAGCCGCACCAGCCCGCCGCCCGAGCCCGCCGATCCGATCACGTGGACGAGCAGACCGGCGATCAGCGCACCGGGCAGCGCCCACCACATGGTGTCCCTACTGCCCGATGCCCCGAGGAACGCCGTCGCGGTGACGATGCTCGCGGAAGCGCCCGCGTTGATCCCGAGGAGACCGGGATCGGCCAGCGGATTGCGGGTCACCCCCTGCATGAGCGTGCCCGCGACGGCCAGGCAGAGTCCGGCGAGCACACCGAGCGCGGTCCTCGGATACCGGCTCTCGACGATGGTGGTGACATTCGGGTCGGCGGTGCCGGACAGCACGTTCAGCACATCGCTGAACGAGGTGGTCCGGCTGCCGAACATGACGCTCGCGAACACGGCGAGCACGAGCGCGGCGAGTGCGACGACGACGTAGTACACCCGCCGAGCGGTGCCGGCCCGTGAGGTGCCGGCACCGCTCGGCGGCGCGTGTGTGGTGGCAGCCATGTGTGCGGCGGTCAGCCCCGGCTGCCGTCGGCGGCCTTGACCGCCTTGTCGATCAGCGGCAGGTAACGGTCGATCACCCACGGCACGGTGAGCGGGTTGATGATCGAGGAGGCGGTGACGAAGGAGTTGTCCTTGCTGGAGACGACGGCACCGCTCTTGACGGCGGGGATCGCCGCGTACAGCGGCTGTGCCTCGATCTCCTTGCGGGTCTTGTCATCGGTGTAGAACGTGAAGACCAGTTGGCTGTCCTTCAGCTTCTCGGCGTTCTCCAGACCGATGAGCGCCGAGTCGGTGCCCTTGGTCTCCTTGAAGGTGTTCACCACCGGGTCGACGGTGAGGCCGAGCGAGGAGACCATCTTGACGCGCTGCTCCCCGGGCTTGAACACGCCTAGGGTGCCGGGGCCGGAGGTGTAGATGTAGGAGAACTTGTACTTCTTGTAGTTTGGCCGGGTCGCCGCCGCGTCGGACAGCTGCTTCTCGATCTTCGAGATGAGGGTCTTCGCCTCGTCCGGCTGTCCCAGAGCCTTGGCGATGATCTCGATCTGCTGGTCCCAGTCCGTGCTCCACGCCAGATCGGGGTAGGCCACGGTAGGGGCTATGTCCTTGAGGATGTCGTACTGCTTCTGCGTGATCCCGGACCACGGCGCGAGGATGACGTCCGGCGCCAGCTCGGTGATGGCCTCGAAGTCGATGTCCTCGCCGCCCTTGAACTGGGTCGGCAGCTTCTCGCCCTTCTTCTCCACTGCCTCGTGGATCCAGGGCAGATAGCCCGTCTTGTCGCTTCCCCACTCGTAGCTCTCGATGCCCACCGGAGTGTGGCCCAGTGCGATGGCCGTCTCCGCCGAGCCCTGGCCGAGCGTGACGATCCGTTCGGGCTGTTTCTTGATATCCGCCGTGCCGAGCGCGCTCTTGATGGAGACGGGGAACGCTCCGCTGCTCTTCCCGGATGCGCCGGAGGTCTCCTTGCCGTCATCGCTCGACGAACAGCCACCGAGGACGAGAACGAAGGCTGCGGCGGTGGCAGTTGCGGCGAGCGTTCGGCGACGCACGCGGGTGAACCGGGACATGGGTGTTCCTCAGGGGTTGATGGACGGGGCGGTCGGATCCCGCACAGAGTGCGAAGGTTTAGGTAAGCCTAAGCTAAGTTAACTTCTGCCCACAACCGGCCTCCGATTCCCCGGTCCTCGCCATCGGTCCGGATCATTGACGAAAGGTCTGGACCAACCTACGTTGGGCGCATCTGCCGCACGAAGCCTCGCGGTGGACGGTTGTTGTCAGGATCATGACACTCATCGTTCGATTCGTCCGGGAAGGGAACGGAACATGATCGGTCGGACATCGCGCCTGCTGGGGCTGGGCCTCGCGGCGGCATGTGTCGTACAGACGCTGGTCGGCGCGACGCCGAGCGCCGCGCAGGAGGGCACCTGCGCGGTCAAGTCGAAGCCCGCGGACAAGGTGCTCCAAGGGTACTGGGAGAACTGGGACGGCGCTTCCAACGGCGTGCACCCGCCGCTCGGTTGGATCCCGGTCACCGACAGCCGCATCACGGCCCACGGCTACAACGTGATCAACGCGGCCTTCCCCGTCATCCTCTCGGACGGCACCGTGCTGTGGGAGGACGGGATGGACTCGACCGTGAGGGTCCCCACACCCGCCGAGATGTGCCGGGCGAAGTCCTCCGGACTCACCACGCTGATGTCCATCGGCGGTGCGACCGCCGGCATCGACCTCAGCTCCAGCGCGGTCGCCGACCGGTTCGTCGAGACGGTGGTGCCGATTCTGAAGAAGTACAACTTCGACGGGATCGACATCGACATCGAGACCGGTCTGACCGGCAGCGGTAACATCAACCAGCTGTCCACCTCACAGGCCAACCTCATCCGCATCATCGACGGTGTGCTCGCGCGGATGCCCTCGAACTTCGGTCTGACGATGGCCCCGGAGACGGCCTACGTCACCGGCGGGAGCATCACGTACGGCTCGATCTGGGGTGCCTACCTGCCGATCGTGAAGAAGTACGCGGACAACGGCCGCCTGTGGTGGCTGAACATGCAGTACTACAACGGCAGCATGTACGGATGTGCGGGGGACTCGTACTCGGCCGGCACGGTCGAAGGATTCACCGCGCAGACCGACTGTCTGAACAAGGGTCTCGTCATCCAGGGCACCACCATCAAGGTCCCCTACGACAAGCAGGTTCCGGGGCTGCCCGCCCAGCCCGGCGCCGGAGGCGGTCACATGACGACCGGTCAGGTGTCGCAGGCGTGGAACCATTACGGCAACAGCCTCAAGGGCCTGATGACCTGGTCGCTCAACTGGGACGGGTCGAAGGGGTGGACGTTCGGGGACAACGTCAAGGCACTGCAGAGCCGTTGAGCGATGCATCGGCCGGGCGGCTCCGTCGAGGTGGACGGAGCCGCCCGGCCGGACCGGCCGCGGTGGCCGGTCGGCCGGGGCGCCGGCCGGTGCTGTCAGGAGCGGGGCTCGGAGGCGTCCAGCATGGCCTCGCGCTCCACGACCTTGATCCTCTCGCGTCCCTGCTCCGCGCCCAGGGCCTGTTCGTGCGCGTCCAGACGGTGCCAGCCCTCGCGAGTGGTGTAGCGGACGCCGCGCTCCTCCAGGAAAGCGGTGACGGCTTCCGGCTCGGGGCGTTCGGGGGCGGGCAGCCGGCCCGAGACGTGGTCGTCCAGGAGGCAGGCGACCGTCTCGTTCGCATCACCCTTGGTGTGGCCGATCAGACCGACCGGGCCGCGCTTGATCCACCCCGTGACGTACACCGACGGCATGGGCCCCTCGCCGTCGACGACCCGGCCCGCGGCATGCGGGACGGTGCCGGAGGCCACGTCGAACGGGAGCTTCGGGAGCTCCTGCGAGTAGTAGCCGACCGCCCGGTAGACGCTCTGCACGTCCCAGTCGGTGAAGCGCCCGGTTCCCTTGACGTTCCCGGTGCCGTCCAGTTCGGTCCGTTCGGTGCGCAGGCCGACGACTTGGCCGTCCTCGCCGAGGATCTCGACCGGGGACTCGAAGAAGTGCAGGAACAGCTTGTGCGGCCGGTCGCCGACGTCGCGGATGGCCCAGTTCTCCAGCGTGGAGGCGACCATGTTGGCCTGCTTGTTGCCGCGCCGGGTCTCGATCGATCCCGCGTCGTACTCGATGTCCTCGGGGTTGACGATGACTTCGATGTTCGGTGAGTGGTCCAGCTCCCGCAGCTCCATCGGGCTGAACTTGGCCTGCGCGGGACCGCGACGCCCGAAGACGTGCACCTCCAGGGCCTTGTTGGCCTTGAGGCCCTCGTGGACGTTGGCGGGTATCTCGGTCGGCAGCAGTTCGTCCGCCGTCTTGGCGAGCATGCGCGCCACGTCCAGGGCCACATTGCCCACCCCGAGCACGGCGACCTTCTCCGCCTCCAGGGGCCAGGTGCGCGCCACGTCGGGGTGCCCGTCGTACCAGGAGACGAAGTCGGCCGCGCCGTGGGAGCCGGTCAGGGAGCTGCCGGGGATGTCGAGCGCGCGGTCCGCGTCGGCGCCGGTGGAGAAGATCACCGCGTCGTAGAAGGACCGCAGGTCGTCCAGGCCGATGTCGCAGGGGTAGTCGACGTTGCCGAACAGTCGCAGCTGCGGCTTGTCGAGCACCTGGTGGAGCGCCTGGACGATGCCCTTGATCCGAGGGTGGTCCGGGGCCACTCCGTAACGGATCAGGCCGAAGGGGGCGGGCATCCGCTCGAACAGGTCGATCGAAACACCCGGGTCCTGTGCGGCCTCGGATTTCAGCAGCGCGTCCGCTGCGTAGATACCGGCGGGGCCGGCTCCGACTATGGCGACGCGGACGGGGCGGGTCATGTGGTGCAGGTCCTTAGAACGGGCTGACGCGGGCAGTGCGGCGCAGGGTAGAAGTAAGGATGGGCTTACCGTGCTCCACGGGACACGGTAGCCGCTTGTGGCCTGCGGCCTTTGGGCGGGCGGCTGTTCCCGGCGCTCCGGTGGGCTGCCGCGCGGTGCCCTCCGGGCGTCCGGCATCCGCCCGGACGAGCGGCACGGCATTCCCTCCGAGGGCGTCGGGTTCACTCGAAGATTCGGACAAATGATGGCAGAGTGACCCACATGGATGATCGGGTAGCGGGTGCCCTGTCACTCCCGGACGACTGGCCCGCCCACCCGGATCTCAGTCTCGCCCTGAACCGTATGGGCAGCTTCGACTGGGACCTCGACAGTGGCCTCATGCACATGGACCGGCCCGCACTCGACGTGTTCGATCTGCGGGCCGAGGAGTACGACGGACAGCCGGAGTCGCTCGGCCCGCGAGTGCCGCCGGACGAGGGTGTGCGACTCGACGCCATGGTCGCGCAGGCGCTCAAGAGCGGGCAGCGGAACTACGGCGCGTACTTCAGGATCCTGAGGCGCGACGGCACGCTGCGCTGGACGCACACCCAGGGTTTCATCCAGCGCGACGGGACCGGCCGGCCCCTTCGTATCATCGGCATCGTCCGCGACGCCACCCAGGAGCTCGCCGACTCGACCGCCCGTCGCGAACTGGACGCGGAGCGGCGGCGCCGCACCAGCCTGGTGGAGGGCACCACGGCCGCGCTGGCCCACGCCCGGACGGTCCGGGACGTCATCGAGGTGCTGAAGAACTCCCAGGGCCTGGCGCATCTCGGCGCGACCAGCCTGGTCGTGGGGCTGATCGAGTCCGGGCGCATCCGTCTCGTGGCGGACGGGCCGGAGGGCTCGTTCGTCCCCGGTACCCGCTACACCCGGACGGACGAGCCGTACCCGATGAGCGAAGTGGTGCGAACGCTCATGCCCCGCTTCATCGAGTCCGCCATGGATTTCGCCACCTCGTACCCCATTCTCTGGCCCCACATCAGCCACCTCGGGATCACGTCCGCCGCCTATCTGCCGCTGATCGCCCAGGCCAGGCCCATCGGTGCGATCGGCCTGCTCTACGGCGACAAGGACGGCTTCACCGGTGACGAACGCAATCTCCTGGTCGCGCTCGGCAGTTCCATCGCCCAGAGCCTTCAGCGGGCCATGCTGTACGAGCAGGAGCACGATCTCGCCGAGGGCCTCCAGCAGGCCATGCTGCCGCGTCGGATCCCCGAGGTGCCCGGTGCACAGGTCGCCGTGCGGTACCGATCGGCCCGGCTGGGCCGGGACATCGGAGGCGACTGGTACGACGTCATCCCGCTGCCCGGCGGCCGGGTCGGGGCCGTCATCGGGGACGTCCAGGGGCATGACACGCATGCCGCGGCGGTCATGGGGCAGCTCCGCATCGTGCTGCGCGCGTACGCCGCCGAGGGGCACAGCCCCGCCACGGTGATGGCCAGGGCCTCCATCTTCCTCCATGAGCTGGACACCGACCGCTTCGCGACCTGCACCTACGCCGAGGTCGACCTGACGACCGGAGTGGTGCAACTGGTCCGGGCCGGCCATGTCGATCCGCTGATGCGCGACACCGACCGCAGCTGCCGCAGGCTGCCCGCGGAGGGCGGGCTGCCGCTGGGCCTCTCGGCCGAGTTCGGGCGGCTCGAATACCCCGTCAGCACGGTCGAGCTGGACCCCGGTCAGGCGTTGGTGCTGTTCACCGACGGCCTGGTGGAGCTGCCCGGCGCCGATCTCGACGAGGGCATGCAGCTGCTCACGTCCCTCGTGCGCGACGGTCCGCACGATCTGCAGAAGCTGGCCGACAAGCTCTGCGAAGAGGTCGACGACCGCGGCGGCGATGACGATGTGGCGGTCCTGCTGCTGGGCCGCAAGATTGCTCACGCGCCCCAGCCGGGCGGCCGTCTCCAGCAGCATGTCGCCCAGAGCGACCCGGAGGCGCTGAGCTCCGCGCGGCACATGATCAGGGCGGCCGTACGCGCCTGGGGCGCCAAGGCGCGGGCCGACGAGGTCGAGCTGGCCGCCGACGAGCTGATCACCAACGCGCTGATGCACACCGACGGCGGGGCGATCGTCACGATCCGGGTGCTCACCGGGCCCGAGCGCCGCCTGCGCATCGATGTCGAGGACCGGTCCAGCGCGCTGCCCCGGCGCCGGGACGCGGGGGAGGCCGGGGTGTCCGGGCGGGGGCTGATGCTGGTGGACCGGCTGGCGGACCTCTGGGGTGTGGAATCGCGCGGCAGCGGCAAGTGCGTCTGGTGTGAGTTCGTCATTCCGGAACGTGAATGACGGCAACGCCGAGCACTACCCGACAGTAACAGAACGTAACATGTCAGTGCTTGACCGTAACCGACCGCAAGCGATTGACTGCGACTCCGGCAGTTTGTCTTTCGATGACATGAGGATCCGTTGGGCACTGAACTTCTGGCACCCCTCGATCTGGCCTTCTGGCACCTCGAATCCGATGCCCACCCGATGCACCTCGGCGCGCTCGCCGTGTTCGCCCCGGCTCCCGGCGTCGGCGCCGGGAACGTGTCGGAACTGCTGGGTGCCCGCGCCGCCGCGATTCCCCGGCTGCGGATGCGCGTCAAGGACGTGCTGCTGCCGGTCGGTGGCGCGGCCTGGTTCGTGGACAAGGACTTCGACGTGCGCCGGCACATCGAGCGGGTGCGGGTGACCGGCGTGGAGTCGCGGGACGAGGAGGGATTCATGGCGGGCGCCACCCGGCTCGCCGGCGAGCTGATGGAGCGGCCGCTCGAACGGGGCCTGCCTCCCTGGCAGATGTATCTGGTCGAGGGCGCGGACGGCGGCCCCTTCGCCGTACTCGTCAAGCTCCACCACGCGCTCGCCGACGGGATGCGCGCCGTCGCCATCGGTGCCGGGATCTTCGACGAGATCGCCCCGCTGGCGGGCCGCGCCCGCAGCGCCGCCTCCCCCCGCCGGCCGCGCGCGGTCCCGCCCCGCTCCTGGATGCCCGGACCCCGCCAGGTGGCCGGTCTCGCGCTGGGCCGGATCGAGGATCTCGGGCGGGCGTTCGGGGTCGGTGCCTCCATGGTCCGGGCGAGCCGCCTGGATCCGCGCGGAGCGCCCGCACTCACCGCGAGTTCCAGTGGTACCCGGCGGCTGGTCACCGCGGACCTGGACCTCGCCGCCGTCCAGCGCATCCGCCGGGCCGCCGGGGGAACGACCAACGACGTCCTGCTCGCGGTCGTGGCCGGGGCGCTGCGCCGCTGGATGCTGGAGCGCGGCGAAGCGCTGCCTCCCGAGGACCCGCGCGCACTGGTGCCGGTCTCCCGTCGACGGCCGGGCCAGCCCGCCGCGACCGGGAACAAGCTCTCCGCCTATCTGCTCGGGCTCCCCGTCTCCGAGCCCGATCCCTGGCGACGGCTCCGCACCGTCCGCACCGCCATGGACCGGAACAAGGCCGCAGGCCCCTTCCGAGGTGCCGGCGCGGTCGCCGTGCTCGCCGATCAGCTGCCCTCGCTGGCCCACCGCTTCGGCGCGCCGATCGCCGGGAACGCGGCCAGGATGCTCTTCGACGTCCTGGTCACCAGCGTGCCCCTGCCGCGCTCGGCCCTCTCGCTCGGCGGCTGTCCGCTGCGCGCCGTCTACCCGATGGCGCCGCTGGCGCGCGGTCAGTCGCTGGCTGTCGCCCTGTCCACCTACGGCGGCCGGGTGCGGGTCGGGCTGGTGGCCGACGGCAAGGCGCTGCCCGATCTGGACCGGCTGGCGGGCTGTGCCGACGACGAGGTGGCGCACCTGCTCACGCTGCTGCCGCCTCCCTGAAAGACTGTCCTCGATAGGTCATAGGTCGGACAGATTTCTGAAAAGGCGCCACAGTTCATGGTGTCCGGGGTGTTGACGTGCCCAAGTGATCCGATGAATATTCGCTCTGTGCAGGAAGCGATCATCGGGGAGGGCGGCGGAAGCATGCGGCGCAACAGGCTGGGAAGCAGCGCGGTCGACGTCACCGAACTGTCCTTCGGAGCGGCCGCCATCGGCAATCTCTTCAGCGCCGTCGACCCCGCGCGGGCCGCGGCCGCCGTCGACGCCGCGTGGGACGAGGGCATCCGCTACTTCGACACCGCGCCGCACTACGGGCTCGGACTCTCCGAACGACGGCTCGGCGAGGCCCTGCGCGGCAGACCCCGCGACTCCTACGTGCTGTCCACCAAGGTCGGACGGGTGCTCGACCCGCTGCCCGACGGCGGCGCCCCGGAGAGCATGTCCGACGGGCTCTCCGAGGGCTTCGCCGTCCGGGCCACCCACCGCCGCCGCTGGGACTTCAGCGCCGAAGGCGTACGCCGCAGCATCGAGGACAGCCTGGAGCGGCTGGGTCTCGACCGGATCGACATCGCGTATCTGCACGACCCGGACGACCACGCGGAGACCGCGTTCCGCGAGGCCTATCCGCAACTGGAGGAATTGCGCGCACAAGGTGTCGTCGGCGCCATCGGCGCCGGAATGAACCAGACCGCGATGCTCACCCGCTTCCTGCGCGACACCGACGTCGACGTCGTGCTCTGTGCGGGCCGCTACACGCTCCTCGACCAGTCCGCCCTGTCCGAACTGCTGCCCGAAGCGGCCGCCCGCGGCCGCAGTGTCGTCGTCGGCGGCGTCTTCAACTCCGGGCTGCTCGCCGACCCGCGCCCCGGTGCCACGTACGACTACACGGCCGCGCCCCTCACCCTGCTCGACCGGGCGCTGCGCATGAAGGCCGTCACCGAGGGCCACGGCGTCCCGCTGCGGGCCGCCGCGCTCCACTACCCGCTGGCACACCCGGCCGTCGCCGGAGTGCTCGTCGGCACCCGTTCCCCGGACGAGGTGCGCGACGCCGCCGCCCTGCTCCGCCGGGAGATCCCGGACGAACTCTGGGACGACCTGCGCGCCGAGGGCCTGCTGACCGAGGACGGACAGTGACATGAGGATCGCCCTGCACACCAAGGTCCGTGCCGACCGCGTCGAGGAGTACGAGGCCGCCCACCGCGAGGTCCCCGCCGAGCTGACCACCGCGATCCGCGCGGCGGGCGCCACCTCCTGGACGATCTGGCGCAGCGGCGCCGACCTCTTCCACGTCATCGACTGCGAGGACTACGCCGCCCTCCTCGCCGAGCTGGAGAAACTCCCCGTCAACGTCGCCTGGCAGGCCAGGATGGCGGAACTCCTCGACGTGGCGCACGACTACTCGTCGGACGGTGCCGAAGCCGGTCTGCCGGCCGTATGGGAGCTGTGACATGACCGGTCAGGAACGGATCGTCGACGCCCATCACCATGTCTGGGACCTGTCGGTGCGCGACCAGGAATGGATCAACGGCGACGAACTCGCCCCGATCCGGCGCACCTTCACGCTCGCCGAACTGGAGCCCGAGGCGCGCGCCGCGGGAGTGTACGCCACCGTCCTCGTCCAGACCGTCACCGTGCCCGCGGAGACCCCCGAATTCCTGGCCCTCGCCCATGACAGCGATCTCGTCGCGGGCGTCGTCGGCTGGTGCGACCTCACGGCACCGGACGTGGCGGACACCCTCGACGCCCTGCGTGAACTCCCCGGCGGCGACCGGCTCGTCGGCATCCGCCACCAGGTCCAGGGCGAACCCGACCCCGAGTGGCTGCTGCGCCCCGACGTCCGGCGCGGACTGCGCGCCGTCGCCGACGCGGGACTCGTCTACGACCTCGTCGTCCAGGCCCACCAGCTGCCCGCGACCGTCGAGGCCGCCGCCCTGCTGCCCGAGCTGACCTTCGTGCTCGACCACGCAGGCAAGCCGCCCGTCGCGGCCGGTGAACTGCGTCCCTGGGCCGACGACCTCCGAGCGCTCGCCGCCCGCCCCAACACCGTGTGCAAGCTCTCCGGCCTGGTCACCGAGGCCGATGTGCGCACCTGGACCGTGAACGACCTGCGCCCGTACGCCGACACCGTCCTGGACGCCTTCGGACCGAGCCGGACGATGTTCGGCTCGGACTGGCCGGTGTGCCGGCTCGCCGCGACGTACGAGGAGGTCGTCGACACGGCACGCACCCTGATCGGCGCCCTCACCGAGGACGAGCGGCGCCGTGTCCTCGCCACCACGGCGGAGCGTGTGTACGGCATCTGACAGGCACCCGGCCCATGCTTCCGGCAGTCTGGAACCATGCCCGAACTGCCGGAAGTCGAAGCCCTGCGGCTCTTCCTCGACGACCACCTGGTCGGCAGGGAGATCGACCGGGTCCTGCCGCTCAACGTGAGCGTCCTCAAGACGTACGACCCACCGCTCACCGCACTGCACGGCGGCACGGTCACGGACATC
This sequence comes from Streptomyces sp. NPDC047515, assembly GCF_040643055.1. Classification (NCBI taxonomy): domain Bacteria; kingdom Bacillati; phylum Actinomycetota; class Actinomycetes; order Kitasatosporales; family Streptomycetaceae; genus Streptomyces; species Streptomyces sp. NPDC047515. The sequence continues at coordinate 106,212 of NZ_JBEYTM010000008.1, forward strand.
GCCCGGCACGGGAAGTTCCTGGACATCGGCGTCGGCCCGCTGCACCTGATCACCCATCTCGCGCGGGCCGGACGGCTGCGGTGGAAGGACAGCTTCCCCACCACGCCGCCGCGCCCCGGCAAGGGCCCCCTGGCGCTGCGTACCGTACTCACCGGCGGCGACGGCTTCGATCTCACCGAGGCGGGCACCACCAAACGCCTCGCCGTCCACCTGGTGCACGACCCGGCCGAGGTCCCCGGCATCGCCCGCCTGGGCCCCGACCCCCTCGACGACTCCTTCGACCGTGACGCGTTCGCCGCGTTGCTCGCCGGGGAACGCCGACGGATCAAGGGGGCCCTGAGCGACCAGTCCCTCATCGCCGGCATCGGTAACGCCTACAGCGACGAGATCCTGCACGTCGCGAAGATGTCGCCGTACCTGCTCACCGCGAACCTCACCGACGACGAGATCACCCGGCTCCACACCGCGCTGCGCAGCACGCTCCGCGACGCGGTCGCCCGCTCCGGCGAACCGGCGGCCGGGAGGCCCAAGGCCGAGAAGAGGAGCGGGATGCGCGTCCACGGACGCACCGGCGAGCCGTGTCCCGTCTGCGGGGACACCGTCCGGGAGGTGTCGTTCAGCGACTCCTCGCTCCAGTACTGCCCGACCTGCCAGACCGGGGGCAGGCGACTGGCCGACCGCCGTCTGTCCAGACTGCTCAAGTAGCGCGGATCGGCGGGCGTCCGCCGCACCCGGCCCCGGCGCCGTCCGGCCCCGCCGTCCGGTACGGAAAGAAGCGGTGAACCACGAGGCCCCGTACCCCTGCCACGTCCTAAACTCCGCCCCATGCTGCGCGTACTCGCCGTCGACGACGAAGAACCCGCCTTGGAGGAACTCCTCTACCTCCTGCGCGCCGATCCCCGCATCCGCAGCGCCGAGGGCGCCACCGGGGCCACCGAGGCGCTGCGCCGCATCGGCAGCGCCGTCGAGGCGGGACCCGAGGACCCGTCCGCGATCGACGTCGTCTTCCTCGACATCCACATGGCCGGTCTCACCGGCCTCGACGTCGCCCAGCTGCTGGCCGGATTCGCCGCGCCCCCTCGCATCGTCTTCGTCACCGCGCACGAGGGCTTCGCCGTCCAGGCATTCGACCTCAAAGCCGTCGACTACGTCCTCAAGCCGGTACGCCGCGAACGCCTCGCCGAGGCGGTCCGCCGGGTGGCCGAACAGGTCGGCGACCGCTCCGCACCCGTGCTCGACACCGCCAACGACCAGATACCGGTGGAGCTCGGCGGCGTGATCCGGTTCATCCCGATCGACGACATCGCCTACGCCGAGGCCCAGGGCGACTACGCCCGGCTGCACACCGCCACCGGCAGCCACCTCGTCCGGGTGCCCCTCACCACCCTGGAGGAACGCTGGCGCTCGCGCGGATTCGTACGCATCCACCGCCGCCATCTCGTCGCGCTGGGCCGGATCGACGAACTCCGTCTCGACGCGGGCAGCATGAGCGTGCGCATCGGCACCGCGGAACTCGCCGTGAGCCGTCGCCACACCCGGGCGCTGCGCGATCTGCTGATGCGCCAGACCGGCCGCTGACCAGGGCCTACCCGGGTTCGCGGGCTCTTCCCACAGGGGTCCGGTGCTGCGTACACTCCGGGCCCATGTCCGCAGAGCCTGCGCCCCGGCGCGAAGTGGTGACGGGAGAGCCCCGGCGGGTCCGCCCGCTGCCCCGCTATCGCACCCAGTCGGAGATCGACGAGCAGACCGCACTCGGCGGCGCGTACGTCCGTTCGCTGATGCGCGGCCAGTTGCGCGCCGGACTCACCGCCTTCACCGTCCTCGCCGTGGTCGTCGGTACGCTGCCGCTGGTCTTCGAGGCCCTGCACAGCGCCGCGCTCGTCTGGGCGGTCCTCGGATTCGCCGCCTATCCGCCGCTGACCCTGACCGCCTGGTGGTACGTGCGGCGTGCCGAGCGCAACGAACGCGACTTCGCCAGGCTCGTGGAAGGCCGCTCCGCACAGTGAGCCGTACGTACGCGGTGGCGGCCGTCGCCGTGGTCGTGGCCGCGACCGTCCTCGTCGGTGGTTTCGGGCTGCGCATCTCCCGCACCACCTCCGACTTCTACGTCGCCTCGCGCACCGTACGGCCCCGGCTCAACGCCGCGGCGATCAGCGGCGAATACCTCTCCGCCGCCTCCTTCCTCGGCATCGCGGGCCTGGTGCTCGTGCACGGTCCGGACATGCTCTGGTACCCGGTCGGATACACCGCGGGCTATCTCGTGCTGCTGGTCTTCGTCGCCGCGCCGCTGCGCCGCTCGGGGGCGTACACCCTGCCCGACTTCGCCGAGGGACGGCTGGAGTCGCGGCAGGTGCGCCGGCTCGTGAGCGTCTTCGTCGTGGCGGCGGGCTGGCTGTACCTCGTGCCGCAGCTCCAGGGCGCGGGACTGACGCTCAAGATCCTGACCGGCGCGCCCGGCTGGCTCGGTGATGTGCTCGTGGCGTCCGTCGTCGTCCTCGCCGTCGCCGCAGGCGGCATGCGCTCCATCACCTTCGTGCAGGTCTTCCAGTACTGGCTGAAACTGACCGCACTCCTCGTCCCCGCGATCTTCCTCGTGCTCGCCTGGCAGGGCGACGGGCAGCCCCGGGTCACCTTCGACGAGCAGCTCTCCGTCTTCCGCGCCGACCACCCGCTGTACGCCACCTACGGGCTGATCGTCGCGACGTTCCTCGGCACCATGGGGCTGCCGCATGTCGTCGTCCGCTTCTACACCAGTCCCAACGGCCGGGACGCCCGTCGCACGACGGTCGCCGTCCTCGCCCTCGTCGGCGTGTTCTACCTGCTGCCACCGGTCTATGGGGCCCTGGGCAGGCTGTACGCCCCCGAACTGATCCACGGCGGGGACGCGGACGCCGCGGTGCTGCTGCTGCCCGAGCGGGTCATCGGCGGGCTCGGCGGCGATCTGCTCGGCGCGCTCATCGCCGGCGGCGCCTTCGCGGCGTTCCTGTCGACCGCCTCCGGTCTCACGATGGCCGTCGCCGGGGTCATCACCCAGGACGTGCTCCCCTCGCGCGGGGTACGGCACTTCCGGCTGGCCACCGTCCTCGCCGTGTGCGTACCGCTGGCCGGTTCGCTGATGGTCAGCAGGGTGCCGGTGGCCGACTCGGTGGGCATGGCGTTCGCCGTCTCCGCGTCCTCCTTCTGCCCGCTCCTGGTCCTCGGCATCTGGTGGCGGCGGCTCACCCCGCCCGGAGCGATCGCCGGACTGCTCCTCGGCGGCGGCTCCGCGTTCCTGTCCGTCGCCATCACCGTCAGCGGTGCGGTCCGCCCGCCGGGCTGGCCGCACGCCCTGCTCGCCTGGCCCGCGCTCTGGTCGGTGCCGGTCGGCTTCCTCGCCATGGTCCTGGTCTCGCTCGCCACACCCGGCCGCATACCTCCCGGCACCAACGCCGCCATGACCCGCTTCCACCTGCCGGAAGCGCTGACCGCCGGGAGACACCGATGACCGGGGCCGGATACGCCGTGCTCGTCCTTCTGGTGCTGGGCGTCGGCTTCCTGCTCGGCCGCCGCACCGCGCGCCCCGTCCGCACCAGCGACGTCGGAACCCCCGTCGAGCACGCCACCTTCGAGACCCTGCACACCGCCTCGCTCGCCGCGCCGGCCCTGCGCGCCGGACTCACCGAGGAGAGCGCACGCAAGTCCGCCCGCAGGCTCCGCTCGCTGCTCGGCACCGACGCCCTCTGCCTCACCGACCGCGACCGGGTGCTGGTCTGGGACGGCGAGGGCGAACACCACGGACGGCATGTCATGGACCAGGTGCGGGGCCTCCTCGCCAGCGGCCGTGACACCGCCTTCCACAGCGACTGCGACGACCTCGACTGCCCGCTGCGCTGGGCCGTCGCCGTGCCGCTCACGGTCGACCACCGAGTCCTCGGCACTCTCATCGCCTATGCCCCACGCGAATCCGCGGTGCTGGCGAGAGCGGCCGGAGAGGTGGCCCGCTGGGTCTGCGTACAGCTGGAACTGGCCGAGCTCGACCGCTCCCGCACCCAGCTCATCGAGGCCGAGATCAGGGCGCTGCGGGCCCAGATCTCCCCGCACTTCATCTTCAACTCGCTCGCCGCCATCGCCTCGTTCGTCCGCACCGACCCCGAGCGGGCTCGCGAACTCCTGCTGGAATTCGCCGACTTCACGCGCTACTCGTTCCGCAGGCACGGCGACTTCACCACCCTCGCCGACGAACTGCACTCCATCGACCAGTACTTGGCGCTGGTGAGGGCCCGCTTCGGTGAGCGGCTCGCGGTCACGCTCCAGGTCGCGCCCGAGGTGCTGCCCGTCGCGTTGCCCTTCCTCTGCCTCCAGCCCCTGGTCGAGAACGCGGTCAAACACGGCCTCGAAGGAGCGGTCGGCCCTCCCCGGCCCCTCGGCTCCGGCCGGGCGGGGGAGACCCCCATCCGGATCACCATCAGCGCACTCGACGCCGGCTCCGAGGCCGAAGTCGTCATCGAGGACGACGGCGCGGGAATGGACCCGGAACGCCTGCGCCACATCCTGCGCGGCGAGGGCGGCCACTCCACCGGGATCGGACTGCTGAACGTCGACGAAAGACTGCGCCAGGTGTACGGGGACGCCTACGGACTCGTCATCGAGACGGGCGTCGGCGCAGGGATGAGGATCACGGTGCGGCTGCCCAAGTATCGTGCGGGGGTGCACGGTTCCTGAGCACCGGGCGGGGAGGCGTTCAGTGCAGATGGATCGCCAGATGCCCCAGCGGCAGCCCCAGCTGCCAGGCGGGCGTCCACACCTGGGCCGTCTCGTCCGCGTCCGGCCCGTCGCCCACCGGTTCCCACGGCGGCGGACCGATCGCGTCGAGGTCGGCCGCGAGGAGCTCGGTCTCCTCCAGCCACCGCCAGGCCACGCGGGCCAGCGCCAGATCGGGGTCCGCGCCGCCGGACCCGGGCCCGCCGGACGCCTCCAGTGCGTCGAGCCGGTCACAGATCCAGCCGCGCCACGCCGCCCCGTACGCGGTCAGCAGCCGCAGCTCGTCCATCCGGGCCGCGGGCAGGGCAGCGGCCGCACCGTCGTCGGAGAGGAAGATGGTGAGCGCGAGCGCGTCGCGGCCCGCGCGGTACTCCAGCGTGGACGGCTCCATCAGATCGCCGGTCCGCAGCAGCTCATCGGCGATGTACTCGGCGTACATCCAGGCCATCGGGACCAGCAGCCCGCCCCCACTGGTTCCATCCTGACGTTCCGGGCACATCCCGTCTCGCCTCTTCCTCTTCTCGGCACCGGGCTTCACGGAGCATTGAACCGGGGGATCGCGCCCCACGTGGCCAGAAAGGCAGGATCCGTCACGACCGGACCCGTCCACGACACGAGGATGCGATGACCGCCGATCCCGGGGAGGGCCCGCACGTGCGGCAGTTGCTCGGCGCCTACGTTCTCGATGCGCTCGCGGCCGACGAGACCCGTATGGTCTCCCGCCATCTGCAGTCCTGCGACCGCTGCGCCGCCGACTACGTGGAGGTGGCGGAGGCAGCGTCGCTGCTTGCCCTGCTCAGCGTGGACGACCTGCTGGAGTAGCCCGGCAGGTTACGGGAGAGCTGCCGCAGCGCGTAGTAGGAACGGGACTTGACCGTGCCCGCCGGAACACCGAGGACCCGGGCCGTCTCGCCCACGCTGAGGCCGCGGAAATATATCTGGACGAGGACGGCGCGGTGCTCCGGGCTGAGGGTGCGTACCGCGTCGCGCACGTCGAGGGCCGAGACCGTGGACTCGGTGGTGTCCGCCTCGCCCGCGGCGGCCTCCAGCACGACGTCACCCACCTCGGCGGGCCTGGCCTGTCTCGACCGCCGCGCATCGATCGCCAGGCGCCGCGCGACGGTGAAGAGCCAGGGCCGCATCGAGTCGTACGGAGCGTCGAAGGCCTCCGGATGCTGCCAGGCCCGCACCAGCGTCTCCTGGAACAGATCCTCGGCCCGCTGCCGGTCGCCGAAGGTCAGCCCGAGCAGAAAGTGGAACAGGGCGGGGCCGTGTTCCCGCTGGACATCCGCGAGGGCCCGCTCATCGGTCGTCGTGGTGGTCATCGTGAACGCCCTTCCCCGCGGTGGTCCCTGCCGCTTCGCTGCCGACTGGCGTATACGAACGCATCGGGGCGCCGAGGAACAGTCGATGGGCGGCTCCGTGCGACGAGCGGTCGCACAGTGCGGCGAATGGTGCGGTGAACGGTCGGGCGGCGGGCGGCGGTGGTGCGCACGGCCACCGCGCGATGGCCGCCGCGGTGGCCGTACGGGCGTCGGGCGGCCGTCGCACCCGGCCCCGGCGGCCCTCGCCCCGACCTCTCGGCGGACGGGGCGAAGGAGCACGGGGCGACGGATCACCCCGTTCCCGCCCCTGTTCCCGCCTCCGGTGTCCTCGCCATCTCCGACTTCCGGTACGAGTATCCGAAATAGATCACCAGACCGATCAGGAACCACACCACGAAGCGCACCCACGTCTGCCACTGCAGGAAGGTGATCAGCCAGATCGAGAACACCACGCCCAGGGCCGGCACGAACGGCATGCCGGGAGTGCGGAACGTACGGGGCAGGTCGGGCCGCTTGTAACGCAGCACGATCACCGCGATGCACACCACCACGAACGCCAGCAGAATGCCGATGTTCGTCAGTTCGGCGGCCTCGCCGATCGGCAGGAACCCGGCGATCACGGCCGAAGCCGCGCCGACGATCCAGGTCACCCGGGTCGGTACGTGCCGGGTCGGATGGGTCTTGGCGAACCACTTGGGCAGCAGCCCGTCACGGCTCATCGAGAACCACACCCGGGTCACGCCGAGCATGAAGGTGAACATCACGGTGAGGATGCCGATGATGGCGCCCACCGCGATCACATTGGCGAGTCCGCTGAGCCCGACCGACTTGAAGGCCGTGGAGAACCCGGATTCCGGGTCGATGTCCTTGTAGCTCTGCATCCCCGTGAGCACCAGGCACGCCGCCACATAGAGCACCATCGAGATGGCGAGGGAGTAGAGGATCGCCTTCGGCATGTGGCGCTGGGCGTCCTTGGACTCCTCGGCGGCCGTCGACATGGCGTCGTACCCGAACACCGCGAAGAACACCGTGGCCGCGCCGGTGAAGGCGCCGCTCACGCCGAACGGGAAGAACGGGTGGTAGTTGGCGGTGTTGATGTGGAACACGCCGACGCCGATGACCAGCAGGACGACCAGAACCTTCAGAACGACGACGATCGTTTCGAAGCGGGCGGCGTTCTTGATGCCGAGGGTCAGGAGGTACGCCACGAGCAGGCAGAGCAGCGCGGCGAACAGGTCGACCCGATGGCCCGACCCGGTGCCGGGCGCGCCCAGCATCCACTTCGGCAGTTCGAGCCCCATCTCCCCGAGCAGAAAGCTGAAGTAGCCGGAGATGCCGATCGCGACCACGGCGACGATCGCCGTGTACTCCAGCAGCAGGTCCCAGCCGATGAACCAGCCCACCAGCTCGCCGAGCACCGCGTATCCATAGGTGTAGGCGGAACCGGCCTTGGGGATCAGGCCCGCGAACTCCGCGTAGCTGAACGCGGCCGCCGCGCTCGCCACACCCGCGATCAGGAAGGAGAGCAGGACCGCGGGCCCCGCGGTGCCGTTCGCCACCGTGCCGGCGAGGGTGAAGATGCCCGCGCCGATGATGCCGCCCACGCCGATCGCCGTGAGCTGCCACAGCCCGAGCGATCTGGTGAGCCGAGTGGTGACATCCCCCGCCGGCCTCGTCTCGTCGATCTGTTCGATCGGCTTGCGGCGCAGCACACCCTCGCCCACTCGGAGCCTGGCCATGAGTCACCTCTCCGCTGACGGCTGTCCCTGACGGGCGCTCATGATGGCCCAGGCGAGGCAGGGACGAAAGACGGCGTGCCGTCCGCCGGAGGCGTGGGTTCCGCCGCGGCTACGGGACTACCGTGACGGGCCAACGGCCCGCCTTCACCAGCCGGATGGCCACCGATCCGATGAACCGGTGCCCGGCCGATTCCGACGCTCCCACCACGACGGCATCGGCCTTGAGCTCGTCCGCCGCCGTCACGAGCCCGTTGTAGGGATCACCGCGGAAGGTGTGGAACTCCCAGCGCACATCCCATATGTCCTTCATCCGCGCCGTCGCTTCCCGGATCTCGTTCACCAGCCCCTCCGCGACCTCTCCGGTCGTGTCGGCGACCGGTGCGCCGAGCGCGGCCCCGGCGGGCAGCACGGGCTGGACATAGACGAGGGCGAGCATGGCTCCCTGCCGACGGGCGAGTCCTGCCGCGTACGCCGCGGCACGCATGGACGAATCGGACCCGTCGAGGCCGGAGACGATCACTTTCGGGCCGTCTGTGCCACGTTCGAACTGGTGGGGCTGCTGGTCAGTCACGGCAGTGAGGCTATCCGCTCGCGGAGCCGGTTCCGGCCCGGGATGCGGCGCGACCTGGGAAGGGGTTGCCGGTTGCTCCGGAGTCCATCCCTCCATTGGGTACAAAACCCCACACGGCCGGTGTCGTTGACCGGCGCCCGCTCACCGACGTGCGAGCAGTTGGTCATGAAAAATGATCAGAGGCTTCCGGGACGCAGAACGCTGCTGAGGCTGGCTGCCGGACTCGGCACGGCCGGTGCCGTGCGTGTGATCGCCGCAGACCCGGCCGGAACACCGTCCCGGACCTCCGCACCGCTCGCGGCGGGTGCCGCGGGACCCCCCTCCACCCCCCGTGCGCGGCCCTCCGCCTACCGGCTCCGGCCGATGACCGCAGGCGCCCCGCCCCGCTTCCGGCCGGCGGCGCCCCCCGTCCGCACCAGGCCCTTCGAGAAGTTGTCCGAGATCGGGCACGCCATGGTGCTCACCTTCGACGACGGCCCCGACCCGCTCTACACCCCGCACATCCTCGCCACCCTGCGCGAACACGATGTCCGAGCGATGTTCTTCCTCTGCGGGGAGACGGCCCACGACAACCAGGACCTGGTGCGGGCGATCGCCGCCGACGGTCACACCATCGGCAACCACACCTGGACGCATCCTCTGATCACCAAGCTCTCCCGGGCCGACACCCACGACGAGATGGGCCGCACCAGCGAGGTGATCGAGAAGATCACCGGTGCTGCGCCCCTCTGGTTCCGGGCGCCGTACGGAGCGTGGAACCGGAATTCCTTCGAGATCGGCGCCGAGATGGGGATGGAGCCGATGGCCTGGACCGTCGACACGCTGGACTGGACCGAACCGGGTGCCCGCACGATCGTCCGCAGGGTCCGGGAGGGGGCGGCACCTGGAGTCGTCGTGCTGTCGCACGACGCGGGAGGCAACCGTTCGCAGAGCGTGTCCGCGCTGCGGCGGTACCTCCCCGAACTGCTCGACGACGGCTACCGGATCACGGTGCCGCAGCGCCGGTGAGCGCGCGGCCGGCGGACTGAGTCGCCGGGCGCGGCGTCAGGGCGCGGTCCCCCACGGGCCGTTCCGGGGCCGACGGACGGGACTCGGCCGCGGCGGCCAGCCGGGGAGGGCCCAGCGAGAAGTCCGCGCCGTTCTGCGCCAGCGCCAGGCCGGTGAGCACCAGCAGGGCGACGGCACCCCACGGTGACGGTCTGGTCCGTACGTCTCGCCGGCTGTCCCGGTCCATGGTTCTCCCTTCGTCGCGACGCTTGGAACGCTAGGTGCGAGGAGGCCGGGCGGCGATCGGGGAAGGGCGAACGGGTGGCGCCGATCCGATACGCCCGTCGCCCCGGATCCTGTCGACAGGACCCGGGGCGACGGGCATATCGGGCCGCACTGCCCTGCTCTCAGTGCGGGCGGCTCCCCTTGCGCAGGCGCACCACGTGGATGGCAGCGGTGGCCGTGACCACCGCCAGCGCCGTTCCGGCGGCGACCTCCGCGGCTCTCGTCCTGTCGACGCCGTCACCGAGCGGGCCCTGCACACCGGCCGGAGCGACCGGAGCGCCGGGGGTGGGTGCGCCGGAGGCCTTGCCGACCGTGAGGCCGACCTTCGCCGTGGAGTCCGGTGACGTGTTGCAGATGAACGTCACTTCGTAGGCGGTGCCAGGTCGTGCGTCCCGGTCGACGGTGGCCGCGGCGGTTCCGCCTCTGGGGATGGTGACCGTGTCGAACACTCCGGAGCCGGCAGTGGCGGTTGTGGAGCACCCCCGGGCGGCCAGGACGACCTGGCTCCCCGGCGCGATCACCGACGGAGTGACGGTGTATCCGGTCGCGGAGGACGCGCCTGTCGACGTCGCGGCGTACGCGGACGCGGCCGCGACGGTCGGGACGAGTGCGGCGGCGCCGAGCAGGGCGACGGGTGCGACACCTATTACGCGCATGGGTGAACCCTCCGGTCCCCGAGGAGCAGTTGCGGAACGGATTTCCACAGAGCGTCAGAAATGCACCTCGACGGGCCAAACGCTAGAAGTCGCACTTTCCTCCGTCGATCCGAGTGCGCCGCTCGGGGCACCGGCTTCGCCCGAGCGGCGCATCGCCCGCACTTCGGCTTTCGGCGGACGGCTATCCGCCCGCCGCGCCGGGAAACAGATCGAGGAACGGTGCCGAGGTGGCCGAGATGCCCCGGCCGAAGGGGGAGTCGAAGTCCCAGATCAGGAAGAGCAGAAAGGCGATCAGGACGCTGAAGAGGCCGGCCAGCAGCAGTTCGCGGAAGGTTCTGCGGATCTGCAGTGTGAAGATCAGCCCGATGGTCACCAGCGCCCCGGTGATCAGTCCGAACCAGACCACGCCCGGCATGGTCGCACCGGCGCTCTGGCCACGTCCGCTGCGCGCGTCGTCGGCCGCGGCCACCTCATCGACCAGTGGCTGATATGCCTGCCCCTCGTGGTCGTTCCTCGGCCGGTAGTCGGTGACGTCGGCACGAACCCGGCCGAGGAGCCGGGCCCCCTCGTCGGTGAGGGTGCCGTGGTCCGACATGGACCGCCACTCGTCGTGGAGGACGTGACGGACGTAGGCGTCGACATCGGTGCGGATGCGCGTGCGCACCTCGGCCGGGTAGACGGCGGAGCGGGCCTTCACCTCGTGCAGGGCCTGGGCCTCCTGGCGTACGTACTCCTGGGCCGCGCTGCGGCCCTCCCAGACGCCCGCGATGGCGAGGCCCAGCACGATCGCGTAGACCACGCCGATCATCATCGTCATGTACTCGATGACGTCAGGTGTCTCGGACGGGTCGTCATCGTCCGCGATCCGGCGGTTGCTGAGTACGGCGGTGGTCAGGACGACGGCACTGGCCGCGATCATGGCGAGGGCGAGAACAAGCCATTCCGACATGGGTTTCTCCGAAGGTCATCGGGAGCGGGGACGCAGCACGGCGACGGCGAAGACCGCGGGGGCCGTGATCATGAGGGTGAGGGTGACCAGGGAGGTGCCGCGGCGCGGGACCTTGCGTGGCGGCTTGCGGTAGGTGGGGAGCGCCACGGGCCGGGGCGCGGGGGGTGTGGAGCGTGCGGAGGGGGAGGGCGAGGGTGAGGGTGAGGGCGGAGGGGGCGGTGGCACAGGCTCCGGTTCCGGTGGCGGCGGCGCGTGGGTCGGCGGCGGCGGTGGCGGTGGCGGAGGAGGTGGGGGCGGCGGCGGTGGCGGGGGTGGCGGCGCCGGTTTCGGCGGTGGGGTCGGCTTGGGCGCCGGGCCCGCGTGACAGTGACCGTAGCCCGACACGGCGACCGCCGAACTCCCGCCGTCCTGCCCGATGGAGGCGTACGCGCAGTTGTCCGCCACCGCGGGCGCCGGGGCGCTCAGCAGCCAGAGGAGTACGACGGCCGCCGCGAGCCGTCCTATGAGTGATCCGTACACGACGGGGAGCATGTTCCGGCCCGTAGCGGCACACGCCGGGGGCGGACCGGATTCCCCTGATGGTGGGGACATGGAGCGCCGGATGTTTGCGGCTCAAGGAAACTCTGGGAACGTGTTGAACAAAGCGGGGCACCAGCCGTGCCCGGGGCTGTTGATGAGCGACTGCACGTCGTAATCGGGCCGGGGCGAAGGGGAGTTGTCGCGTACCGCTGGCGGAATGTCTCGCGCATGAGGGCGCCGGAGGCCCTCCTCGCGCTCACGGTGGCGGTGCGGTCGGGGCGAGGGGAGGCGCGGCGCCGGGCCGGCGATGTCCAGGGGCAGCAGGTGGGCGACCGCCGGTTCATGTCCGCGTCGGACGACGGGAAGGCCGCGGTGAACGTCGAGGGCCGGCCGGCGCCGAACCCGGTGAACTCGCGGGGCCCCGAGCGCGGCAGGACGGCCTATCGCTTCAAGAAGGATGTGGCGCAGTCGATGAACTCGGTCCGCACGGGTTCCCGCCGACGGAAGTGCCCTGTCGTCGCCCATGGGCGATGAATGATGTCAAAGGCGTCATCACCAAGGGTTTTGCCGCTTTCAATCGGCCCGGCGGAGGTGAACGGCAAGCCATCCACTGCTGTCAGGTCCGTACCTTCACCGCCGAGGTGAAGTCGGGGAGGACACCAACGGCCAAGGCGTCGGCAGCACATGGTACGTGGTGCCCCCCGGCGCGGAACTGCGAGTGCCCCCCGAGTATCCCGAAGTACCTCTGTGCGGCCGGTTCGTCGCCGAATGTCACACGTAGCGACAGGTCGATCGCACATGCCACTGGTGTGTGACCAATAACGGACGGCTAATTTCCGTTTCCGCTCGCTCTCTTGGCGGTCGATCAGTAGCCTCTGGACAACACTGACCATGAACATGGCCGGATCGCCGTGGCGACTTGTTGGAGACATCGATGGAGCGTCCCGCCTGGGCACCGCAAGGCATTGACATCACAGTGCCGAGCGTGTCTCGCATGTACGACTTCTATCTGGGCGGATCGCACAATTTCGAGGTGGACCGGGAAGCGGCTCGCAAGGCGATGGAGTTCATGCCGGGACTCCCCAAGATCATGCAGGCGAATCGCGCCTTTATGCGCAGGGCCGTGCGTTATGCGGTGAGCGAGGGCGTCACCCAGTTTCTGGACATCGGCTCCGGAATACCGACTTTCGGCAATGTGCACGAAGTCGCGCAGGCGGCCGACCCTGAGGCCCGGGTGGCATATGTCGATCACGACCCCGTCGCGGTCGCGCACAGCCAGGCCGTACTCGAAGGAAACGACCGGGCGGTGATCGCCGCCGCGGATCTGCGCCGCCCGCAGGAGATCGTGAAGAACCCGGAGATCTCCGAACTGCTGGACCTGAAGCGTCCGGTGGCTCTGCTCCTCGTCGCCGTACTGCACTTCATCGAGGACTCCGACGACCCGCGGAGCGCGCTCACCGAACTGCGCGAGGCACTCGCCCCCGGCAGCCTCATCGTCATCACCCACGCATCGTACGAGGGGATTCCGCTCCCCCAGGAGGAGGCGGGCGGCACGGTCGGCGTCTACAAGGACATCCGCAACCCCCTGATCATGCGTTCGCGCGACGAGATCAGCCGATTCTTCGAGGGGCACGAGATGGTCGAGCCCGGACTCGTGTCGATGCCGAACTGGCGCCCCGACACCCCTATGGCGCCGGAGCAAGAGGACCCATTCGCCTTCTCGGGCTTCGCAGGAGTGGGACGCAAGGCGTGAGCATTCCCGCCCAAGCGTCCGGAGCGCCCGACACGGAGCCCGACGGCCCCGAGGACCGGCTCCGGAGATTCGCCACGATCTGGAGCCGGGCCATCTTCCCGTCGACGGCGACCTCCATGACGCGCCCGGAGTTCGAACAGCATCTGCTGCCGCTGGCCCGTGCGCTCAGCGACATCCTGCACGCGCGGCCCTTCGACGCGGCTCCCGCGAGCGAGGTGGGCGCCGCCCTCGTCGCCGCGCACTGCACGGATCCGGACGCGCTCAGCAGCACGCTCGGCGTGGTCGACTCGTACCTCGTGCTCTACTGCGGCGGCAACGGCGAGACGCTGCTGTCGACCGAGGACGGCAGAGCCCGCTGTGCCCGGATGCAGCACGCCCTCGCGGGCGGCTTCACCCAGGCACTGCGCGAGCGGACACTCGCCGAACAGGAGGCCATCGCCCGCTCGGCACTCACCGCCCGCTCGAATGCCGAGCAGGCCCTGCACGCCACGGAGGCACGCTTCCGCGCCGTCTTCAAGGACGCGGCCGTCGGCATCGGGATAGCCGACCTGGACGGCAATGTCCTGGAGGTCAACGACACCCTGACCCGGATGTTCGGCGGGCTGGAGCACCATGTGCGCAGCCACAAGGTCAACGAGTGGGTCCACCCGGAGGACTCGCCGCAGGTCTGGAAGTACTACAACGAGCTGGTCCGCGGCGAGCGCGAGCACTACCGGGTCGAGAAGCCGTACTACCGCAACGACGGCACGGTCCTGTGGACCAATCTGACGGTGTCTCTGCTGCGCGACGCCGAGGGCAGACCGGAGTACCAACTGGCGCTGTTGGAGGACACCACGGAGCGTCGGCTGCTCAACCTGCGGCTTCGGTACGAGGCCACCCACGACGCTCTCACCGGCCTGCCCAACAGGACGCTGTTCTTCGAGCGGCTGGAGAAAGCGCTCTCAGCCGACGACGGCAGCCGCTTCGGCCTGTGTTACCTCGACCTCGACGGCTTCAAGGCCATCAACGACAGCCTCGGTCACGCGTCGGGCGACCGGCTGCTGGTCGAGGTCGCCGACCGGCTGCAGAGCTGTGCGACCGCGCCCGGCGAGATGGTGGCGCGGCTCGGCGGCGACGAGTTCGTGGCCCTGACCACGGGCCCCGACACCCGGACGGAGGTCGACGAGCTGGCCTGCCGGATCCTCGGCGTGCTCAGCACCCCGATCCGCCTGGAAGGCCGTGAGCTGACCGTACGCGGCTCCATCGGGGTCGTCGAAGGGCCCGCCGGTGAACGCAGCGCCGCCGAGGTGCTGCGCAGCGCCGACATCACGATGTACCGGGCCAAGTCGGCGGGCGGCAACCGCTTCGAGCTCGCCGACGCCGAGGCGGACGCCCGCGCCATCACCCGGCACGGGCTGACCACCGCACTGCCGGCGGCTCTGGAGCGCGGTGAGTTCTTCATCGAGTACCAGCCCCTGGTGCATCTGGGCGACGGTTCGGTGCACGGCGCGGAGGCGCTGGTGCGCTGGTGCCACCCGCAGCACGGAGTGCTCGGTCCCGACCGGTTCATCCCGCTCGCCGAGCACACCGGGCTGATCGTGCCGCTCGGCCGCTGGGTACTGGAGGAATCCGTGCGTCAGGCCAATTTCTGGCAGGAGCGGCACAGCGACGGCGGTCCGCTGCGGATCAACGTCAACCTCTCGCCGACCCAGCTGCACCACCCGGGGCTGGTCGCCGAGACCGTCGACGTCCTGGAGCGGTCGGGGCTCGACCCCGGGGCGCTGTGCCTGGAGGTCACCGAGTCCGCGCTCATCGGTGCGGACGACGATCTGCTCAAGCCGCTGCGGCAACTGTCCGAGATGGGCGTCGACATAGCGCTCGACGACTTCGGCACCGGGTACTCGAACCTGGCCAACCTGCGCCGGCTCCCGGTGAGCGTGCTCAAGCTGGACCGTTCCTTCACCCAGGGCATGCAGCAGCATCCGGTGGACCCGGTCGACATGAAGATCGTCGAGGGAATCGTCTCGCTGGCGCACAGCCTGGACCTCGCGGTCACGGTCGAGGGCGTGGAGACCAGGGCCCAGGCGGAGCAGCTGCGGGATCTGGGATGCGACACGGCGCAGGGGTGGTACTACGCCCGTCCCGGAGCGCCCGACCGGATCCACTCGCTGCTGCTGGCCGACGCGGCGTGAGGGACGCCGGAGGGCGTCGGCGCGGTTCTCGAAGGCCGGACGGGCCGGATCAGCCCGTCCGGCTGGCGAGCAGCACCTTCTGCAGCTCGCGTGCCGCGCGCGGCGGGGCCACATCGCTGCGGTGCGCGAGTGCGATCGTGCGCCGCAGGCCCGGCCGGGCCAGCGGTGTGGTCCGCAGGTCGTGGCCGGCCCGGACGGCGATCATGCTGGGGACCACCGCGATCCCGAGCCCGGCCCGGACGAAGCCGAGCACCGCGTCCATCTCCCCGCCCTCCACCGTGAACGACGGCTCGAAGCCCTCCGCGCGACAAGCGGCGACCGTCAGTTCGCGCAGGTCGTAGCCGTGCCGGAACATCACCAGTGATGCACCCTGGAGATCGGCGATCCGCACGCTCCCGCCCCGGCCGGGCCGTGGCGCACGCGCCGAGGACACCACGACCAGGTCCTCCTGGAGCAGCTCGACCGTGGTGAGCGCGGGGGAGGCGGCGGGCAGCGGCAGCACGACCAGGGCGAGATCGAGTGCGCCGCGCGCCAGCTCCCGTACGAGGTCCAGCGAGCCGCCCTCCTCCAGCAGCAGCTGGATCCCCGGGTGTCGGTCATGGAAGGCGCGCAGCACGTCGGGCAGGAGGCCCGTGCAGAGGCTGGGCGTCGCGCCGAGCCTGACCCGGCCCCGGCGCAACTGCGCCAGCTCCTGCACCTCGTGGCGTGCGGTGTCGGCGTCCGCGAGGATGCGGCGGGCCAGCGGCAGCAGGGCCTCGCCCGCGTCGGTGAGGGTGATGTTGCCGCGGGCCCGGCTGAAGAGCTCCGCCCCCAGCTCGTTCTCCAGCGCCCTGATCTGCTGGGAGAGCGAGGGCTGGGAGACGTGCACCTCCTCGGCGGCACGGGTGAAATGGCGCGTCTCCGCCACGGCCACGAAATACATCAGCTGCTGGAATTGCATACACGCAGCCTAAATAAGTATCGAGATCATCCAGCCGGTGAAGACGGGCATGCCGAGGTCGACCAGTTGGGGTCGGCCGTCGGCCGGAGCCCTCCGGCCGAGGGCCGCCAGTTTGCTGCGTGCGGCATCGAGGCCGATCCGCCAGGAACGCCGCACCGCAGCGTCTTCCTACTGTGTTCCGGCCGCACCCCGTGTTGGGTTCACGCGCTCAAGCTTGGTCCAGCCGGTCCAGCCTCGCTTCGTCAGCAGCTCGATCAGCCGACGGGTCGGCGGCAGGGTGTCGAACACATGTGTATCCAGCAGCTCGGCGAACGGCGGCTCGATGCCGGTGTCGTCGACGTAGAACTCGCCCTGCTCGTTGGCCATCTGCGTGATGTAGGCGGCCAACTTGTCGGCCAGTTCGACCAGCCGTGGGTCGTCGTCGGTGCGGTCGAGAGCTTTGCTCAGGGTGAGATAGAAGTCGATGATCTGCGGGTCGGCGATCTGCTCCCGCTTGCGTGCCATCCACTCCGGGACTTGCTCGGGTGAGCGCGCGGCCAGCGGGATCCAGCCGTCGCGCTCGACCTGGACAATCCGTTCGTCGACCCCGAGCGCCCGCAGCCGGTCAAGGTACTCGACCACCTCCTGGGGCAGTGCCAGGCTGTCCCCGGCGGCGAGGCGGGCGATCCGCTCGCGGTGTCGCTGCCGCTCCCGGATCTCCGCCCGCAGCCGCTTGTCGATATCTGCGACTGCCGCGGTGAACTCCTCCTCGTCGGCCTGCAGCAGCTCCCGCATGCGCGCCAGAGGGACCCTGGCCTCGGCGAGGGTCCGGATCTTGACCAACTCGACTACGGCGCCGGCGCCATACCTCCGATAGCCGGAGTGGTCCCGCTCCGGCTCCGGCAGCAGCCCCTTGGCGTGATAGTGCCGCACCGCGCGCACCGTCACTCCGGTATACGACGCCAGCTCGCCGATAGTCAGCATCAGACCAGTCTCCTAGTTCGCAGCCCGGGTCCGGTAGAGACGCCGCGACCAGAGGTAGCCGACCAGCCCGATCACCACACACCAGCCGATGGACCAGAGCACGTCCGAACCATCGGGCGATCCGGCCAGCAGACCGCGGAAAGCGTCCATGATCGGCGTGAACGGCTGGTACTCGGCGAACCACCGCAGCCCGGTCGGCATCGACTCGACCGGCACGAACCCGCTGCCCACGAACGGCAGCATCAAGAAGATCATCGGCCAGTTGCTCGCGGCCTCCGGGTTCGGGCTGGCCAGCCCCAGCGCCACGGTGAACCAGGTCATCACGAACGACAGCAGCGCGAACAGACCGATCAGGTCCAACCACTGCATCGCCGAGGCGGCGGTCTCCAAACCGAGCAGGAACGCCACGCCGAAGACCGTTGCGAGTGCCAGCGCAGTCTGGACCATCGCGCCCAGCACGTGGCCGGTGAGCACCGAGACCTTGGCGATGGCCATGGTTCGGAACCGGTCGATGATCCCGCCTGTCATGTCTGTGGCGACCGAGACCGCGGTGCTGATGGACACGCTTGCCACCGCCATCAGCAAGATCCCGGGAGTGATGAACGTCAGGTAGTCGCCGCGGTCCCCCGTCGGGGCTCCGGGCAGACCGGCGCCCATGGTGCCGCCGAAGACGTAGACGAACAGCAGCAGGAACAGCAGCGGCAGGCCGATCAGCATCAGCGTCTGCGACGGGTGCCGGGCCATGTGCTTCAGGTTGCGGCGCAGCATGGTCGCCGAATCGCGGACGGCATACCTTGCGGTATTCATGCCGGCACCTCCTCGGGAGGCGCGTCGGCGGTGGAGTGGCCGGTGAGAGCCAGGAACACGTCATCCAGGTCCGCGGTGTGCACGGCGAGCCCCGTGACCGCGTCGTCGTCGATCTCGGCCAACAGCCGTCGCAGCGTGGTCAGGCTGCCGTCGTGCGGCAGGGTCAGGGTGAGCGCCGCGGCGTTCGGGTTCGCCTCGGGGAACTGGCGCGCCAACTCGGCCAGCCGTTCACTGTCGGCGGCCTGAAGCTCGACATGACCGCCGGGAACCAGCCGCTTCAGCTCGGCCGCGGTGCCCTCGGCGACCAGCCGGCCCCCGTCGAGCACACCGATCCGGTCGGCGAGCTGGTCGGCCTCCTCCAGGTACTGGGTGGTGAGGACGACGGTGACCCCGTCGGCCACCAGCTCCCGCACGATCCCCCACAGGTCACGGCGGCTGCGCGGGTCGAGGCCGGTGGTCGGCTCGTCGAGAAAGATCAGCCGCGGCCCTGCCACCAGGGTCATTGCCAGGTCCAGCCGCCGCTTCATACCGCCGGAGTACGTCACCGTGCGCCGGTCGGCGGCATCAGCCAGGTGGAACCGCTCCAGCAGTTGCTCTACCACGCTCTCCGCACGGCGCCGGTCGAGGTGACCGAGGTCGGCCATCAGCCGCAGATTTTCCCGCCCGGTCAGTAACTCGTCCACGGCGGAGAACTGCCCGGTCACTCCGATCGACGCACGCACCTGGTCTGCCTTGCGGCGTATGTCGTACCCGGCGACCCGAGCCTCACCGGCGTCTGCGGGGAGCAATGTGGACAGGATCCGGACTGTGGTGGTCTTGCCGGCCCCGTTGGGTCCGAGCAGGGCGTAGACGGTGCCTGCGGGGACGGCCAGGTCGACTCCGGCGACTACCTCGTGGTCGCCGTACGACTTGCGTAGCCCGGCGACCTCGATCGCACTGGTTCTCGTAGTCGTGCCCACCATGCTGAGAGGTTGCCCCTGCGTCAGGGTCAACCGTTGCGGCTACATGGCCTCGCACCCTCCAGGCGTCGGCCTCTGCCTCACACCGGCCACGGTCGGCTGTCGTACGAGCGCGCCGAGTACCTGGTAACACGCCGCCAAGAAGCACGACCACCCCGTGATCAATTCCTTACGGGCATCGATAGCGAGAGCCTATGAACATGAGCTGCACCATGTCTTGGACTGATGGGGTCCTTCGGCCCTAGCGTCGTGTCCATGGCATTGGCAACACGGACGGACCGACGGCCGTCCATGACGCGTACGCTCTGGGACTCATCCGTCGGCAAGAAGATGATCATGGCCGTGAGTGGCCTGATCATGCTCCTCTACTTGGTCGTCCACATGCTCGGCAACCTGAAGATCTTCTTCGGGTCCGGCGAGTTCAACCATTACGCGCACTGGCTGCGGACCATGGGGGAGCCCTTCCTGCACTACGAGTGGGCCCTGTGGATCGTCCGCGTGGTGCTCGTCCTCGCCGTGGTGCTGCACGCCGTCTCCGCGTACCAGCTGAGCCGCCGCGACATCAGGGCGCGCCCCGCCAAGTACGTCCACAAGAAGCCGCGCGCCGGCTATGCCACCCGGACCATGCGCTGGGGCGGGATCATCCTCGCCCTGTTCATCGTCTGGCACATCCTCGACCTGACGACGGGCACCGTGCACTCCGGCGGGTTCCAGTCCGGGCACCCGTACCAGAACGTCGTCGACACCTTCTCCACCTGGTACGGCAACACGATCTACATCGTCGCCATGCTCGCCCTCGGACTCCATGTGCAGCACGGATTCTGGAGCGCCGCACAGACCCTGGGCGCGGGCCGGGCAACCCGTGAGCGCGTCCTCAAGACCATCGCCAACGTCCTCGCACTGGTGCTGACGGTGGGCTTCATCTCCGTACCCGTCGCCGTCATGACCGGAGTCGTGAGCTGACATGACCGACTACACGCACTACCGCACGGGCGCGCCCGTCGTCGACACCAAGGCCCCCGAAGGCCCCGTCGCCGAACGCTGGGACACCCGCCGCTTCCAGGCCAAGCTGGTCAACCCGGCCAACCGCCGCAAGCACACCGTCATCGTCGTCGGCACCGGCCTGGCCGGTGGTTCGGCCGGCGCGACGCTGGCCGAACAGGGCTACCACGTCGTCCAGTTCTGCTTCCAGGACTCGCCCCGCCGCGCCCACTCGGTCGCCGCGCAGGGCGGTATCAACGCCGCGAAGAACTACCGCAACGACGGTGACTCGATCCACCGGCTCTTCTACGACACGGTCAAGGGCGGCGACTTCCGGGCCCGTGAGTCCAATGTGCACCGGCTCGCCCAGATCTCCGTGGAGATCATCGACCAGTGCGTCGCCCAGGGCGTCCCCTTCGCCCGCGAGTACGGCGGCCTCCTCGACAACCGGTCCTTCGGCGGCGTCCAGGTCTCCCGCACCTTCTACGCCCGCGGCCAGACGGGGCAGCAGCTCCTCCTCGGCGCCTACCAGGCGCTGTCCCGGCAGATCGCCGCGGGCAACGTCGAACTGCACGCCCGCACCGAGATGCTCGACCTGATCATCGTCGACGGCAAGGCCCGCGGCATCGTCGCCCGCGACCTGGTCACCGGGAAGATCGACACCTACTTCGCCGACGCGGTCGTGCTGGCCAGCGGCGGCTACGGCAACGTCTTCTATCTGTCGACGAACGCCATGAACTCCAACGCCACCGCCGTCTGGCGCGCCCACCGCCGCGGCGCCTATTTCGCCAACCCCTGCTTCACCCAGATCCACCCCACCTGCATCCCGCGCACCGGCGACCACCAGTCCAAGCTGACCCTGATGAGCGAGTCGCTGCGCAACGACGGCCGGATCTGGGTGCCGAAGGCCAAGGGCGACAACCGCCCCGCGAACGAGATCCCCGAGCAGGAGCGCGACTACTACCTGGAGCGCATCTACCCCGCCTTCGGCAACCTCGTCCCCCGGGACATCGCCTCCCGCGCCGCGAAGAACGTCTGCGACGAGGGACGCGGCGTCGGCCCCGGCGGACAGGGCGTCTACCTGGACTTCGCCGAAGCCATCCAGCGGATGGGCCGGGCCGAGGTCGAGGAGAAGTACGGCAACCTCTTCGACATGTACGCGCGGATCACCGCGGAGAACCCGTACGAGACCCCGATGCGGATCTACCCCGCCGTGCACTACACGATGGGCGGACTCTGGGTCGACTACGACCTCCAGACCACGATCCCGGGCCTGTTCGCGATCGGCGAGGCCAACTTCTCCGACCACGGCGCCAACCGGCTCGGCGCCTCCGCGCTGATGCAGGGCCTGGCGGACGGCTACTTCGTCCTGCCGTCGACCATCAACGACTACCTGGCCCGCAATCCCCACCACGACGAGGTCGGCGCCTCGCACCCCGCCGTCGAAGAGGTCGTCGCGGACACCGAGGACCGGCTGAACCTGCTGCTCTCCGTCGACGGCGACCGCACCCCCGACTCCTTCCACCGGGAGATCGGTGAACTCATGTGGGAGTACTGCGGAATGGCCCGCACCGAGGAGGGGCTGCGCACGGCACTCGACCGGATCCCGCGGATCCGCGAGGAGTTCTGGCGTCGCATCAAGGTGCCCGGCACCGGCGACGAGTTCAACCAGTCGCTGGAGAAGGCCAACCGCATCGTGGACTACCTGGAGCTCGCCGAGCTCATGTGCCTCGACGCCCTGCACCGCGCCGAGTCCTGCGGAGGCCACTTCCGTGAGGAGTCGCAGACCCCGGACGGCGAAGCCGCCCGCCGGGACGAGGAGTTCTCCTACGCCGCGGCCTGGGAGTTCTCCGGCACCGGCGAGGCCCCCGTCCTGCACAAGGAAGACCTCGTCTTCGACTACGTACACCCCACCCAGCGGAGCTACGCATGAAGCTCACCCTGCGCGTCTGGCGCCAGAAGAGCGCCGACGCCCCCGGCGCCATGTCCACCTACGAGGTGGACGGCATCTCGCAGGACATGTCGTTCCTGGAAATGCTCGACACCCTCAACGAGGAACTCATCCTCGCCGGCGACGACCCCGTCGCCTTCGACCACGACTGCCGCGAGGGCATCTGCGGAGCCTGCAGCCTCGTCATCAACGGCGACGCCCACGGCCCGGAACGCACCACCACATGCCAGCTCCACATGCGGTCCTTCGAGGACGGCGACACGATCGACATCGAACCGTGGCGCGCCTCGGCCTTCCCGGTCGTCAAGGACCTGGTCGTGGACCGCTCGGCCTTCGACCGGATCATCCAGGCGGGCGGATACATCTCCGCCCCGACCGGCACCGCCCCCGAGGCACATGCCACCCCGGTGCCCAAGCCGGACGCCGACTTCGCCTTCGAGCACGCCGAGTGCATCGGCTGCGGCGCCTGTGTCGCGGCCTGCCCCAACGGCTCGGCGATGCTTTTCACCTCGGCGAAGATCAACCATCTCAACGTCCTGCCGCAGGGCGCTCCCGAGCGCGAGACCCGCGTCCTCGACATGGTCGGACAGATGGACAGCGAGGGCTTCGGAGGCTGCACGCTCACCGGGGAGTGCGCCACGGCCTGTCCGAAGGGCATTCCGCTGCCGTCGATCTCCGCCATGAACAAGGAGTGGCTGCGGGCGACCCGGAAGGTGCGCCGCTGAGCGAACGGCCGAGTCCCCGGCCCCGGAGGCCGCCCACCTCCGGGGCCGGGAAGTCTCAGCCGTTCCGCCGGGTCAGGACGTCACGGAGAGGTCGTCGCCGTAGACCGTGCCCTGCCCGTACCAGCCGTGCAGATAGACGGTCACCGCCCCGGTCGACCCCGTGGTGAACGCCACCGACTGCTTGGCGTAGCCGCTCGACGAGCCCCAGGTGCTCGCCGAGGCGTCCCCCCGTACACCGAGATAGCCGTAGGAGCCCTGCACCCAGCCGCTCAGCGTGTACGTGGTGTGGGGGGACAGGGTGAGCGTCTGTGTGCACTCGCCCGTCTGCGACGCGGTGGCCGCCGCCGCGAGCGCGTGCGAACCGCCGTGGACCGGGGTGGAGACGATCGAGCCGCCGGACTCACAGGTCCAGGGACTCAGCGAACCCGTCTCGAAGTCACCGTTCACCAGGGCGCCCGTGCCGCCGCCCGGACCCGACACCGTCAGGGTGAAGGCCGCCGCGTGGCTGAGTGTGCCCGCCGTGCCGGTCACATCGATCCTGTACGTGCCGGGCGCCGCGGACGCCGACGCGCTGACCGTCAGCTTGGACGTACCTCCCGCGGTGACCGCGGTCGGGCTGAGCGTCGCCGTCACACCCGCGGGAGCTCCGCTCGCTGCCAGCGCCACGGTCCTGGCGTTGCCGGAGGTGACTGCGGTGTTCACGGTCGCCGTGGTGGAGCCCCCGGGGGCGACCGTGGCCGAACCGGGTGCGACGGCCACCGAGTAGTCGTCCGTCACCGGACCCGAGCCGCTCGTGAACGGTGCGAAGGTGTGCGAGAAGTGCCAGGTGTCCTGGGCGATCCCGGAGCAGGTGTCGCTGCCCCCGGTGCCGGGGCAGCCTCCGTTGTCGCGCTGGAGTGCCCAGAACGACAGGGTGCTGACGCCCTTGGCGACGGCCCAGTTGTAGACCGAGGTCGCGTCGGCCGTGGTGAACGTCTCGGCCGGACCGTAGTCGTCGATGCCCGGCATCTCGATGACGCCGGTCATGCCCCACAGCTGGGCGTCGGTCTTCGACGGGTAGAGGCCGGCCAGCTGGCCCTTCAGACCCGTGATCGCAGTCTGGGTGTCCTGCGCCATGTTGTGCGAGGCGCCGTCGTAGTAGTCGAACGTCATCAGGTTCACCACGTCGACCTTGGTGCCGTTGGCAACGGCGTTCTCCAGCACCGCCAGACCGCTGTCCGCCAGTCCGCTCGTGGTGGTGGGCAGGGTGTAGGAGATCTGCACCGAGCGGCCGTTGGCTGCGGCCCAGTCCTGGACCTTCTTGATCGCCTTGTTGCGGCGGTCGACACCGGCGCTGTTCTCCAGGGAGTTGTCCTCGATATCCATGTCGAGGCGGGACACGTCGTAGGTCGTGATGACCTTCTCGTACGCTGCCGCGATGGAGTCGACGTTCGTACAGCTGTCGGCGATCTCGGTGCCGCCGTTGTCGGCCGTGTATCCGCCGAACGACGGGATCACATCGCCGCCGCGCGACCGCATGGTGGTGAAGTCGGCGCCGAACTCGGACTGGGCGATGGGGGTGCTCGAATCGCCGTTCCAGTAGGGGGTGCAGGAACCGCGGGCCTCCGTCTGGATGAAGGCCATGGTCAGGTATTTGGCACCGGACGCCTGCGCGAGCGCGGCCGGGCTGTCGCCGTTCCACGCCTCGAAGTACGGGGCGAAGACGTGCGCGGGCAGGGGAGTGGCGGCGGTCGTGGCGGCCTCGGCGCCGACGCCTGATCCGAGGACCAGTCCGGCGGAGGCGATGGTCGTCGCCAGGACACTCAGGACTGCGCCGAGTGTTCTTGGACGTCTCATGGGGTGCTCCCAGCGGGGTGAGACAACGGGCGGATCGCACGGCTCGGCCGCGCCCGGTCAGGGGCGCGGCCCGTTCCTGTGATTCCCGGCCGGGGGTCACATGCCGCACGGCATGGAGCGGCCGTGGGGCCTGCCCATGATTGGTCTGGACCAGCCTTCGGTCAATGCTCTTTGCCTTTTCATTTCCCATTGCTTGCCTGATGTGGCAACTCTCCATGATGGAAGGGGAGTTGAATCCTCAGGTCAGCCGGAGCGAGGCCCTGAGGTACGCCGCGGTGCGGCTGCCCTCCGCGCGCGCGACCTCCATGGGCGATCCCGCCGCCACGATCCGGCCGCCTCGGTCACCGCCTCCGGGGCCGAGGTCGATCACCCGGTCGGCGCCCGCCACCACCGCCATGTCGTGCTCCACGACCACGACGGTGTTGCCCGCGTCCACCAGCCCGTGCAACTGCCGCATCAGCATCTCGACATCGGCGGGATGCAGCCCGGTCGTCGGCTCGTCCAGCAGATACAGGGTGTGGCCCCGGCGCGTGCGCTGGAGCTCGGCGGCCAGCTTGATCCGCTGGGCCTCGCCGCCCGACAGCTCCGTGGCCGGCTGACCGAGCCGCAGATACCCGAGTCCGACATCGAGCAGCGTGCGCAGACTGCGCTCGGCGGCGGGCGTCCCGGCGAAGAAACCGGCCGCCGACTCCACCGTCAGATCCAGGACCTGCGCGATGTCCAGGCCGCGCAGGGTGACCTCCAGGGTCTGCGGGTCGTACCGGGCACCGTGACAGTCCGGACAGGGCGCGTACGTACTGGGCAGGAAGAGCAGCTCGACGGAGACGAACCCCTCGCCCTGGCAGGTCTCGCACCGCCCGCCCGCCACATTGAAGGAGAACCGCCCCGCCTTGTAGCCGCGCTCGCGCGCCGTGTCCGTCTCGGTGAACAGCTTCCGCACGACATCGAAGAGCCCGGTGTACGTGGCCAGATTGGAACGGGGGGTGCGGCCGATCGGCTTCTGGTCCACCTGCACGAGGCGGTCCACCGCCTCCAGCCCCTGCGCCGACGCGCACCAGGGCGGGGGAAGCTCCGCGGGCGGACCCGCGGCGGCGGACACCTGCCGGTCGGCGAGCACACCGGCCAGGACCTGACCGACCAGGGTCGACTTCCCCGACCCCGAGACGCCGGTCACGGCGGTGAAGACCCCCAGCGGGAACTCGGCGTCCACCCCTCGCACATTGTGGCGGTCGACGCCGTTCAGTTTCAGCCACCCCGACGGTGTACGCACCTGTCGCACCGGAGCGGGCCCGTCGTCGAAGAGGAAGCGCCGGGTCGCCGACTCCGTCACCTCCGCGAGCCCGGTCGGCGGACCGCTGTGCAGCACCCTGCCCCCGTGCTCACCGGCCAGCGGCCCCACGTCGACCAGCCAGTCCGCCCGGCGCACCACATCCATCTGATGCTCCACGACGAAGACGGAGTTCCCGGCTTCCTTCAGCCGGCCCAGCACCCCCAGCAACGACTCGGTGTCCGCCGGGTGCAGACCGGCCGACGGCTCGTCCAGCACATACACGACACCGAACAGGCCGGAGCGCAGCTGGGTGGCGAGGCGCAGCCGTTGCAGCTCGCCGGAGGACAGCGTCGGAGCCGTGCGGTCGAGGCTGAGATAACCGAGGCCGAGCTCGGTGACCGTCTCGATCCGGGCGAGCAGATCCGCCGTCAGGACCCGCGCCGTGTCGCTCCCGCCCGCCGTGCGCAGCACCTCGGCGAGGGAGGTGAGCGCAAGCGCGGCCAGTTCGGCGATCGAACGGCCGGCGAAGGTGACGGCCATCGCCTCCGGCCGCAGCCGGCCGCCACCGCAGACCGGGCAGGGGGCACTGGTCAGGAAGCGCTCGGCCTTGGCACGCAGCGTGCGGCTCTTGGAATCCGCGAAGGTGTGCAGCACATAGCGCCGGGCGCTCATGTACGTGCCCTGGTAGGGGCGTTGGATGCGTCCCGCCTCCCGCACCGGGTGGACCGTCACCACGGGCTGCTCATCGGTGAACAGGATCCACTCCCGGTCCGAGGCGTCCAGCTCGCGCCACGGGCGGACGATGTTGTAGCCCAGCGCGTCCAGCACATCGCGCAGGTTCTTGCCCTGCCAGGCCCCCGGCCAGGCGGCGATCGCGCCGTCCCGGATCGAGAGCGAGGGATCGGGGACCAGTAGTCCCTCGGTGGTGCGGTGGATGCGGCCGAGACCGTGGCACTCGGGGCAGGCCCCGGCGGCGGTGTTCGGCGAGAAGGAGTCGGAGTCCAGCCGTTCGGCACCGGGCGGGTAGGTCCCGGCGCGCGAGAACAGCATGCGCAGGGAGTTGGAGAGCGTGGTGACCGTCCCGACCGAGGAACGGGCGCCGGGCACCGAACGGCGCTGCTCCAGCGAGACGGCGGGCGGCAGCCCGGTGATCTCGCCGACCGCGGGCGCACCGACCTGGTGGATCAGCCGACGGGCGTACGGGGCGACGGACTCGAAGTAGCGGCGCTGCGCCTCCGCGTAGATCGTGCCGAACGCGAGTGAGGACTTCCCGGAGCCCGAGACGCCGGTGAACACGGTGAGGGTATCGCGCGGGATGTCGACCGAGACGTCCTGGAGATTGTGCTCACGGGCGCCGCGCACCCGGACGTACGGATCGTGGGGGGTGGACATGGGCGCGTGGACTCCGTACGGATCGGGGCAGCGGCGGCAGCCTGGGGACAAACACTCCGATTCTAGGCGCCGGAGGTGGTCCGGTGGGCGGCGAGGCCGCCGGGCGCGGGCCGCGAAAGCCGGAGGCCGGCCCTGTACGGACCGGCCTCGGACGACGGACGCACCCTGCCTGCAGGCAAACCACCCGCCGACCGCGTCCCCGACCTCGCAGGGCAACACACCTGAGGGCTGTGCCGTCATCCGTGGCTGACGCCGCGCGCCCGCCGGGGGTTACGGGACAGCCCTCAGCGCGAGGGACGCAGCGCGCGCTTGATGGGCCGCCCGACGACACTGCGGGCCCGCTGGTACGTGGAGCGCTGGACCGGCACCGCGGAGTTCTTCGCGAGCTTCCGCTTGAGCTGATTGTTCTGCTCGGTCAGGTCCGTGAGCTGGGACTGGAGCCAGCCCAGGCGGGCGCTCATCGTGGCGGCGTCGGCGCCGACCCACGGGCGGATGCCCGGAGGGAAGGCCAGCCCGCTCATCCGCGACTCGAAGGCCGCACCGCCGTCCCCATGGGTGAAGGTGTTCTCCAGGCCGTTCTTGTCCAGGAAGTTCATGAACCGGTCGAACCGCTCCTGGTGACCGCGTGTCAGCGGCCCGAAGTCGGCCTCGGCGCAGAGATCGGCGGGGTCGAGATCGGAGGGGGTCTTGGCGAGCATCCGGTGCGGGATGTCGAAGTAGCGGCACAGCTCCAGCGTCCGGGAGTCGCCGCAGAGCACGGTGGCGGGCGTGCCGGCCAGCAGCGCCGCGATGTTGCCGTGGATCCGGGAGCCGAAGGAGAAGTCGAAGCCGCGAAGGTCATCCATCCAGGCGGCCGGGTCGACATAGACGCGGACCTTGTCCTCCCGGTACATGGGGTGGTCGGGGTGGGTGGGGATGCTGGTCAGCGAGGCGTTCTGATGGGAGAGGTCGCGCCAGTGCAGCTGACGTGCTTCGGAGAGGTTCTGGCCGATGAACCGGAGATGGGGGTAGCGGGCGTGGGCGCGGTTGATGATCTGCCCGAGCTTGTGCTTCCGCACGGCGTCGTGCGATCCGTTGACGGAGATCCGTGAGTCGGGCCCGAGCGTCCGGCTGCTCTCGCGGATGTCGAGCCTGGTGCCGTTGAGGAACATCGAGGGGCAGCCGATGACGTCCACGTCACGAAAGCCCATGTCCCGCAGATACCGCTCGGTGAACTCCCCGCGCACACCGATCGAGGCGCTGTGGTCGAGCACGGCGGAGACGAACGCGTAGACCGTGGACTGCATGGGGCGCAGCCGGTCCGCGGAGTAGTTGACGCCGGTCTGGGCACCTACGCCCGGCACGACGACCGGGATCTTCAGCTTCGAGATGAGCTGGGTCAGACGCTCCAGTTGGCGCTCGAAGGACGGCCTGAAGGCGTTGGCGAGCGGGATGACGAAGACGTCGTACTCGCTGTTGATGCGGTCGGCGTCGGCGACCCTGGTGGTGATGCCGTTCGACACCACTTCCGAGCCCGGCGTCTCCAGGATCTTGTGGGCGGCATCGCTGAAGATCAGGTTGCCCGAGTTGGTGGCGAACACGTCCTCGTGGAGAGCGCGCTCGACAGGGACGACGTCGTAGGGGCTCTTCCCTGAACGCAGGAGTATTCGCTTCACATGGTTAACGTTTGATGCCACAAACCTGAATATAGCTTTGCGAATGCTTTTGATTCCATGCGCATCCTGTACAACCTTTTACGATCTACGCGGAACGTGAGGACATGATCACACATCCGCGCGCGATCGGGTACGCCGGGGGTCCGAGGTGCGACTCCCCGGAACCGCCCCGCGAGGCGCCGGTGACGCTCTTTCGACGCCCTCTTGAGTGCCGGGCGGCCCCCGCCGTACGCTGCGTTCCGCGCGCGGGCGCGCCTACCGGGGAGGTGGAAGCGCCGTCATGGCCGACGCACTGTCCGAGGGCGACATCCTCGAAGCCGTCGCCCGGCACACCGGCCGGCCGGGACGCGGGGCACAACTGCGGCGGGCCGGCGCCGACATCACCCGGCTCCCGCTGCTCGACCTGCGCATCGTCCGCTGCGTGGAGACCCGCGCCACGCGGCCGGAGTCCAGGCCCGGCACGTACGACACGTCGCGGCGGCCCGAGTACGAAGGCGAGCTGCGCGACCATCCGGTCGACCCGCCGAAGGACCCGACGGTGTCGCGGACGGTGGAGTTCGTGCTCCGCGGCTCGGTCAGAACGGTGCCCTGTGGCTGTGACGACGGACGGCAGCCCTGCTCGCGCTGCCGGGCCAAGGGAAGGCTGCGCTGCGACATCGGCCCGGTGTGCCCGGCCTGCGAGGGCGTCGAGCCGTGCACCTGGTGCGACGGCACGGGTGAACGCCGCAAGGACCGCTCGCCGTCCGGCTCGCCGCGGGAGAAGCCCGCTGCCGGCCGGACCGCCTGTGAGAAGTGCCGCAAGCCTCGCACTGCTTGTCCGGAATGTCGCGGATGGGGTGCCAAGAGGTGTCCCAAGTGTGATGACACCGGCTACAGGGTCTGCCCGGTCTGCTCGGGTGAGAGATCGACGGAGCACGGCCCCTGCGACGGCACGGGCCTGGTCACCCTCTGGACCGCGGGATCGGTCGGACAGGCTCCCGAGCAGGCCTCGTTGAAGCTGCCGGAGCCGGCGCCACCGCTGCGCTTCAGGCAGCAGGCCGGCCGCACCGGCGCCTGGGAGCGGGTCACTCTGAGCTCGGCCGGTGACCCGCTGCCCGACGGCCTGGATCCCGCCCATCTCAAGGCGGTCGAATCGGCCCTGACGCAGTGCCGGGGCGAGGTGGCCAGACGCGTCGACATCGGCTGGCTGCAATCGGCCGCGGTCACCGTCCCCGACGATCCCGACCATGTCTTCTACGTCTTCCCCGGCCGCGAGGGGCCGGAGGTCCTGGCGATCTGGTCACGGCGCCGGTCCCTGCGGGTCGCCGCGGTGGTGGCCGGTGTGGTGCTGCTGGTGCTGCTGGTGGTGGCGTTGGTCTGATTTGCTGGGGATGTGAGAAGCGACCACCGGCCCCTGGCCGTATTCGACCTGGACGGCACGCTCGCCGACAGCGGCCACCGGCAGCACTATCTGGAGGGGGCCCGGCGCGACTGGAACAGCTTCTTCTCCGCAGCCGTCGACGACCCGCCGCTGCCCGAAGGTGTCCGGCTGGCGCTCAGCAGCGCCGAGGACTGCGAGATCAGGTATCTCACCGGTCGGCCCGAGCGGTGCCGTCGCGACACCGTGGCGTGGCTGGTGGAACAGGGCCTGCCCGAGGGGCGGTTGTACATGCGCCGCAACGACGACCGCAGGCCCGCCCGGCACACCAAGCTGGAGATCCTGCGACGACTGGGCCGGGAACGTGAGGTACGGATGCTGGTCGACGACGACGAACTCGTCTGCGACGCGGCGGAGCAGGCCGGCTTCGCCGTGGTGCGGGCCCGCTGGGCGAAGGTGTCGCCGGCGCTCAAGGACGCACAGGAGCGCGAGGGTCGAACCTGAATCCCTCGGTGCCGGCCGGAGGTGAGCCGATGCGGTTGTGATGCCCTCGTGATGCCGTCGTGCCCGATCAGCTCGGTTCATCGAGTCGGAAGCCGACTTTCAGGCCCACCTGATAGTGCTCGATTCGGCCATCCTTGATCTCTCCGCGAACCTGCGTGATCTCGAACCAGTCGAGATTGTGCAACGTTTCCGAAGCTCTGGCGATGCCTCTGCGGATGGCGTCGTCGACGCCTTCATGGGAGGTTCCCACGATCTCGGTGACCCGATAGGTGTGATTCGACATGCTATGTCTCCTCTCCCCCTTACTACGGTGCCCCACACGCACCGGGTGCGCGAGGGGTCGGTGTGCAGAATGTGTGATGAACGGGCCTTGACCAAACCAATGGTCCATACCAAAATCCAGCCACGCCCGTGCGAGCTCCGCCCGCAGTCCCCCACACCGGGTCCTCGATTTCGTCGTGCCGTTTCGCAGAAGGTGAACCTGGTGAAGAACCGCATACTCGTCGGAGCCGTCGCGCTCGTTTCCACCTTCGCGCTGGGCGGATGCGGCTTCGTCTCGGGCTCGGAGGCGTCCGGGGACAAGAAGGTCACGATCTGGCTGATGAAGGACAGCGTGTCCGCCGATTTCCTGGAGCGATTCACGAAGGCGTACCGGGACGAGCACCCTTCCATCGAACTGGAGTTCAAGATCCAGAGCTGGAGTGGCATCGGCCCGAAGGTCATTGACGCGCTGAAGGGCAAGGACACCCCGGATGTCATCGAGGTCGGCAACACCCAGGTCTCCCAATACGCGGAGAG
The DNA here is from genome assembly GCF_040643055.1 of Streptomyces sp. NPDC047515. Classification (NCBI taxonomy): domain Bacteria; kingdom Bacillati; phylum Actinomycetota; class Actinomycetes; order Kitasatosporales; family Streptomycetaceae; genus Streptomyces; species Streptomyces sp. NPDC047515. The sequence goes on from NZ_JBEYTM010000008.1 coordinate 138,045, forward strand.
CGGCGGGCTGAGCGACCTCACCCTGGAGTCCGTGCGCGACCTCGGCAGCGAGGAGTGGCTGCCGGGTCTCGCCGACCCGGGCAGCATCGAGGGCGTCCAGTACGGCATTCCCTGGTACGCGGCCAACCGGGTGGTGATCTACAACAAGGACCTCTTCGAGCAGGCCGGTATCACCAGCCCGCCGAAGACCCGGGACGAGTGGATCGCGGACAGCGCCCAACTGAACCGGAACGGCAACCAGGGCATCTACCTCGCGGGCCAGAACTGGTACGTCCTCGCCGGATTCATCTGGGACGAGGGCGGCGAACTGGCCGAGGAGAGGGGCGGCAGTTGGGAAGGTGCCCTGGACAGCCCCGACGCGCTGAGGGGCATGAGCTTCTACAAGCAACTCCAGGCGCTCGGTGACGGCCCCAAGAACGCGGACGAGGAAAGGCCCCCGCAGGCCAAGGTCTTCGCCAAGGGCGACGTCGCGCAGATCATCTCGGTGCCCGGTACCGCCGCGCAGATCGAACAGCTGAACCCTGAACTCAAGGGAAAGCTCGGGTACTTCCCGATCCCGGGCAAGACCACGAATTCTCCCGGCTCCGTCTTCACCGGGGGGTCCGATCTGATCGTGCCGGAGAAGGCGAGCCGGCGCGCCGCGGGCATCGACGTGATCAAGGCCCTCGCCGGCCAGAAGTGGCAGGAAGAACTCGCGAAGGCCATGAGCTACGTGCCGAACAAGCCCGGTCTCGCACGTGTCATCGTGGGGCAGGAGGGCACCGCGGCGATGGCCCGGGGCGCCACGAAGGGACGTGCGACTCCCAACTCGCCGCAATGGGCGGATGTCGAGGCCGTCAACCCGATCAAGCCGTACATGACAGCGGTCCTGGAGGGCGGCGACCCGCAGGCGGAGGCGAAGGCCGCGTCCGAGAAGATCACCGAACAGCTCGCGGGCGGCTGACCCACGCGGCTCCGGTCCGCGGCCGGGATACCGGTCCCGGCCGGGCACACCCGGGATTCAGCCTTCGCACATCCCGGCTCTCCCATGCGGTCATGTCGAATCCAGCCGGTCACGGAAGAAGTAAGGGGCCGGGCCTTCGCAGCACCGCGACGGCCCGGCGGCCGCCCTTGCCGATCCGTCCCCGGAGACCGTCATGAACGCGCTGCCCGTCACCTCCCTCCCCGCCGCCCCCGTCGTTCCCGTGCAGCCCGTCCCTCCCGCCCCGCCGCGCTACCGGGTGTCGCTCGCCGTGGACCAGGAGGAGGTGCGCGCCGCCCAGCGCCTGCGCCACCAGGTCTTCGCCGGTGAGCTCGGTGCCCGGCTGGACGGAGCGGAACCCGGCCTGGACAGCGATGCGTTCGACGCGTACTGCGACCATCTGCTGGTACGGGAGCAGACCACCGGCGATGTCGTCGCCACCTACCGCCTGCTGCCGCCCGGCCGGGCACGGATCGCCGGGCGTCTCTACGCGGAGAGCGAGTTCGACCTCGGACGGCTCGGCCCGATCCGCGACGACCTGGTGGAGGTCGGCCGGTCCTGCGTCCACCCCGCCCACCGGGACGGCGCCGTCATCGCGCTGATCTGGGCCGGACTCGCCCGTTACATGGAACGCACCGGGCACAACTGGCTGGCCGGCTGCTGCTCGATCCCTCTCGCCGACGGCGGCGTCGCGGCGGCCGGGGCGTGGGAGACCGTACGGACGAAGTACCTGGCACCCGAGGACCACTGGGTCACTCCGCACCGCCTCTGGCAGCACACCGCCGCCGGAGCCGAAGGAGAGGGAGCGGTGCGCACCGGACTCGCCACCCTCCCGCCCCTGCTCCGCGGCTACCTGCGACTGGGCGCATGGGTCTGCGGTGCCCCCGCGTACGACCCCGACTTCAACGTCGCCGACCTGTACGTGCTGCTGTCACTGCGCCGCACCGACCCCCGCTATCTGCGTCACTTCCTCGCCCTCGCCCCGGTGCGATGAACCCCTGGCTGCCCACCGCACCCTGCACCCCGCTCGCCTGCGCCCGTCACGACGGCCGCGTGCGGGGCCGACCGGCGGCCGTGGCCCTGTTGCTCGCCGGGTGCGCGTTCGTCCTGGCCGGGGCGCTGGCTGCCCCGTTCGCGCTGATGCTCGGCGCGGCACCGCGGGAGAGGCTGATCCGGCGCTGGGCGTACGGGGTCGTGCGGGCCTTCGGAGTGCGCGTGCGGGTCGTCGGTGCGCCCGAGGCGGGCGCACCGGGCGCGCTCGTCGTCGCGAACCACATCTCGTGGCTGGACATCCCGCTCGTCGCGGCCGTGTTCCCGGGCCGGATGCTGGCCAAGAGTGAGATACGCAACTGGCCGCTGTTCGGCCGGCTCGCCGCCGCCGGCGGCACGCTCTTCGTGGAACGCGACCGGTTGCGCGTACTGCCCGCGACAGTGGGCCGCGTCGCGGCGGCGCTGCGCGGTGGTTCACGGGTGGTCGTCTTCCCGGAGGGCACCACCTGGTGCGGGCGCGGCGGCGGCAGGTTCGGCCCCGCCGTGTTCCAGGCCGCGATCGACGCGAACACCGCCGTCCGGCCGGTACGCATCAGTTATCGCACCCCGCCGCCGCGCGGCTCGGCCGCCGCCCGGCCGTTCGGCCATGACGGCTCCGCACCGGCGGAGCACGACGCCCCGGCCGGTGCGGCCGCCTTCGTCGGCGACGATCCGCTGATCGCCTCGCTGTGGCGGGTGGTGACGGCGGCGGGGCTGACCGCCGAGATCCGGGTCCTGCCACCGATCCCGGCGGACAGCGGGCCGGACCGTCGCGCCCTGGCCCGGCTCGCTCAGACCGCCGTCGCCAACGACAGCGCGAACCGGTCGGCGGAATCCGTCCACCACTGATCCATCCTGAGGCCGGCCGCGGCGAGTTCGGCCCGCACGCCCTCCTTGCGGAACTTGGCCGAGACTTCCGTACGCAACTCCTCGCCGGCCTCGAAGGACACCACCAGATCCAGGTCGGGGATCTTCACCGTGAGCGCCTCACGGGCCCGCAGCCGCATCTCGACCCACTCCCGCTCCGGATCCCACAGCGCCACGTGGTCGAAACCGGACGGGTCGAAGCCCGCGCCCAACTCCCGGTTCACCACCCGCAGTACGTTCTTGTTGAACTCGGCCGTCACCCCGGCCGCGTCGTCGTACGCGGCGACCAGCACCTTCTCGTCCTTCACCAGATCCGTGCCGAGCAGCAGCGCGTCGCCCGGGGAGAGCAGCGACCGCACCGATTTCAGGAACACCGACCGCTCGGCAGGCAGAAGGTTGCCGATCGTGCCCCCCAGAAACGCGATCAGCCGCGGCCCCGGGGTGCCCGGCAACGCGAGACCGCCCGTGAAGTCGGCGATCAGGGCGTGCACGGAGAGACCGGGCCGCTGCGCGAGCAGGGTCTCGGCGGCTTTGCGCAGCGCGCTCTCGCTCACATCGACCGGTACGTAACTGCGCAGCTCGGGCAACGCGTCCAACAGATGCCGGGTCTTCTCCGACGATCCCGACCCCAGTTCGATCAGAGTCCGCGCCCCGGACGCCCCGGCGATCTCCTCGGCGCGGTCGATCAGGATCTCGCGCTCGGCGCGGGTCGGGTAGTACTCGGGAAGCCGGGTGATCTCCTCGAACAGTTCACTGCCGTGCGCGTCGTAGAACCACTTGGGCGGCAGTGTCTTCGGTTGCCGGGTCAGGCCGTGCAGGACGTCGGCGCGCAGCGCCGCGTCCGTGGCGTCCACGGGCAGGGTGCGGGTCAGCAGAAAGGGACTCACTCGGCGGGCTCCTTGAGTGGGGTCAGCAGGACTTCGGCACGGGTCGCGGTCAGCAGCGTCCGGTCGGGGACCGCGCGCCAGTGCGGATCGTCGTCGTACGGCTCCGAGGCGACGACCGTGCGCAGGTTGGGCTCCGTGAGGTACCACAAGGTGTCGCCCCAGGCCGTCGCCACGATCGCCGTGCCATCGGTGAGCAGGAGATTCAGCCGCGATTCCGGCGCCGCCGCCGCCACGTCGAGCACGGTGTCGGCCACGGCTTGCGGCAGTTCGTCGCCGTCGGCGAGCCGGTGCCGTACGAGGGCCCAGACCAGGGCCGAGTCGCAGCGGGCGGTGAGCGTCAGCAGTGCGGCCGGGGGCAGCGCGGCGGCGAGCGGTGCCATGGACCCGGGCCAGCCGCTCACCGCACCGTTGTGACTGAACAGCAACCGTCCGTCGGCGAACGGCGCGGCGGCCGCCTCGCCGTCGGTGCCCGCCTCGGTGGCGTCGCGCACCGCGGCGAGCAGCGCCGGAGTGCGCACCACTCTGGCCAGGTCGGCGAATGTCTGATCGCCCCAGACTGGACCCTCGCGCCGGTAGCGTCCGGGCACCGGATCGCCGTCCGCGTACCAGCCGACGCCGAAACCGTCGGCGTTGACGGTCCCGTACCGTTGGTGCCTCGGTGCCCAGGACTGGCGCACAAGGCTGTGGGGCGGGCGTGTCAGCAGTTCACCCAGGGCGACGGGAGGCCCCAGATAGGCGATATGACGGCACATCAGATATCCCTCGCAGTACGGAACCCGGAGAAGATCTGACGCCGCACCGGCAGGTCCCAGTTGCGGAACGTGCCGCGGCACGCCACCGGGTCCACTGCGAACGAACCACCGCGCAGCACCTTGTGGGCCGGACCGAAGAACACCTCGGAGTACTCCCGGTACGGGAACGCCGAGAAGCCCGGATAGGGCAGGAAGTCGCTGGACGTCCACTCCCACACGTCACCGATCAACTGCCCCACGCCGAGCGGTGACCGGCCGGCCGCGTACGCCCCGGCGGGAGCGGGCCGCAGATGGTGCTGGCCCAGGTTGGCCCGCTCGGGGGTCGGGTCCTCGTCGCCCCACGGATAGCGCAGCGAACGCCCCGACGACGGGTCATGGCGTGCCGCCTTCTCCCACTCCGCCTCCGAGGGCAGCCGGCGCCCCGCCCACCGGGCGTACGCGTCCGCCTCGTACCAGCTGACGTGGAGCACCGGCTCGTTCCCGGGCACCGGCTCGGTCACTCCGAAGCGGCGGCGCAGCCACTGGTCGGCGTCCCGGTGCCAGAACAGCGGACCGGTCAGTTCGTGTTCACGGACCATCGCCCACCCCTCGGGGGCCCACCAGCGCTCCTCGGTGTAGCCGCCGTCCTCGATGAACCGCTGGTACGCGCCGCAGGTGACCGGCGTCGTGTCGATGAGGAAGCTCGGTACCTCGCGCACATGGGCGGGGCGCTCATTGTCCAGTGCCCAGGGTTCGGCGGACGTGCCCATGGTGAACGGGCCGCCAGGGACCAGGACTTCGACGGCGAGCTCCGTCGCGTCGGCGGGGGGCAGTGGTGCGGTCAGGACGGCGGGCCCCGATCTCAGCTGATGGGTGATCAACATGGTTTCGTCATGCTGCTGTTCATGCTGGGCGATCATGCCGAAGGCGAACCCGGCCCGTACCAGCGGAAGATCGCCGTGCAGCGCCGTGCCGTCGAGTACGTCCAGTGCGCGTCCGCGCACCTCCGCGGCATAGGCGCGAGCCTCCGCGGGCGGCAGCAGCGGCAGCGAGGGGCGGGTCGCCCGGGGATGCTCGAAGGCGTCGTACAGCCCGTCGATCTCCGGCCGCATCGCCTCCCTTCCGGCCACCCCGCGCAGCAGCCACAGCTCCTCCTGATTGCCGATGTGCGCGAGGTCCCACACCAGCGGGGACATCAACGGCGAGTGCTGGGTGGCCAGTTCATGGTCGTCCACGCTGTCGGTGAGAAGCGTGGTGCGTTCGCGCGCGGTGAGCAGTGCGGAGAGTGCACGCTGCCGGAGTGCCTCGGTGTCCGCCTCGTCGGTGGGGCCGGACGACGCGGGCGTGGGGGAGTCGGTCATGAGAGGAGCCCCTCGACGTGGTGGCCCGAGCCGCCCGCCTCACCCGACGCGAGCAGACTCGGAAGATCGTCCGCGGGGCATCGGCCCCGGGCGACGTAGCGGTCGTTGAAGTCCGCCACCGCCTCCTGAACCGCCGTGGTCGCGCCGATCCGGGGCAGCGCCTCCAGCGCGAGCCGGAAACAGACCGTGGCCGCCGCCCGCAGTTCCGGATCGGTCAGGGCGTCACGGGCGGCGCCCGTCCAGAGCGGATTGCGCGGCGCGGGCCACGGCCCGGCCGTCTCAGCCAGTGGTTTGACGGTGCGGTACACGGTCTCGGCGGCCTCCGGGTCGTCGAACAGAGCGGTGGTGACGGCGAGCGGCACCAGCCAGCCGTTGGCGCCGTGCTGCGCGTCGATCATGCGGAGCTCCAGATGTCCGCGCGGGCGAACGGGCGGGAACAGGGTGCTGATGTGGTAGTCGAGGTCGTCGCGCACCGGCGGTCTCGGCACGCCGGTACGGATCCACTCGCGGAAGGTCAGACCCTCCGGCACGGCCCATGGCCCCTCGTCCTGCCGGACGCACATCACCGGTGTGTCCAGGACATGCGCGGCCCAGGCGTCGCGGGGCCGCAGATGACCGGACGGCGCCAGGGGGCGCCATGGGTCGAGGTCGGCCCAGAGCGACTGCCGGGTGGACCGCCACGGCGTCGGGCGCCCGCACTGGAGAGGAGAGTTCGCGAACACCGCGACCAGCACCGCCCCCAGCAGATGACACAGCTGCCAGCGCCGCGCGTAGCCGAGCGGACCGGGTTCCTCCTCTCCCGCGTCCAGACAGACCTGGACGGATGCGGTGGTGCACATCATGGCGCGGCCGGCCGGTCCCGACCGGTCGAACGAGATCTCCATGGCGTCGTATCGGGGCTCGTGCAGCAGACGGCGCGGGGGATGCCACGGATCGACGCCGAGCCCCACCGGTACGAGATCCACCCGGTCCAGGGCGTCACGCACGGTGGCGAGATCGGCGGCGGTGGCATCGATGCACGCCATCAGGGAGTCGGCGGGGCGCGAGCTGAGCTCCAGCTGGCCGCCGGGTTCGAAGGTGAGTGCCGCGCTCAGGGGCAGGGCCCGGAGGATCGCGGCGGCCGCTTCGAGACGGCGGTGGGGGACGGGGACGCGAGGTTGATCGCGGTGGTGAATGAGCCATTCGAGTTCAACGCCGACCGTCCGGGGCGGCCCGGTCTTGAAACAGATGCAGCGCAGTAAGTCCTCCGTCTCGCCCTCGCCGAGGGGCCGGGCCTGGCCGGGCGGACCGTGGCCGGGTGTGTCGCATGACATGCCGGGGCCTCCTTGTTCTCGGTTCGTCCGTCCCAGCCAAACCCTTACGAGGGGATCGCACAAGAGTGCCCCTGTGCGTCATAAATTCGGTTGCATCCATGCCGCTGAAGCGCCGAGCATGCCCCGTATGCACCACACGGGGGAGTACCGATGAGCGCACGGCTGCGTGCCATCGCGCGCGAGACCGAGGCCATCGTGGCGGCCGGCCGCTACCGCACACGGGAGGGGCGTGAGGTGAGCATCGAGCGCGCGCTGTCCGCCGCACTCTCGGGGACCCGGCTGTACGGTCCCGAGCCCGTGCCGGTCGCGGCACTCGACTCCGACCGCACCCCGGTCGTCGAGGTCACCGGTGAGAGCAGCCTGTGCGCGGCGCGCCGGATGACCGGCGAAGGGCCGGGCAAGGTCGGCGTTCTGAACTACGCCTCCGCCCGCAATCCCGGCGGTGGATACCTCAACGGCGCGCAGGCCCAGGAGGAGGCCCTGTGCCGGGGCTCGGCCCTCTACGCCACGCTGCTGCGCGCCCCCGAGTACTACGCCCACCACCGCGCCGAGCGCAGCGCCTTCTACACCGACCGGGTGATTCATTCGCCCGGCGTGCCGGTGTTCCGCGACGATCGGGGCCGGCTGCTCGACACCCCGTACACCGCGGGCTTCCTCACCTCACCGGCGCCCAACGCCGGGGTCATCCGCAGCCGCACCCCCGAGGAGGCCCACCGCATCCCCGCCGCGCTCGCGTCCCGGGCCGAACGGGTGCTGGAGGTTGCGGCCGTGCGTGGGTACCGCAGACTGGTGCTGGGCGCCTGGGGGTGCGGTGTGTTCCGCAACGATCCGGCGCAGGTGGCCGGTGCGTTCCGGGCGTTGCTCCTCGACGGCGGCCGGTTCGACGGGCACTTCGAGCAGATCGTCTTCGGCATCCTCGACCGCAGCCCCGAATCCGCCATCCGGTCCGCCTTCGCCCGGACGTTCGGCGGTCAGTGCCAGCCGTAGCGCTCCCGCAGGCGGCCGGTGACCAGATCGAACCGGTCCTGGTCCAGCGCGCACGCCTCACGTCGCATCCCCTCCTCGTGCAGCCGCAGCACCCGGTCCAGATCGGCCCAGGACGGGCGGCCCGAGCTGTCCCACGGTCCGGCCCCGAGCGCCACCCACTCGCGGTCCCGGTCGTGCTGCTTGCTGGACAGCTGTACGGCGAGCAGTGTGCCCGCCGCCTCGCGGGCCACGACCAGCACGGGGCGGTCCTTGCCGCGCCCGTCGTTCTCCTCGAACGGAACCCACGTCCAGACGATCTCGCCGGGGTCGGGATCGCCGTCCCGGTCGGGGGCGTACGAGGTGCGGACGGGGCCCACCTTGCGCGGATCGGCCTCACACGTCGCCGTCGGGCCGGTGCGGCCGGGGAACTCGGCCGTACCGTCGGTGCTGTCGTCACGGTGCTGAAGGGTCATCCCTCCACCGTAGGACCTGTACGGCCCAACCCGAGGAGCGGGTCCGGGGTGCGGACAGCGGGCCCGCACCGTGATCGAGGGAAGCCCCGCCCGCGCCGGACACACCGTCACCATCGCCGCCCTGACCATCCGTCACCGGGACGCACCGCCCGCGCGGCGGGGCGGGCGGGCCGGCATCCCGTCGTCCCGTCGCGCCCCGTCGTCAAGGAGTCATCCATGCCCCGGGGCGTACCCCTGGAGCACGGGTCTGGAAGACTGCCCGACGCCATGAGCCAGTTATCGAACCAGCCCGCCGAAGGCCCCGTTCCGACCAGTGCAGATGTGGCACGGCTTGCCGGGGTCTCGCGCGCCACCGTGTCGTACGTCCTGAACAACAACGCGACCGTACGGATCAGCGAGACCACCCGCCGCCGGGTCAGGGCAGCGGCCGCCGAACTCGGCTACGTACCGCACGCGGCGGCCCGCAGCCTGCGTGCCGGGCACACCCGCATGGTGTTGCTGCCCACCGTGAACCTCCCGGCCGGGCCGCTCCACCACCACTTCTTCCACGAGCTGGAATCAGGGCTGCGACGCCTGGACTACACCGTCGTCCAGTACGGCAGCACGAGCCTGGACGCCGACGACGCGCCCCGGGTCTGGGCCGAGCTGCGCCCCGTCGCCGTCATCGTGCCCGGCACGATCGCCCTCACCCCGCAAGGCATAGCGGTACTCAGGCGATCGGGAGCCAAGGCCGTCATCACGCTCGGCCCGCGACCGGTGGACGGTGCCCACGCGCTGGTCGTGGACCAGCGGGAGGTCGGCATCCGGGCGATCGGACATCTGCTGGAGCGCGGCAGGCGTCGCATCGGCGTGGTCATGCCGGAGGAAACCGGCCTCGCCCTGTTCGCCGAGCCCCGGCTCGCCGGGGCCCAGCAGGCGGCACGGAGCCACGGAGCCCGTATCGACCCCCTGCCGTTGCGGTACGACGAGGAGTCCGCCGCCCGGCTGGCCGCCCGCTGGCGCACCCTGGGCCTCGACGCCGTGTTCGCGTACAACGACGAGTACGCGATGCTTCTGATGCGGGCCCTTCAGGACACGGGTGTCGAGGTGCCCCGCGAGGCGGCCGTGGTCGGTGCCGAGGACCTGATGCTCGGCAGACTGCTGCGGCCCCGGCTCAGCACCGTGCGGATGGAACTGGCCACGGCGGAGCCGCTCGCGGACATCGTGGACCAAATGGTGCGGCACCCCGGCGGCGCCCCTGTGCGTCACGACCTGCTGCGGGCCGGAGCCGTCCACCGCGAGTCCAGCTGAGGAGCCGGATCCGCACGGAGCGGCAACGTGCGCACCACGCGCCGCTTGCCTAGCGTCAGGACCATGAGCCATCCGCAGAGCTACGAGATCCTGCTGGTCCCCGAATTCACCGAGGACACCACCGACGCCGTCGAGCCCGGCGGTGCCATCCGCTCGGCGGTCGTGGCGGCGACCGGAGAGACGGGGGCATCGGGCTACCCCCGGTACGCGGGCGAAGGCATCGTGGCGGACATCGACACGGCGACCCACACGGTTGAGGCCCTGCTGGTCGACGGTGCCGAGCTGGACTACGGCCTCTCGGTCCGGATCAAGGAGCAGGGCGCCGGGAGGAACACCCGGAGCGACGCCGGGATCGACGCGGACGGCTGACCGGGCGGGCCGCTTCCGGACACGGAAAGGGACCCGGCCGTCGACCGGGCCCCTCACCCCGCTTCTGCGCGCGCGGAGCCTACTTCTGTTCCTTCTGCTGCCCCTCGATGGACTTGCGCACCTCGTCCATGTCCAGCTTCCTGGCCTGCCCGATGACGTCCTCCAGCGCCGCCTCCGGCAGCGCGCCGGGCTGTGCGAACACGGCCACATTGTCCCGGACGATCATCAGCGTGGGAATGGAACGGATCTCGAAGGCCGCCGCCAGCTCCTGCTGCGCCTCCGTGTCGACCTTGGCGAAGACCAGGTCGTCGTGGCGCTCCGAAGCCGCGTCGTAGACCGGCGCGAACTGCCGGCACGGGCCGCACCAGGAAGCCCAGAAGTCGATCAGGACGAACTCGTTGTCGCTGACGACCTGATCGAAGTTTTCCTTGGTGAGCTCTATGGTGCTCATGCTCTGCTACCTCTTCCTGTGCCCGCTCGGACCTGTCCGGCACAACGGTGCCCGGACCTGCGCTATTCCGCCTGCCCATGTGGCCGCCGCGCACACCCGCGATCAGACTGTCCTCATGACAGATGCATCCCTCAATACCGAGTACGACGTCGTGGTGATCGGAGCGGGTCCGGTGGGTGAGAACGTCGCCGACCGGGCGCGGGCCGCCGGACTGAGCACGGCGGTCGTCGAGACGGAACTTGTCGGCGGCGAGTGCTCGTACTGGGCCTGCATGCCCAGCAAGGCCTTGCTGCGTCCGGTCGTCGCCCGCGCGGACGCGCGCCGTGTCCCGGGCCTCAGCGACGCCGTACAGGGACCGCTGGGCTCAGCGGCGGTCCTCGCCCACCGCGACGACCAGGCCGCGCACTGGAAGGACGACGGGCAGGTCGCCTGGCTGGAGGGCACCGGAGCGGACCTCTACCGCGGCCAGGGCCGGCTCACCGGCGAGAAGGCCGTCTCCGTCACCGCCCCCGACGGCACGGAGCACCGGCTCACCGCCCGGCAGGCCGTCGCCGTCTGCACGGGCAGCCGTGCCGTCGTACCCGCCCTGCCCGGCGTCGACGGGGCCCGTCCCTGGACCAGCCGGGAGGCGACGAGCGCCAAGAAGGTGCCCGGCCGCCTCGTGATCGTCGGAGGTGGCGTGGTCGGGGCCGAGATGGCCACGGTCTGGCAGGCACTCGGCTCCCGGGTGACGATGCTGATCCGCGGCAAGGGACTCCTGCCGAAGATGGAACCCTTCGCGGGAGAGCTGGTCGCGCGGGCGCTGACGGAGGCGGGCGCCGACATCCGTACCGGAGTCTCCGCCACCTCAGTACGGCGAACGGCTCCGGACGGGCCCGTCGTCGTGGAGCTGGAGGACGGTGAACGCGTCGAGGCCGACGAGATCCTCTTCGCCACCGGCCGAGCCCCGCGCACCGAAGACCTCGGTCTCGAAACGGTGGGCCTGACGCCGGGCTCCTGGCTCACCGTCGACGACAGCTGCCGCGTCGACGGCACCACGTGGCTCTACGCGGTCGGCGATGTGAACCACCGCGCGCTCCTCACGCACCAGGGCAAGTACCAGGCACGCATCGCGGGCGCCGCGATCGCCGCCCGCGCGGCGGGCGTCCCGCTGCTGGAGACCGACCGCTGGGGCGCCCACACCGCCACCGCCGACCACGCGGCCGTCCCCCAGGTCGTCTTCACCGACCCCGAGGCCGCCTCGGTCGGTCTCACCCTCGCCGAGGCCGAGCGGGCCGGACACCGCGCACGCGCCGTCGACCACGACCTCGCCGCCGTGGCGGGCTCCGGCCTGTACGCGGACGGCTACCGGGGCCGTGCTCGCATGATTGTGGACCTCGACCGGGAGATCCTGCTCGGTGTCACGTTCGTCGGACCGGGCATCGGTGAACTGCTGCACTCGGCGACGGTTGCGGTCGCAGGCGAGGTCCCCATCGCCCGGCTGTGGCACGCCGTCCCCTCCTACCCGACGATCAGCGAGATCTGGCTGCGCCTGTTGGAGACGTACCGGGACGAGTGAGCTCCGGCCCGGACACCGGCGACGCGACGACGTACACGCCATGCGGCGGCGCGTACGTCGGCCGGTGCACGTCCCGACGGTCGCCCCGCCGTCGGCACAGCCGGCAACCACTGGCGAGGACGCGGGGTGACCGGTGGGACGAGCCGGGCGGGGCGGTCAGACCGGCGGCCGGAGATCGCTGGTGGTGACCCGTACATGGTCGACGACGAGTTGCTGCGGGAACGAGGTGCCGCCGTCGGGGTCGCCGGGCCAGTAGCTTGTTGAACACCCAGGCCCCCCCGAGATCGGCGGGTGTGCGCCGCTGGTAGACATTGCCGTCCCACCGACCAGGTCACCGAAGGGGAACGGAGGAGAAGGCTTCGTTCGTATGCGATTTAAGAAGTGAACCAAGATGCGGTCAAGACTTTGGTACGGACCACACTTCTTGCACGGAGGTGTGCTGTGCGCGGCCCGGGACGGGCGCCCGTCCCGGACCGCGCCCCGGGTCAGTGGGCGGTGCCGGCCACCGTCGCCCGTACCTCGACGGCCGCCGAGACCAGGTTCTCCAGCGAGGCGCGCACTTCGGGCCAGCCCCGCGTCTTCAGGCCGCAGTCGGGATTGACCCACAGCCGTTCGGCCGGAATCGCTTCGAGTCCCTTACGGAGCAGGGCGACCGCCTCACCTGTGCTCGGTACCCGGGGGGAGTGGATGTCGTACACGCCGGGGCCGATCTCCCTCGGATAGCCGGCCGAAGCCAGCTCGTCGGCCACTCGCATGTGGGAGCGGGCCGCCTCCAGGCTGATCACATCGGCATCCAGGTCGGCGATGGCCCGGAGGATGTCGCCGAACTCCGCGTAACACATGTGCGTATGGATCTGGGTGTCGGCACGGACACCACTGGTGGTCAGCCGGAACGCCTCGGTGGCCCAGTCCAGATACCCGGCGTGGTCGGCGGCCCGCAGCGGCAGTGTCTCGCGCAGGGCGGGCTCGTCGACCTGGATGACGCAACCACCCGCGGTCTCAAGGTCGTTCACCTCGTCCCGCAGCGCGAGGGCGACCTGGCGGGCGCTCTCGCCGAGCGGCTGGTCGTCGCGGACGAAGGACCAGGCGAGCATGGTGACGGGACCGGTGAGCATGCCCTTGACCGGCCGATCGGTGAGCGACCGCGCGTACTCGGTCCAGCGGACCGTCATCGGTTCCGGGCGGGAGACGTCCCCGGCCAGGATCGGCGGCCGGACATAGCGTGTGCCGTACGACTGGACCCAGCCGTGCCCGGTGGCGACGTAGCCGGTGAGCCGCTCGGCGAAGTACTGCACCATGTCGTTGCGTTCGGGCTCGCCGTGCACCAGCACATCGATACCCGCCTTCTCCTGGAACGCCAGCACCTCCTGGATCTCGGCCTCGATCCGCTTGTCGTACGCGGCGGTGTCGATGCGTCCGGCCCGCAGATCGGCGCGTGCGGTGCGCAGTTGGGCCGTCTGGGGGAACGAACCGATCGTGGTCGTGGGCAGCGGGGGAAGCCGCAGGCGCTCGCGTTGGGCCGCCGCCCGCCGCGGATACGACGGTTCGCGGCGTACGTCGGACTCCGTGACGGCCGCGGCCCGTGCCCGTACCACCGGGTCGTGGGTGAGCGCCGATCGGCTGCGCGAGGCCAGATCGGCACGGTTGGCGGCGAGTTCGGCGGCGATCGTCTCCGTGCCCTGTGCGAGCCCCTTGGCCAGGGTGGCGATCTCGGCGGACTTCTGCCGGGCGAAGGCCAGCCAGCGGGCCACCTGCGGATCGAGGTCGCGTTCGGCGTTCACATCGAGGGGAACGTGCAGCAGGGAGCAGGAGGCCGCGACATCGACCCGGTCGGCGAGACCGAGCAGGGTGCCGAGCGTCGCCAGGGACCGCTGGTGGTCGTTGATCCATACGTTGCGGCCGTCGACGACTCCGGCGACCAGCCGCTTGCCCGGCAGACCGCCGACCGCGGCGAGATCCGGCAGATTGGCGGACGCCGGGCCCGTGAAGTCGAGCGCGAGTCCGTCGACCGGCGCCTTCGCCAGAACGCCGAGGGCCTTGCCGAGCCGGTCGAAGTAGGAGGCGACGAGGAGTCGCGGCCGGTCGGCGAGCGCGCCGAGGCAGCGGTAGGCATGTGCGGTGGCGCTGAGCTCCGCCGCGGTGCGGTCCTGGACCAGGGCCGGCTCGTCGAGCTGCACCCACCGGGCGCCGGCCGCGCGCAGATCAGCCAGCACCTCCGCGTACACCGGCAGCAGCCGGTCGAGCAGGGTCAGTGGTTCGAAGTCGGCGGCGACGCCCGGAGCGGGCTTGGCCAGCAACAGATATGTCACCGGGCCCACGAGCACCGGCCGGGGGCTGAGCCCGAGGGCCAGCGCCTCCTCGAACTCCGCGACCTGCTTGGCGGAGTCGGCGGTGAAGACGGTGTCGGGACCGAGCTCCGGCACCAGGTAGTGGTAGTTCGTGTCGAACCACTTGGTCATTTCGAGCGGCGCCACGTCCTGCGTACCGCGCGCCATCGCGAAATAGCCGTCCAGCCTGTCGGCTTCGACGGCGTCGCGGTGCCTGGCGGGTACGGCACCGACCATCACGCTGGTGTCCAGTACGTGGTCGTAGTACGAGAAGTCACCGGTCGGGACCTCGTGGATGCCGTCGTCGACGAGCCGGAGCCAGTTGGCGCGGCGCAGGCCGGCGGCGGTCTCCCGCAGGCCGGCCGCGGTGACGCGGCCGTTCCAGTACCCCTCGACGGCCCTCTTCAGTTCCCGGTCTCCCCCTTGGCGGGGATAGCCGTACACGGTGGCACGGGCTGCCGCGGCTGCGGACTTGCTGGTCACGGGACTCTCCTTCGCGAGCGTGTGTCCTGGTACGACCCCGGGACGTGTCGAAGGCGCGAAGGAAGGGCGGACCGGACCGAACCGCCGCGTCGTGCCGACGCGCGTGCCCTGCCCGATCCGTACGCCGACCCGCCCACGAGGTCACCGGGATCACCGTGCGCGTCCGGCGCGCACGGGCAGTGGCAGGTCTTCGGACTCGTGGGCGCGTCTCGCGTACGAGACACCTACTGGCCGTCGCTTCCCGGAGCCCGTCTCGGACCCAGTGCTTGATGACGGCGGTCGTTCCCACTCACCGCTGCGGGGCAGTCCCGGATTCCCACCGGGTTCCCTCTTGCGACGCGTCTGTCTGGCGGACAGGGCGAACCAGCTGCGCCAACAGACTATGCGCTGACCACGGTTGCCGGCACCTCAGTTGTCCCGGCGAGTGGTGACGGACCGAGGAAGTCGGTTCCGTGGAGCGGGGTACAGCGGCTGACCGCAGCGCAGGTTCCACCGTCCTGACCGGCCGCTGAGCCCGGTCAGGGTGAGCGGGGCGACATCCAGCCGCCAGAACGCCTCCGCCGGCAGAGCGAGCGCCCGTACGACCACCGCCCGCACCACGGCGGGCTCGACGACCGCCAGCACACGACCGCCCTCCTCGCCGTCCCCGGACTCGAGCGCGTCCAGCAGGCCGCCGATCCTGGCGCAGAACTCCAGCAACGACTCGCCGCCGTGCGGAGCCGCCGACGGATCGGTCATCCAGAGCGACACCGCGTCCGGCTCGCTTCCGCTCACCTCGGCCAGCTGCCGCCCGCTCCATCTGCCCATGTCCCAGCCACGGAGCGCGGGTTCGGGCCCGGTGCGCAACCCCAGCGCGTCGGCGGTCCCGGCACACCGTTCGGACGGCCCGCGCACATACCGGTCGGCCGAGGGCACCGCCGCCGCGGCGGCGCGGGCCAGCCGGGCGCCGGTCGCGTCCAGCGGGGCATCGTCGTCGAAGCGGGCCTCGCGCAGCGCGGCGTTGAGCGCCGGTGAGATCAACATCACCTGTACCGTCATGGCCCGGTCAACTCCCTGAACTGTGGTCTCTCGCGTGCGCTCACCTTGGCATGCGGGCGTCACGGCCCCGCCGACGGCACCGTGGCCCTGCCCGCCCCCAGGAGGTATCGTCCGACGGACATGACGAAGGTGTGACGGAAGTCCGGTGAGAATCCGGCGCGGTCGCGCCACTGTGTACCCGTACCCGTACGGGAAGTCAGACCCGGCACCTTCGTCCCAGGCACCACAATCGGGACGCGTGTTCCCTCAGGAGGTTCTGCCATGGCACAGAGTGCTGCCCCCGCCACCGTCGTACCGGCGATCACCCCCATCTCCCTAAAGGCCATTGCCCCTTGGGCGGTCTTCTTCGGCATCGTCATGCTCGTACTGCTGTACTTCGTCGGCGCGGAACAGGGCGCCACCGCGGTCATCTCCGGCGAGGGCGTCCACGAGTGGGTCCACGACGGTCGCCATCTCCTCGGTTTCCCCTGCCACTGACGTACCGTCCGATCCAGGGGAAGACCTCATGAACTCCATATCTGTCAGAGCAGTGCTCGTCCGCGGCATGCTGGCCGGCCTCGCCGCGGGCGCGCTCGCACTGCTCGTCGCCTACCTGCTCGGTGAGTCCCGGGTGGACGCGGCCATCGCGCTCGAAGAGTCACACAGCCATGACCACGGCGGTGGTGAGGAACTCGTCAGTCGCGCCGTGCAGTCCACCGCGGGTCTTGCCACCGGTGTGCTCCTCTTCGGTCTGGCGATCGGCGGGATCGCCGCCCTCGTCTTCTGCTACGCCCTGGGCCGGATCGGCCGATTCGGCCCACGGGCCACGGCCGCGCTGATCTCGGGTGCCGCCCTGCTGACGGTGTACATCGTGCCGTTCCTGAAGTACCCGGCCAACCCGCCGGCCGTCGGCGATCCCGACACCATCGGCCGCCGCACCGCCCTGTTCTTCCTGATGGTCGCCCTCAGCGTGCTGCTGGCGGTCGCCGCCGTCATCCTCGGCAAGCGGCTGGCTCCCCGTCTGGGCAACTGGAACGCGACGGTCACCGCATCAGCCGCCTATGCGGTCGTGATCGGGGTCGCCTACGCGTTCCTGCCCTCGTTCAACGAGGTCGGAAAGGACTTCCCGGCCACCCTGCTCTGGGAGTTCCGGCTCGCCACCCTCGCGGTACAGGCCACCCTCTGGGTGACCTTCGGTCTCGTCTTCGGTCACCTGACGGAACGGCTTCTCGTGCCGAGGGCCGACACCGTCGCGACGGGAGGCGGTACGGCGAACCGGGCCGCGGCAGCCGGCTGACCGGCATACCACTCACCACCAGCGGACATCGGAACCCGCCGGGTGCCTCCCCGGCGGGTTCCGCCGTCCTTCCGGCGCAGCCGTCCCAGGGAAACGGACGGTCGCGTACGTGGAGGAGCTCACACCAGGGGCGCCCGGCTCGCGACGCCTGGCACGCACGCTCGCTGCGTGGCCGGAATGCCCTGGTAGCTCCTTCCCCAAGCTCTCAGCTTCGTTCGAGCAGGGGAGACCCCGTCCGAGGACCTTCCAGCGCCTTGCGATCGCACGCACCAGACGCCGCGAGCTGATCGGACTCCCATGGTGTGAGCTCCTCTTACTGCTCCTTGCCCTGCCGGCGCCAGTCGATCCGGTAGTGCTTCAGCTTCGCGTCCTCCTTCACCAGGCGCATGCCGACGGCTGTCATGACGTGCTGCGACGCGAGGTTGTCCAGGTCCGTGTCACCGTGGACACAGATCACCCCCTGCTCGCGGGCGAACAGCAGCAGCGCCCGCAGTGCCTCGGAGGCGTAACCCCTTCCCTGAGCCGAGGGAACGAGGCCGTAGCCGATCGTGACGTGCCCGTTCTCGTCCGGGGCGCCATGGAATCCCAGCCCGCCGATCACCACTGAGTCCTCACGGCGACATATCTCGTACGAGCCGAAGGGGCTCGGATCCCCCGTCGTCGCGCAGGTGCCGAGGAAGCGCTCGGCCGCGGCCATCTCGCCGGCGGACGGGTATCCCGGCGCCCAACGTGCACCCTCGCCCGGCGTGCCGGCCATCACCTGCAAGGCATCGGAGGCGCTCATCAGGCGGAGCAGGAGGCGGGGAGTCTCAAGGTCGGTCATGACCGAGTGAAGTATCACGCGGGGCGGGCGGACGGCATCCGGATTCTCCGGGACGAGTGTCCGGTGGGCGGCGGGGCGGGGTCTTGCGGGGTCCCCGAACGGGGACATCTCCCCCCGGGCCGTGTGCGAGGCCGCACCAGGGACCTGGAGCGGGCCGCGGCGACGGGCAAGCTCCGCATCGCTCCCGAACCGGCCGCGCACATGGCGATGTCGGCCCATGTGGAGGTGGCGCCGATGCTCGTCGCCCGCCCCGCGATCTTCGGCGACGCGAGCATGTCGCGGAGGGGCCGCGCCGCCGGGCACGCCGCCGTCTTCTCTCCGGACGTCTCCGGCGCCGCCGCCGACACGGACGACGCGGGGCCGCCGCGTCCGAGGCCCACGTGCCGGCCACCGCGGCCCGGCTGAACGCACTGCTGCGGCAGTCGCCCACCCCGGCAGTCACCGCGGCCGAGGGCGCCCTCCTGACGGAATGGCTGAACCGTCTGTCGAACGCCCCTCACGACCGCTGAGACCTCTCGCGACCGTCAGGCGCCGGCCCTCCGGTCACCGTCGAAGTCGAAGTCTCCGGAGAACGCCGCCGCCATTCGCAGATGGCCGGTCGCCTCCGCGCTCCGCCCCTGGCGCTCAAGCGTGCGGCCCAGCATCAGCCGGGCATAGGGCTCCACCGGGTCGCGCTCCAGAACCGCGCGCAGTTCCGTCTCGGCCCTGCCGAGCCGCGCCGAGTGGTAGTAGGTCCGGGCCAGCAGCAGACGCGGGGAGACCTGCTCCGGCACTTCCTCGACCAGCCCTTCCAGAATCCGGGCCGCAGTCATGTACTCCTTCGCCTCGAAGAACATCTGCGCACGGTCCCAACGGTCGGCAGCCGTACCGAACTCGAAATAGGTGTCGCTCACTTGACCTCCACGTTCACGGACCGTCCCCGGACCCGCCCTGGCGCTGACCCAGCCATCTGCCCGGCCACGCTTCACTGACCCGAACATGGCACGCTGGTTGAATATTCCACTAAATTATCGGCGTGGGTACCGGCACCCCCGGGCCCGCACGGGAATAGGTTGAGCCCCATGAGCAATCTCGATCGCCAGGCCGCACTCTCCGTCTGCGGAGGACGGGGCTTCGTCGTCGCCGAGCCCGTACGGGAACTCCTCACCCCCCGCCACGTCCAGCTGGGTGAGTCCACCGAGGTCCGCAGACTGCTGCCCAACCTGGGCCGCAGGATGGTCGGTGCGTGGGCCTTTGTCGATCACTACGGTCCCGACGACATCGCCGGCGAACCCGGGATGCAGGTACCGCCCCACCCGCACATGGGTCTGCAGACGGTCAGCTGGCTGCACGACGGCGAGGTCCTGCACCGGGACAGCCTCGGCAGCCTGCGGACGATCCGCCCGCGCGAGCTGGGGCTGATGACCTCCGGCCGGGCCATCAGCCACTCCGAGGAGAGCCCGAAGTCCCATGCGAGGTATCTCCACGGCGCCCAGCTGTGGGTCGCCCTGCCGGACGCCCACCGGCACGTCGAGCCGCACTTTCAGCACCACACCGAACTGCCGGCGGTCACCGCGCCCGGTCTCACCGCGACCCTGATCCTTGGCGAACTCGACGGCGCCACTTCGCCCGGCACCGCCTACACCCCGATCGTCGGTGCCGACCTGTCCCTGTCCGCCGGTGCCGAGGCCCGCCTGCCGCTCGATCCGGACTTCGAGTACGCGGTGCTCTCGATGTCCGGCCAGGCCGAGGTCGACGGCGTACCCGTGCTGCCCGGCTCCATGCTCTATCTCGGCTGCGGCCGCTCCGAACTCCCGTTGCGCGCGGACGCCGACGCGGGTCTCATGCTGCTCGGCGGCGAGCCGTTCGAGGAGGAGATCGTGATGTGGTGGAACTTCATCGGGCGTTCCCACGAGGAGATCGAGGAGGCCCGGACGGGCTGGATGAAGACGTCCCGCTTCGGAGAGGTGAAGGGCTACGACGGCGACCGGCTGCCCGCTCCCGAACTCCCGCCGGTGGCACTGAAACCACGGGGCCGGGTGCGCTGACCTGGCGCCATGCGTCCGCCCGGGGTCCCCGGCGCGTGCCTTCACCGAGCCCCTTCGCCGAAACGGCGAAGGGGCTCGGGTGTATCCGGCGTGTGCTGACTTCCCGTGTGGTCGGTGCCTTCCGCCACAGGCACCTGTGACCAGGTCTGATCAGACACTTGCTGACCTTTGCCGACTCTGCGGATGGTTCATCGAATGGGTGGAGTGGCTGGCCCTCGGCGTCTGGTCACGGGTGTGCCGGGAGGGCATGGCAACGGCCTCCGGCAATATGTGAGAGTTGACTCTCACATATTGTGAGAGAATACTCTCAGGTTATGGACCATGGTAATCGCCTGGGCGATATTGAGATCACCGACCCGAAAGCCATGCGGGCGCTGGCGCACCCCGTGCGGCTTGCGATCCTCGAACGCCTGCAACGGCACGGGCCTGCGACGGCGACGCAGCTGTCACCGGATGTCGGGGCCACTCCGTCCGTGACCAGCTGGCATCTGCGCCACCTGGCGGGCTTCGGACTGGTCCACGACGCCGAGCCTGGAACCGATCGCAGGGAACGGAGGTGGGAGGCTGCGGCACGGGGGTTCCGGTTCGAGGTACCGGAGGACGAGGAGGGCCGGTCGGCCGCACGGGTGCTGTCCCAGGAAATGTTCGCCCGCTCCGCCGACCTGCCGCATCGCTGGGCGACTGAGACCGAACCTGGACTGGATCCGGTGTGGGGCAGGTTGGCTGGGTTGGCCAACACCCGCGTTGTGGTGTCCGCCGAAGAACTCGCGGCAATCGAGGATGCGATCGAAAGTGTCCTCGCCCCCTACGTGATGCGTGATCCGGCACAGCGGCCGAGCGGTGCCCGTGGCGTCCGGCTGCTGCGCTACTTGCTCCCGGAGGGCGCCGATGAGGAGCCGGCAGGCGAGATCGCATGAACTCCCTGCAGACATCACTGTGGCGGGACCGGCGGTTCCTCCGCTTCTGGGCCGGGCACTCGGTTTCGCAATGCGGGGACCGCATCTCCGAGCTCGCGCTGCCCCTGATCGCCGCGACGACGCTGCACGCCTCGGCCAACCAGGTCGCGTGGCTGACCGCCCTCGTCTGGGCCCCGAATCTCCTGGCCATCGTGCTGGGCGCCTGGGTCGATCACCGGGCCCACAAGCGCCGCCTGATGGTCTTCGCCGATTTGGCGCGTGCGTGCGTCCTACTCACCCTGCCGGCCGCATATTTCCTGTGGGACGCCGTGACGCTCGGCCAGTTGTATGCGGTGGCACTACTGACCGGCGCTGCGTCGGTGCTGTTCAATACTGCCTATCCGCCCTTCTTCGCCCACCTTGTGCCGCGCTCGTCCTACGTCGACGCGAACAGCAAGCTCAGCGCCAGCCGGTCCGCCTCCTACGTCGCGGGCCCCGCCATCGGCGGTGCACTCGTCCAGGCCCTGACCGCACCAGTTGCCGTGATCGCTGACGCCCTGTCCTTCCTGGCTTCTGCGGCCCTGCTGAGGCCGATCCGGGTCGACGAACCCGCCACTGCTACCGGTAAGGCAGCGGAGCCATCACTGCTGCACCGTGCTCGAGAGGGGCTGGCCTTCGTAGTTGGTCACCCAGTGCTGCGGGCGAGCCTCGGCTGCGCGACGACCGTCAACTTCTTCACGTTCGTGTCGGGTACCGGCCTGACCGTGCTGTTCGCCGACCGGGTCCTCGCCCTGTCCCCGGGGACCATCGGGCTGGCCCTCGGTATCGGATCGACCGGAGCTCTCCTGGGCGCGGTGACAGCCCCGAGGATCTCGCGATGGATCGGCGTGGGACGAAGTATCGCGGTCGGCGCGGTCCTGTTCCCAGCCCCCATCGCCATCGCCGCCGTAGCGGACGGTCCGACATGGGCCCGCGCTGGGGCCCTGGGCGTTGCGGAGTTCCTCGCCGGAATCGGCGTCATGCTGTTCGACGTCAACCTCAACTCCCTGCAAGCCGTGGTGATACCGGACGGCATGCGCAGTCGCGTGGCCGGCGCCTACAGCACGGTCAACTACGGCATCCGCCCCATCGGCGCCATCGTCGGAGGCGCGCTGGCCACCTTCATGGGGCTCAGGGCAACCCTGATCACGGCCGCCGTCGGAGGAGCCCTGTCGCTGCTCTGGCTCCTTCCCTCACCCATACCGCGCATCCGTTCCCTGGTTCCCGACGACCCACTCGCCATCGACGGCGGCACCGAGGCAGAGAGCCGACCGGCACCTCGATGACACATAGGTGAAGCTTCCGGCCGCCCTGCCCCTCCAAGGGCACGCAAGCCGCTCGTCAGGCTTGAATCAGATCTTGAATCTTCGGCGGACGGCGGCCGCCTGCGGGCCGGCCGGGAAACCCTGGGGATGAACCGCGGCGGTGGCGAACGTGGACGCCGTGCAGCCGGGTCGGGATGCGCTCGCGGATACCCGGCATCGGCCGCCCGCGCACCGAGCCCGGCTTCCTGCCGACGGTGATCGACCTGATCATCCCGTACCGGACGAGGCGTCCATCGCGGCCATGCGGTGGCTTCGCACCACTGTCGGTATCGAGGCCGGACCGGCGACCGGCACCAATGTGTGGGGAATGTGCCCTCTCGTTGCCCGCATGCACGAAGCGAGGACGCGAGGCAGCGTTGTCACTGTCATCGGCGACACCGCCGATCCGTACCGGAGCACCCACCTCGACCCGGAGTGGGTGCGGGCGCAGGGACTCGACCCCGCGCCGTACGAAGCGGACCTCGCGCGCTTCTCCCGGGCCGGGCGATGGCCGACGGCGTGAACGGCCCGGCTGTGACGCCGCCTGCCGGAAGTGGCTTCCTCGGCATCGCGACCGCGAGCACCTCTCCCGCATCACCTGGGCTTCGCGTCAACCATCCGGATACGGTACGAAGTCCGGTATGAGCGAACAGACTCAGCCCGCGACCGTTCGCGTGTTCATCGCCCTCGCCCCGCCCGACCACGCGAAAGAAGAACTGGCCCGGGAACTGCGCCCCGCCTATGACACATACCCTCACATGCGGTGGAACCGCATCGAGGACTGGCACATCACCCTGGCGTTCCTCGGGGAGCTACCGGCCGAGACGGTTCCGCTCCTGCGCCCGCCTCTCGCCGACCTCGCAGCGGACTACCAACCACCCTGTTTGGCACTGCGCGGCAGCGGAACCTTCGACGACCGGGTGCTGTGGAGCGGAATCGACGGAGACCTCGATGAGCTGCACACGCTTGCCGCCGATGTGCGTACCACGGTCAAGAGCTGCGGTGTCGCCTTCGAGGATCGACCCCTGCGCCCACATCTGACGTTGGCCCGTGCCCGCCGAGGAGATCGATCCTCGGCAGGAGAAATCGCCGAAAGCGTCGCCGGATTCACCGGCCGCCGATGGCCCGCCGAACGTCTGCACCTGGTCGGCAGCAACGTCGGCCGTAGCCGTGGACCGATCCACTATCGCGACATCGAGGCTTGGGCGCTCGGCAACGGGCACCGCACCGGATGGTGAACGAACCAACCAGGGCCGGCCGACAGGCTGTGGACGAGTAAGTCCGAAGTCTTCGCCTTCGCGTGCAGGAGGCGGGGGTCTCGTTGGTTTGTTCGTGACGACAAACCTGCAGACCCTCGCGACTGCGCTGTACGTGAGGATCGATGGCTCTCCGGCAGGAACGCGGCGAATGGGCCGTCCTCCGCGGCTGACGGATGCCGAACTGTTGACGCTCGCGGTGATGCGGGCAGTCCTGGGCTTCGTCTCCGAAGCCCGCTGGCTGCGGTTTGCCCGCGGCCCCCGCCCGTCGCGTACGAGGGGCAGGTGCGGTCGAACCGGTCGGAAGCGCAGAAACCAGGCCGACGACAGCGGACGCGTAACGGGATCCGTGAGGCTGTCAGGTTCCGGACATGCCGGTTTCAGACAGTGAACGACATTTCTTGATCCGGGAGTTGGGCTTACAGACTGGGCGTCGCCCTTGGGTGCCCTACCGGGCACCCTCGAAAGGAGACCCCGTGAAGAAGATCCTGTCTGCGGCAGCGAGCCTGGCGATCGCCGCGACCTGCGGCTTTGGCATGGCGCTTCCCGCGCACGCCGCTGACGCGACCGGCGTCACGACTGCGGCGAGCCGGTCGCTGCAGTCCTCCCTCGACACCTCCTCCATGGACCCGCAACACCAGGCCATCGTCGACCGGATCCTGGCCAAGCTGCCCGCCGACTGGGAGGCACGCCTCGACGCGGCCAAGGCCAAGTACGGCCTGAAGGGCGAGGAGTGGCAGCAGATCCGCGACAGCGCGATCAACCCCGGCGACTACCAATGCCAGACGACCGACCTGTCGAAGTACGCCAACTCCCTCCTCGATGGCGCCCAGGACCCGTGGACCATCTTCATCCTTTCGCTCTTCGGCGGCTTCGACATGCCCACCTACGACGCGCTGATCTATGGCAAGGAGTCGTCGTCGAACACGTTCGGCGTCAAGGGTGAGTACACCCAGCAGCTCAACTCCGAGATGAAGAACCTCAAGCGCTTCTGGGACATCGACTCGGCGCACATCGAGCTGATGCCCATGCACGACGACACTGTGGCGTCCCGTACGGTTCGGGGCGGCGATGGACACCACGGCGAAACGGTCGTCACGGACCAGCACGTTCAGCGCGACATCGGGGAAGACCCGGGCCTGTTCTCCCTGGGCGACGCACTCGTGCGCCACGTCCAGCGCCTTGGGGTCCTGCAGGATGTTGGCGCTGTACACCACCCGGTAGGCGATCCCGCGGTCCAGCGTGTCCAGCGTGCCAGGGCCTACCTCCGGCACCCGGTCGCTCCCGCCCACCGGCCCTATCGACAGCGCGCGCACCTGGGAC
Organism: Streptomyces sp. NPDC047515; assembly: GCF_040643055.1. Lineage (NCBI taxonomy): Bacteria > Bacillati > Actinomycetota > Actinomycetes > Kitasatosporales > Streptomycetaceae > Streptomyces > Streptomyces sp. NPDC047515. Next base: position 163,093 of record NZ_JBEYTM010000008.1, read on the forward strand.
ACGGCCCCGTTGTGCACCCGCGACTGGATCTCCCCGCGCCGCTCGGAGGTGTCGACGGCCTCGACGTAGCTCGCTCCGGCGGTGTGGTCGAGCCAGTACTGCGACAGGGCTGTGGCGCTCTCGTAGGCGATCCGGGCCTGGCGCGCGCGCCGCTCCGCGACCGCCTCCAGCACCGCGCGGGGCGGCTGGGCAGTCAGTCTGCCGTCCGTACGGGACACCAGGCCGATGTCGCTGAGTTCGGCGACGGCGTCCTTGAGGCCGTCGAGCGGCGACCCGACCAGCGCCGACCGGTCGGTGAGCTCGGTCAGGGTCTGCGGACCCCGTTCCACGAGCGCGAGGTAGGCGGCCTCCGCTGTCGCGGAGAGACCGAGAGCCTGCAACGGGCGCAGTGTGCGCATACCCCCCCAACACGGCGGCGCCGCACGGCACCACCCACCGACCCCATTTCTACGGTGGCTGTCATTCCGCAAAAGATCGTCAGCCTAGCACCGGCATGATCACGCGGACCGGGAGCGGGCGGCGTGACGAGCGGCGCCGGCGGAAGCGCCGAAAGTCGGTCCGCGCCCGCCGCTGTCGTGGGCGCCCGACCACCCGCCGACCCACCCGGCGCCGCCCACCCTCAGCCGCGACGCTCGCGGCCTGGTCAGGCGCCCTGGCGCACGATGATCGTGTCACCGACGCCGACGCCGACGCCGACGCCGACGCCGACGCCGACGACGACGGTGTCCTGCGTGGCGGAGGTGAAGGACGAGCCGTCGCCCGGCTCACTCGGAGACCGTGATCCGTTGGGCCGTGATCGGCATCCTGCTTCGGCGGCTCACGCGCAACGGACCCGCTGCACGACCGGGCCCCCGAGCGCTCACGCGGATCTTGTGAGATGACCAGGCCGTCCGCTGCCCGCGGATCTCTCACCCCGCCTCGTCACGCAGGAGCAGGGTCTCCAGTACGAGCAAATCCGCGTCGCTGAGCCGCGGAACCGCCCAGTCGTTGCTCTGTGCGTGTGCGATGAACCGGGGGTCGAGCCAGGTGATGACGCTCGACGTAGTGGGCCGGGGCGGAGGAGGGAACGCCGTCCTTGGCGCCGGCCGACTGCGGGGGGTTGTGAGAGTGAGAATTGGGGTGGGTGCCGAGGTGGTCGGTTCATGGAGTCAGGTCACGAGGTCCTGCCCATGGACCGGGTGCCGAGCAGGTGGGAGACGACGATGAACGGATCGGTCCGTGTCGGACAAGTTGTCGGGGTACCACTGCGGATGCACTGGAGCGTGCCGCTGCTGGTGGTCCTGTTCGCGTACGGTCTTGGTCGCCAGACCCTTCCGGCATGGACTCCAGGGCGCTCGGATGCGGTTTACACCTTCGCCAGTGCCGTGGGGGCCGTGCTGCTCATGGGAAGCCTTCTGCTCCACGAGACGGCACACGCCGCCACTGCCCGCAGGAAGAAGATCGCGGTACAGGACGTGACGCTGTGGGCGCTGGGCGGGATGACCCGGATGGGGCGACCGCAGACAGCCGCGGTGGCTTTCGCAGTGGCGATCAGCGGGCCGCTCACCAGCATGGTCATCGGAGGCACCGCGCTCGGAGTGGGAATCGGGCTGCACGCGATGTCGGGCTGGGTGGTGCCCGCCGCCGTTCTCGTGTGGCTCGGCTGGACGAACCTGTTCCTGGCCGCATTCAATCTGCTGCCCGCTGCGCCGCTCGACGGCGGAAGGGTGGTGCAGGCGCTGTTGTGGTGGCGTACCGGAGACCGGGAACGTGCGGATCGGGCGGCCTCCCGAAGCGGTCAGGTCGTGGGCGGGCTGCTGATGGCCTTCGGCTGGATCTCCTTCCTCCGTGGGGTGCCGGGCGGGCTGTGGCTCGTCTTCGTCGGTCTTTTCATCACGGTCGTCGCCGGCGCCGAACGGCAGCGCGCTGTGATCCATACAGCACTGCGGGGCGTCAAGGTCACCGATGCCATGTCCAGCCCGGTGACCACCGGCGCCGACTGGCTGACCATCCGGCATTTCATCGACGAGGTGGTGGTGAACTCCAGCCATTCCGCCGTGCCGCTGCTCGATTTCGAAGGCCGTCCCAGCGGGATCGTTCAGGTACGCAAGCTTGTCCGGATACCGGAAGCGCGCAGGGAGACGCTGCGCGTGCGTGAGGTGGCGATCCCGCTGTCACAGTGCGCGGTTGCCGCCCCGAGTGATCTTCTGAGTGAGGCACTCGACAAGCTTCGCCCAGGCAGTGGCATGCGCATTCTCGTCGTGGACGGGGGCCATCTGGTGGGGTTCGTCACTGCGAAGGACATTTCACGGCTGATCCAGCGGCACACACTGAGTGCCAAGGGCCCGACTGAGCGCGGGTCCCGCAATGTCGGCCCGGGTGCTGCCGAGAGGCTGAGTCGCCAAGGGCTGTCCCGTAATCCCTGGCGGGCGCGCGACGACAACCACGGCACCTCGCCGCGTTGTCAAGACGTCCGCCTACATCCAGCATGCGGATGTCCCTACGCCTTGCGAGGCACCGCATCCGACGCCGCGCGCTGATCCACCACGCATTACGGGTCAGCCCTTAGGCTCGTCGTCGTGTCCACCGCGTGCGTGACGTCGGCTTCCCTGATTCCCGCCGGTATCACGGTCGCGACCCGGTATCTCGACCTTGCAGGTGTCTTCTCGTGCGCGCTGCTGGGGGGTGCCGTGGCCCGTACGGCGGGCCTGGACCTGTTCGGGTTCCTGGTGGTGGGCATCATCTCCGGTCTGGGCGGAGGCATGATCAGGGACGTGCTGCTGCAGCACGGCACACCTGTCGCGCTGACCGACTACGCCTATCTGCCGACCGCCGTCGCCGGGGCCGTGGTGGTTTTTCTCATCAAGCTGAGTGAGGAGTCCTGGAGCCGGCTGTTCACCGCGCTCGACGCCGCGGTCATCGGGTTCTGGGCGGTCACCGGAGTGAACAAGACGCTGGCCGTCGGCCTGGGCTGGTTGCCGGCCGTCCTGCTGGGCACCGTGACCGCCGTCGGCGGCGGCGCCTTGCGCGATGTCGTCCTCGGTCGGGTGCCGGCTGTCTTCGGCGGTAACGGTCTGTACGCCACTGTCGCCGTCGCGGCCGCTGGAGTCACGGTGATCTGCGTGTACCTCGGTGTGCCGGGGGTCGGCGTCGGCCTGGGCGTCGCCCTGGCCCTGGCCTTCCGGCTCACCGCCGTGCGGTTGGGCTGGAACCTGCCCAACAGCCTGGACTGGCAGTCCCGGTCCAAGGTGGCTGCGACGCTGCGGCGCCGCACCGATCCCGATTCCCGGAACGGGAAAGAAGAGCGGTCCCACCCGCGCAAGGAGTCATCGTGACCGACTGTACCCATGCCGTGCTGTCCGGCCTCGCCGAAATCCGTTTGGACCTTGAGGACCTCTACCAGGATCTGCACAGGCATCCCGAACTTGGCCTGCGGGAGCACCGCACGGCGAAGAAGGCGTCCGACGCCCTGCGGGACTTCGGTTACGAGGTCACCGACGGCATCGGCGGCACCGGCGTGATCGGCGTGCTGACGAACGGCGACGGACCCACCGTCATGGCCCGCGCGGACATGGACGCCCTCCCGGTACGCGAGCAGACCGGTCTGCCCTATGCCTCCACCGTGACCCTGACCGGTCCGGACGGCACCGAGCAGCCGGTCATGCACGCCTGCGGGCACGATGTGCACGTAACCGCTCTGATCGGCTGCGCACGGCTGATGGCTCAGGCCAAGGACGCCTGGCGCGGTACCTTCGTGGCGCTCTTGCAGCCCTCGGAGGAGAACGGCGACGGCGCCCACGCCATGATCGACGACGGGCTCACAGCAAAGGCGCCCCGACCCGACGTGGTGCTCGCCCAGCACGTCCTGCCTTATCCGGCCGGCTATGTCGGCACCCGTCCGGGGCCCTTCCTGTCGGCCGCGGACAGCCTGCGCATCACCGTCCACGGTCGAGGGGCGCACGGCTCCATGCCCCAGGCCGCGGTCGACCCCGTGGTGATGGCCGCCATGATCGTCGTGCGTCTGCAGACCATCGTCTCCCGGGAACTCGCCGCCACCACCCCCGCCGTCGTCACCGTGGGTAGCATCCACGCGGGCAGCAGCCCCAACATCATCCCCGACAGCGCCGTCATCCAGCTCAACGTCCGTACCTACGACGATGGCACGCGCAGCCAGGTCCTGAAGGCGATCGAACGCATCGTCCGGACCGAGTGCGAGGCGTCCGGAGCGCCGAAGGCACCCGAGATCGAGAAGACGGCCGCCTTCCCGCCCACCATCAACGACGAGGACGCCACGCGGCGCGTCGCCGAGGCGTTCGCCGCCCACTTCGGCGACGACGCGCACACCATCGACCTGCAGACCGCAAGCGAGGACATGAGCGAGCTCCCCCGAGCGTTCGGCGCGCCGTTCACCTACTGGGGCATCGGAGGCATCGACGCCGGCCTGTACGCCGAGGCCGCCAGGAACGGCACCATCGCCGAGGACGTCCCGGTCAACCACAGTCCGACGTTCGCTCCCGTCATCCAGCCGACCCTGGACACCGGCGTCAGGGCCATGACGGTGGCGGCCTTGGCCTGGCTCGGCAGCTGACGCCGACCCGGCATCTCCGGCGAGCCGTTGGGGGAGTCGGTCGCGGGGTATGTCGAAGCGGGATCGATGGCGAGGCACGGGGCGAGCGGTACGCGTCGCTGACCGGAACTCCGGTACGGAGACGGTCAAGGGTTGCCCGCTCCGCTCGTACCCTCTTCGTCGGAATCTCGCGCTCGGCCCACTGTGCGGCAACGGGCCTACCTGCGCGAGGCTGGTTCGAAACCGGCGTGGAAGGAGCCCACTAGTTGCTTCTCATCTCCCCGGACAGCGTCGAGGAGGCTCTCGACTGCGCGAAGGCGGCGGAGCACCTCGACATCGTCGACGTCAAGAAGCCCGACGAGGGCTCGCTCGGGGCGAACTTCCCGTGGGTCATCAGGGAGATCCGCGAAGCGGTCCCGGCGGACAAGCCGGTGTCCGCCACTGTAGGAGACGTACCGTACAAGCCCGGCACGGTGGCCCAGGCGGCGCTCGGTGCGGCTGCGTCCGGAGCCACGTGCATCAAGGTCGGGCTCTACGGATGCACGACGTCCGAACAGGCCATCGACGTCCTGCGGGGGGTCGTCCGGGCAGTGAAGGACTATCGGCCAGACGCGTTCGTCGTCGCCTCGGGCTACGCCGACGCCCACCGGACCGGCTGCGTCAATCCGCTCGCACTGCCCGACATCGCCCTCCGCTCCGGCTCCGACGCGGCCACGCTCGACACCGCGATTGGTACAGGCGCCGGGGTCGGCCCGCCAACTGCGCCAGGCCTCGTGTGCGAAAAGGCGGATCCGCGGTGAACGCGCGAGCCGAATCCGGTCGAGTGCGGTTCTGAGCTCCGACCCAAGACCCTTTGAGCGGTGGGGGCCCGTCTTTCAGACTGTTGTGCTCCCGATGAGGCGGTCAAGAGGAACATCCGCTCTTTCCGGGGTGGGCGAGATTGAGCTTGATCCGATTGGTCGCTGCCATGCGCACAGACCCGCCACTCTTCTTTTGCGTCATGCCGTGCCGGATGAAGCAGAAGGAATTCGGGAATGACCGGTCATCATATTCTCGACCCGAATCCGGCCCCGGACATCCCGCCAGCCTCCTCACTGTCCAGCCGACTATCGTCCCCCCGTACGAGGAATCCAACAGGATGCACCTGAACGGGTGAATCTCACCCACGCGATTCCGTGACGCCACGAAGTGTGCTGTGCCCCCACCAGGCCCTCGGCGCGCTGCGGGATCAACGTGCTTCTCCCAGGCATCGGTTCGGCCCGGCAGCGCGGCAGGCTCGCCCACGTACAGCCTTTATGGGCAACCCAACCCCTGGCGTGGCCTCAATTATGAGTGGCGGCTGGTGCGCGTCCGTGCGCTGCCCCACCCGAGACAATTCTTCACATCTCACTGAAACTGAATTCGCCGAATTCCCTAAGCACCCTCGCGCCGCTGGAGTGATTCAGCCCATGACCGACAGCGCCCCCGGCCAGAAGGCCCGCGAACTACTTGTCCAGGCATCCCAGCACCCTGTCGCCAGCCCCCAGCGCAACGCGCTGGTGACCGAAGCCGCCGTGTGGGCACGGCTGGAGCACACAGCCGAGATGGACAACTATGCAGCCGCAGCGATCGGCATCAAGTCTGCCCTGACCTCTCTCGCCGGCACCGTGCAGAAACTCGGCAGCGCGGTCGGCGACCTGACTGAACACGTCAAACGCAGCCAGAAGTGAGCGAGTACGCGGGCCGGGGCATCGTGCGGGCTTGGGCTGTGACGAGGGGGAGGTGCTGAGGCAGGCCGCACAAGATCTCTCGAAGGACCGGACGGGACACTGCTTCGCGCCGCGCGGCGCGAGGTCGCCGTACGCGGTCGTCCCCCGTGGGAACCGCTCTGCTGACCAGGGCCCGTACGGCGCGCTGCACGGGTCCCGGACACGAGGCCGGCCGGTCCTCGGGCCTGAGGCGCCGTCGCCGGTCTCACTATCCAGTCAAATTTGACATTAGCTCGCCTTATGGAAGATAAAGAAGGTCCTTTGGGTTGAAGCTCACGCAACGTAACGATCGCGGCGTGGCGGCCCACGCACGTCTACGTGAATGAGTAATGCCGTGTCCCACGCCGCCGTAGTACCTGACCAGCCGACCGACCCCGCCGGGGACTGGGAGGCATGGCGCGCCGAGCGGCGGCGCTCCGTTACCTCGGCCGCCGGGAACCTCGCTCTCGTCGAGACCCGCTGGGCCCCGGCGGGGGAGCGCCCCGACCTCGATGCGGCCCGAGCCGGACAGCCGGATTCTGTGATCGTCACCACGGTCGAGCGCACCGACTTCGTCACCGGTGAGCCCGAGCACGGTCTCCGATTCTGGGACGCGCAGTCCCCCGCGATCCAGAACTTCGATCGCACCGATGTCTTCCCGTACGCCCCGGCCTGGGTGCTGGAGGCCTCGTACACCCCGGTGCCGGGCGCCAGGCGGGTCGGATTCGAGCACATCCGGGACAACGGCGGCACCCGGGACCTCGTCGTGCCGGGAGACATCGAGCTCACCCTGGACGGCCGGGACTACACACTGAGCGCCTTCGATGACGACGGCACCCTGCTGCTCGTCTTCGGTGACCCCACCAACGGCGACATCACCTACGGTGCCGGGCGCTTCCTCTTCGTCACTCACACCGGCGAGGGCCGCGTCCTGCTCGACTTCAACCGTGCGTTCGTGCCGCCCTGCGGATTCTCCGACCAGTACAACTGTCCGATGCCGCCGCGGCAGAACCGTTTCCACCTGCCCGTGGAGGCGGGAGAGAAGCGGCCCGTCTTCCGCGACGGCTTCGCCGCGCAGCACTGATCAACCCCGCACTCCTCCGCCTCGCAGCACGAAAGCGCGTACTCCTCATGAGCATCAAGAAGACTTCCCTGTACGGCGGAGCCACCGCCGCCGCCCTGGCCCTGACCCTCACCGCCTGCGGCGGGGGCTCCCACGCGGGCGGCGCAGCAGGAGGAGCGAGCGACAAGAACGCCACAGTCAACATCGGCTCGCTCTACGAGCCGCAGAATCTCGACAACACCGCGGGCGGCGGTCAGGGCGTCACGGAGGCACTCAACGGCAACGTGTACGAAGGGCTGTTCAAGCTCACCGACGAGGGCAAGGTTGAGAACCTGCTCGCCCAGGACTACAAGGTCAGCGGCGACGGACTCACGTACACCTTCACCCTGCGCGACGGTGTGAAGTTCCACAGTGGCAAGAAGCTCACCAGCCAGGATGTCAAGTACAGCCTGGAGAAGGTGATCGCGAAGGACTCGCAGTCCGCGCGCAAGAGCAATCTCGAAGTCATCAAGTCCGTCGGGACGCCTGATGCGCGCACGGTGGAAGTCCGGCTTTCGAAGAAGTCGATCTCCTTCGTCTACAACCTCTCCTACGTATGGATCATCAACTCCCAGGCGAAGAACCTCAAGACGACCGAGGACGGCACCGGTCCCTACGCGCTGAACAAGTGGACCCGCGGCTCCGCTCTCAGCCTCGACCGGTTCGCCGGCTACTGGGGTGACGCGGCTGCCAACAAGCAGGTCGTCTTCCACTACTACAAGGACGCCACGGCGCTGAACAACGCGCTGCTGACCAACGCGGTGGACATCGTCACGAGCGAGCAGTCGCCCGACGCCCTCGACCAGTTCAAGAGCAATCAGAACTACAAGGTCAACGACGGCAACTCGACGACCAAGCTGCTGCTCGCCTTCAACGACAAGGCCAAGCCCTTCACCGACGTGAAGGTCCGCCAGGCCGTCTCCGCCGCCATCGACGACAAGAAGCTGCTGGAGTCGGTGTGGGGCGGCTACGGCAAGCAGATCGGCTCCATGGTGCCGCCCACCGACCCGTGGTACGAGGACCTCACCAAGGTCAACGGCTATGACACCGCGCGCGCCAAGAAGCTGCTCGCCGAGGCCGGATACAAGAACGGCTTCAGCTTCACCCTCGACACCCCGAACTACGACCCGCACCCGACCGCCGCGACCTTCATCAAGTCGCAGCTCGCCAAGGTCGGCATCACTGTCGAGATCAACACGATCACGCCGGACGAGTGGTACACGAAGGTCTACAAGAACCACGACTTCACGGCCACGCTCCAGGAACACGTCAACGACCGCGACCTGGTCTGGTACGGCAACCCGGACTTCTACTGGGGCTACGACAACAAGCAGGTCACCCAGTGGGTCGAGGAGGCCGAGCAGGCGTCCAGCACCGCTGAGCAGAGCGAACTCCTGAAGAAGGTCAACCGCAAGACCGCCGAGGACGCGGCCAGCGACTGGCTGTACCTGTACCCGCAGATCGTCGTGGCCGGCAGCAAGCTGTCCGGCTACCCGGTCAACGGCCTCAACTCCCAGTTCTTCGCCTACGACATCAAGAAGGGCTGATGGGCCGGTATCTTCTGCGCCGTCTCGCCTTCCTGCTGGTGTCGCTGGCGCTTGCGAGCGTGGTCCTGTTCGCGCTGCTGCGCATGCTTCCGGGCGACCCCGCCAACGCGCTCACCTCCGTGGGCGCCAGCTCCGAGCAGATCGCGGCGGCGCGGCACTCCATCGGCTCCGACAAGCCTCTTCCCGAGCAGTTCATCCACTGGATCGGGCAGTTGGCGAGCGGTGACCTCGGTACGTCGTTCGTCAGCTCGCTGCCGGTCGGCCCCGAGATCGGCTCCCGGCTGAATGTCACCATCCCGCTCACACTGGCCGCCTTCGTCCTGGCGGTGCTCATCGCCGTTCCGGTCGGCTTCGTGGCGGCACACCGACGCCGGACCTGGTACGGCGCGTTGCTCAACGGGGTGTCCCAACTGGCCATCGCTGTCCCCGTGTTCTGGCTCGGCATGATCCTCATAGCCGTCTTCGCCCTGAACGCCGGCTGGCTTCCCGCAGGCGGCTTCCCGCAGGACGGCTGGGCACAGCCGGCCGAGGCGGTCCGCTCGCTCGCCCTGCCCGTCGCGACCATCGCACTCGTGATGAGCGCCTCGCTGATCCGCTACGTCAGGTCGGCCACACTCGACGTGCTGGGCAGCGACCATCTGCGCACCGCGCGGGCCATGGGCTCGTCGTTCGGACAGGCCATGTGGCGGCACGGGCTGCGCAACGCCTCTGTACCGGTGATCTCGATCCTCGGCATCGAGCTGGCGTCCACGCTGCTGGGCGCGGTGGTCGTGGAGTCCGTGTACGCGCTCCCGGGCCTCGGCTCCCTGCTCGCGACCGGCATCGCGCAACACGACTATCCGGTGATCCAGGGGGTGCTGTTCGTCTCCACGCTCGCGGTGCTGATCATCGGCTTCGCGGCCGACTTCGCACAGCGGATCATCGATCCGCGGCTGCGCGGCAGGCTCTCGGGAGGTGCCCGATGAAGCAGTCGACGAAGCGCTCGTACACGTTGACCGTCGGATGCGTCCTGGTCGGCCTGATCGCCGTGCTCGCGCTGGTCTCCGTCTTCTGGCTCCCCTACGCCGCCGACGACACATCCGGCGGACGGCTCACGGGCCCCGGTGCGGGCCATCTGCTCGGCACCGACAAACTCGGCCGCGATCTGTTCACCCAGCTGATGACCGGCTCCCGCATCGCCTTCGAAGCGGGCCTGGGATCAGTCCTCGTCGCGGCCGCCCTCGGCGGCACGCTGGGCGTGCTGGCCGCGTTCGCGCAGGGCTGGCTCGACGACACGCTCTCGGCGTTCCTCGACATCCTGATCGCCTTCCCGACGCTGCTGCTGGCGATGCTCATCGTCGCCGCCCGCTCGGCCACGCTGGGGTCCGCCGTGCTGGCGATCGGCCTCGCGCAGAGCGCGGTCGTGGCACGGCTGGTGCGGATCCTGGTCAAGCGGGTCCTCGCGCAGGACTACATCACGGCCGCGCGTACCTCGGGCACCTCGTGGCCGCGGATCGTGGCCGGGCACGTGCTGCCCAACATCTGGCCCACGCTCGTGGTGAACCTGGCCCTCCAGTTCGGGCTCGCGGTGCTGGCCGAGGCCGGCCTGTCCTACCTGGGCCTGGGAGCGCCGCCGCCCAACGCCTCGTGGGGCCGTATGCTCCAAGAGGCGCAGGCCACGTTCACCACGGCCCCGGCCGGTGCGCTGGCCCCCGGCATCCTTCTCGTCCTGCTCGTCATCGGTGTGAACCTCATGGCCGACGGACTGCGCGACACCCTCGACCCCACGGCCCGGCGGAGGCGCGCATGAGCATCCTCGACGTACGCGACCTGACGATCCGTACGGCTGACGGGCGCATTCTCGTCGACGGGCTCTCGCTGAGCATGGCCCCTGGCGAACGCCTCGGCCTCATCGGAGAGTCGGGCTCCGGGAAATCGCTGACCACCCTTGCCGTGCTCGGCCTGCTGCCGGACGGCATGACGGCCACCGGCAGCGCCGTGCTCGCCGGCACCCAGATCGTGGGCGCCACGGAGAAACAGCTCACGGGCGTACGCGGCCAGGACGTCGCCATCGTCTTCCAGGAGCCGCTCACCGCACTCGACCCGCTGATGCGTGTCGGCCGGCAGATCGCCGAACCGCTGAGCAGAAGGCGAGGGCTGAAGGGCGCCGAACTGAAGCGGTCTGTCGTGGAGGCGCTGGAGCGAGTGCGCTTGCCCGAGCCGGGCCGTATCGCCCGCGCCTTCCCACACGAAATCTCCGGCGGGCAGCGGCAGCGGATCGCGCTCGCCATGGCACTGGCCTGCGACCCGAAGCTGCTCATTGCGGACGAACCGACCACCGCCCTCGACGTCACCGTGCAGTCAGAGATGCTCGACCTGATCGACACCCTCGTACGGGAAAGGGACATGGCCGTCCTCTTCGTCAGCCACGACCTCGCGGTCGTGTCGAAGGTCGCCGACCGTGTCCTGGTCATGAAGGACGGCCGCGCCGTGGAGGAGGGCGACGTCCGAGAGATCGTGCGGACCCCGCGTGAGGAGTACACCAAGGCGCTGGTGGCAAGCGCGCGGCAGCTGGAATCGGCTCTGGACCTGAGGAGGGCGCGATGACGCCCGTACTGGAGCTGAACGGAGCCTCCTTCAGCTATCGAGGACGCACGGCGCCCGTCGTCGAGGACATCTCCCTCGCCGTCGAGACCGGGCAGAGCCTTGCCCTGGTCGGCGAATCGGGTGCGGGCAAGACCACTCTGCTGCGGCTGCTGCTGGGACTCGCCCGGCCGACCTCCGGCACCGTCCTGTTCGACGGCGAGGAGCTGAAACCACGCGACAGCCGGCAGACGCGGCGCTTCCGGCGCAGCGTGCAGTGCGTCTTCCAGGACCCGTACTCGTCGCTGGACCCGCGTCAGCGCGTCGGCAGCATCGTGTCCGAACCACTGCGTTCCCTCGGCATCGACAACCGGGTCACCGCCGTGCCCAAGGTGGCCGACGCCCTTGAGCGGGTCGGACTCCCGGCCGACGCCGCGGAACGCTATCCACACGAATTCTCCGGCGGCCAGCGCCAGCGCATCGCGATCGCCCGCGCGACCGTGTGCGACCCGCGGGTGCTGCTCGCCGACGAGCCCGTCAGTGCTCTCGACGTCACGACCCGCGTCAAGGTCGTGGACCTGCTGAACGAGTTGAAGCAGGAGCAGGGCCTGACTCTCGTCATGGTCTCCCACGACCTGTCGGCGGTCGCCTCGCTGTGCGAACGCACCGCCGTCCTGGAGAACGGCCACATCGTCGAACAGGGCGAAACCGCACAGGTGCTGGGCGCTCCCGCGCATCCGTACACGCGTCGCCTCGTCGAGAGCGTGCCCCGGCTGCCCGCTTGACCGGTGGGTGCGTGCTCGCCGGAGGCGGTGGCGCGGCCGAAACGATGGCCGTCGTCGGCGCCCTGCCAGGCGGGAGCCGTCCTCCTGCGACCGGTGCGCCGAGGTACGCAACACCGTGATCACGCGCCGGGCCGTCGGCGTACCGTCGCCCCACCGAGGGCGCAGGCGGGTGCCCTCGCTGCCGCCCTCTGCCGTGTCCGCGCAGGCGGCGGCTGTGCATGGCGCGGGCCGGCTCCTCGGGCGGCCGGGACGGCGCCGACGGGTGGCCGCGCCTCGTGCGGGTTGCCCCGGAGCGGTGTATGGGACGACTCTGGAGGAGGCACAGCCTGCGGAATTCTGCCTCGGGCTTGTGCATACGCAGACGACGGAGAGGCGCCGACCGTGGACGGTCGGGTACCTACGGAGAAGCAGCCTGGCGCGAGTGGTCACCGGGCTGTGCCACACACCGCGGACATGCGGGTGGAGGCGTGGTCGCCGACGGCCGCGGGCTGCATCGGTGAGGCGGTGCGCGCGATGGTGGAGGGTTTCGCCGACACGTCCGGAGCCGCAGTTGCCGGGGACCACGAACACGTGATCACGGCGGAATCCGACGAGGATCTGCTGGTGTCCGTCCTGGAGGAGGTCGTCTACCGGATGGATGCCCACGGCGAGATCCCGTTCGACGTGGAGGTGGGGGCGATCCGGCCGGCGGCGGACGGCCGGTGCCTGTCGGTCCGCTTCCGGATGGCCGACGCGGGCACCGCCGTCGCGGTCGGTGCGGTGCCGAAGGCCGTTTCGCTGCACGACCTGCAGATGCGGGGCGGCCCTGGCGGCTGGACCTGCCGGGTGACCCTCGACGTCTGAGGGCGGGGCAGGGAAGGGACAGGATCATGGCGCTCACGGTGGCTCTGGCAGGCGACACCATGCTCGGACGCAACGTCGCCGAGGAACTGCGCCGCTCGCCGGTGCCGGGGACGCTGGTTTCCACGGGGGTCAGGAAGGCGCTCGCGGAGGCGGATCTCTTCGTGCTCAATCTGGAGTGCTGTATTTCCGACCGGGGGCACCGCTGGCCCGACCCGCGAAAGGCCTTCTTCTTCCGGGCGCCCTCCGTGGCCGCCAAGGTGCTGGCGGAACTGGGGGTGAACTGTGTGACGCTCGCCAACAACCACGCCCTGGACTACGGGTCCGACGCCATGGCCGACACCCGCACCCTGCTGGCCGGGGCGGGCGTCCACACGGTCGGCGCCGGGGAGAGCGAGCGCGCGGCCCGGGAGTTCGCGGTGCTGGAGGCGGGCGGTGTACGGCTGGCGGTGGTGGGCGCCACGGACGACCCGGAGGAGTACGCGGCAGGAGAGAGCAGTCCCGGCGTGGCCTGGGCCGATCTCCGCGCGGGGGTGCCCGACTGGCTGAGGGAGTCGGTGGGCCGGGCCGCCGCGGCGGCGGACGTCGTGCTGGTCACCCCGCACTGGGGCCCCAACATGACCTCCCGGCCGCCGCGCCGCGTCTCGGCCGCGGCCCCGGAGCTGCTGGCGGCCGGAGCGACATTGGTCGCCGGGCACTCCGCCCATGTCTTCCACGGGATCGCCGACCGGATCCTCTACGACTTGGGCGACTTCGTCGACGACTACGCCGTCGACCCGGTCCTGCGCAACGACCTCGGGCTCCTCTTCCTGGTGACCCTGGACGGCCCGGATGCCGCGCACCTGGTTCCTGCCCGGGTGGAGGCGGTGCCGCTGGCCCTGGACTACTGCCGCACCCGCCTGGCGCGCGGTGAGGACCGGGAGTGGATCCGCGAGCGGCTCACCACAGCCTGTGCCGAGTTCGGCACCACCGTCGGCGATCGGACCGGATGGCTGACGGTCGACTGGAGGTGAGGGACGTGGAGATCACACTGGTGGAGAGCAGCCCGTACCGCTTCCGGATCGAGCAGCGGGAGCCGATGCGCGTCCCCGGGGTCGTGTTCGCCTCGCGGGCGCTGCTGCCGCAGGCGGCGGGGGACAAGGCGTTGGAGCAGGTGGCGAACGTGGCGACGCTGCCCGGCATCGTCCACGCCTCCTTCGCCATGCCCGACGTCCACTGGGGCTACGGCTTCCCGATCGGCGGGGTGGCGGCCACCGACATCTCCCACGGCGGGGTCATCTCGCCCGGCGGCGTGGGGTTCGACATCTCCTGCGGCGTACGGCTGCTGGCCGCCGGCATCGACCGCGAGGCGCTCGGCCACGACCGGATGCGGCGACTGATGGACATCCTCGACAAGTCCATCCCGCGCGGTATGGGGCGCGGCGGCCTGTGGAGTCTGTCGGGGGCCGGGGAGATGGACGAGCTGCTGGTCGGCGGCGCTCGGTACGCGGTCGAGCACGGCCACGGTGTGCCGCGCGACCTCACGCGCTGCGAGGACTCCGGCGTCCTGGACGGTGCGGCCCCGGGGCAGGTGAGTGCGCGCGCCGTCGAGCGCGGCCTCCACCAGGTGGGAAGTCTCGGCTCGGGCAACCATTTCCTGGAGATCCAGGCGGTGGACCAGGTCTACGACCCGGCCACCGCAGCGACCTTCGGGCTGCGGGTGGGCCAGGTGTGCGTCATGATCCACTGCGGCTCGCGCGGCCTGGGCCACCAGGTGTGCACCGACCACGTCCGCGTGATGGACCAGGAACTGCACCGGCACCGCATCCAGGTCCCGGACCGGCAGCTGGCCTGTACGCCGGTCGACTCGCCGCGGGGCCGCGCCTATCTCGGGGCGATGGCGGCGGCCGCCAACTACGGCCGGGCCAACCGCCAACTGCTGTCGGAAGCCACCCGCCGTGCCTTCGCGACCGCTTCGGGAGTCGGTCTGGAGTTGGTCTACGACATCTCGCACAACACCGCCAAGATCGAGACCCACGAAGTGGACGGTGTGGCACGTCGGCTGTGTGTCCACCGCAAGGGCGCTACGCGGGCGCTGCCGCCCGGTGACCCGAGCCTGCCCGAGGACCTCGTCCAGGCGGGCCAGCCGGTACTGGTCCCCGGGACGATGGGAACCGCCTCGTACGTGATGGTCGGCCTGCCCGGCAACGACGCCTTCCGCTCCGCCTGCCACGGCGCCGGCCGGGTCTGGAGCCGCCACCACGCGCTGCGCATGGTCCGTGGAGAGCAACTTCGCGGCGAGCTGGAGGCCCGGGGCATCGCCGTGCGGCCCTCCTCATGGCGCGGTCTCGCCGAGGAGGCGCCGCGGGCATACAAGGACGTCGACGCGGTCGTCGCCGTCACCGAGGGCGCCGGCCTCGCCCGGCTGGTTGCCCGCCTGGTGCCGCTGGGAGTGGTCAAGGGATGAGGCGGTACGAAGCGAGAGCGACGGGCACGGCTTCCCCGGCGGACCTCGTCCGCGCGGCGGGTGGCGCGACGAGCGGCTGCTCGGCGCGCTCCCGCGCCGTTCGGCGTCGGTAGGCGGACTCGCCGACCCTTCGAACGTGCACGCACGCGCCCTGCCTTCGAACATGCGCCGACTCGCCGAACCTTCGAGCATGCTCCGGCCGGCCGGTGCAGAGGCATGAGTCCCTGGCGCGCCGGAGCCGTGGTCACACGGTGCTCGGGCGGTGAAGCCGCTCGCGCCTCGGCGGAACGCGAGTAGCGTGGAACCTGGATGAAGGGTCGGGGAGGAAGTCCGGTCGGAAGCCGGGAGCGGTGATGAACGGCTGAGTCCCTGTGCCTTTCGGACGAAGTGCGTCGAACGGGTGGGCGAAGAGGTGCGCTTTCTCGGAGCATCGAGCAGCGGCATGTAGCCGCAGCAACCGTGGGAGGAGCGGCGATGGTGGCCGCGGACCCGGAAGTGGTCGTGCAGGCCGGACCGGTCCGGCTCCACGGGCAGTTGTCCGTCCCCGAAGGAGCCATGGGCATCGTGGTGTTCGCCCACGGCAGCGGCAGCAGCCGACACAGCCCGCGCAACCGCTTCGTCTCGACCTCGCTGAACAAGGTCGGCCTGGCCACGCTGCTGTTCGACCTTCTCACTGCGCAGGAAGAAGGGGACCGCGCCCACGTCTTCGACGCCGCCCTGCTGGCCCGCCGCTTGGGCGACGCCACCCGCTGGCTGCTCGATCGGCCCGAGATCCGGGGCCTGCCGGTGGGCTACTTCGGCGCCAGTACCGGCGCGGCCGCCGCGTTGTGGGCGGCGGCCGCGCCGGACTCCCCGGCCGTGGCGGTCGTCTCTCGCGGCGGCAGGCCCGATCTGGCCGGATCCCGTCTGCCGGCGGTGACCGCGCCCACGCTGTTCATCGTCGGAGGCGAGGACGGGGTGGTGCTGGAACTCAACCGCCAGGCTCAGGCACTACTGCGCTGCGAGAGCCGACTGGCTGTGGTCCCCGGCGCCACCCACTTGTTCGAGGAGCCCGGTGCTCTCGGGGAGGTGGCGGACCTGGCCGGAGAGTGGTTCGCCGACCACCTGGGGCGTCACGCAGGACCGGAGAGCTGAGCGTCGACGCGCCCTGGAGAGGGCTTCGCGCCGTCGATGGACGCGGCGCGGGGCACTCGACTCATACGGAACGCGGCCGTCTATACAACCTGCGTCTATACAACCTGCTTGTCTACGCGCATATCATTGAGTTGCTTCGCTCGGACCACCATCCTCGGCCGGAACGCGGGCGTCTCCGCTTGACGTATCGCGCCATCGGTTCACTCAGTGCTTGTCATGTACTCGTCAGTCCACGAGAAAGGCAACACGATGGCTTGCGGATCAACCAGCCTGTGGGCCGGTGAAACCAGCTGGTTCTGCTGTGGCAACGCCTGGGGCCCATGCTCCAGCGCCGGCGGCGGCGCCTGCGGCAACTGCCAGTCCAGCGCGCACCACGGCGCGTGGCCCAACGCCTCACAGGCGTGCTGGAACATCACCCGGCCCGACCTCTGTGGCGAGAACATACCCAGACGCGGCTGCGGTGCGGTGATGAACGTCAAGCACCAGTGCTCGGGCGCGACGGTGTGCATCACCATCACCGACTGCGGCCCGCGGACCAAGGACTGGTGCGGCGAGGCGACTTGCTGCAATGGCACCTGTCGCACCAACCGTGTCCTCGACCTGACCCCGGCAGCCTTCTCGGCGATCGGCAACCTGAGCTCGGGCAAGCTGCCGGTCTACATCTACGAGTGAGGAGCACCGACATGACCGTACGACACGACCGGGCAGACGGGATGCGCCGCCGGCGCTTCCTCACCAATGCCGCGCTGGGTGGCGCGACCATCATCGGCGCGACCGCGCTCGGCGGGCTCGACGCCGAGGCCGCCTTCGCTGCGGAACCCTCGCTCGACCCCGCGATAGCCAGGTCCACCTTCGTGGAGGGCCGGATCACGGGCATCACCGGCAGCATCCTGGAGGTGGCCGGATCCAACGGCGGCCATTCCCGGGTGCAGATGACCAACGTCACCAGCGTGTGGAAAGTCCGCGCCACCACGGCCGAAGCGATCGATGTCGGCGACGGGCTCTACGCGCGTGGCGTCATGATGCCCGACGGCACTGTGGCCGCCGACGCGGTGTGGGTGAACATCGTGAATCTGGACACGCAGATCCGCGGCATCGCGAAGAACCGGCTGCACCTCGCCCACGGGCAGCACGAACTGGTCGGTCACGTCGCCCCGGACGCCAGTGCCTCCTACGCCGGCCGCGCACTGACGTCCGACCTGTCCCGGCTGCGCATCGGACAGAGCGCTCAGGTGCTCGGCGCCTGGCGGCCGTCCGACAACTCCGTGGACGTCGTCCGCATCTCCGTCGGGCACTGATGCGGGCCCAAGGACACCGAGAGAGAAAGAGATGCTGTCACTGACAACAGGCCTGGCCCCGCTGGTCCTCGCGGGCCTGCTCGGGTGGACCGGAGCGGTCAAGTCGTTCGGTCGAGGCACCGCACAGCAGGCGCCGAAGACGGCGCTGGCCCGCATTCTGCGCAGCAGTGAGCGGGCCACGAGGGTGTTGCGCGCGACCGGCGCGGGTGAACTCCTGATCGCCGCAGGTCTGCTGATCACCCCGGCGAATCCGGTGCCGGGGGCCGCCGCCGCGGTCCTCGGGGCGGGCTTCCTCGCCTACCTCGGCTACGGCCGGACCATGGCACCGGAGTCCTCCTGCGGCTGCTCGGCGAGTGAGGACACCCCCATCACCTGGCGGGCGTTCGCACGGGCGGCGGTCGTGGCCATCGGCGGGGTCACGGTGGCGGTGACACGGGGCACTTGGTGGTCGGAGATCTCCGAGCGGCCCGCCGACGCCCTGGTTTTCCTGGCCGGGGCGGCGGCGGTTCTGGTCGCCCTCTCGGCCGACCTCGACAGGTGGTGGCTGCTGCCGCTGCGCCGGACGAGGCTGCGTGTCTTCGGCCACCCGCTCCTGGGCACCGCCGGCAGGGACCGGGTGCCGGTCGCGGCGAGCGTCGAACTCCTGGAGGACTCCCTCGCCTGGCAGGCCGCCGCACCAGTGGTCCGGTCCGCCTTGCTGGACCACTGGGAGGAGAACGGCTGGCGCATTCTCCAGTACTCGGGTGTGTACGGGGACCGGGAGGACGCGCGGCCGGTCGCGGTGGTGTTCGCACTCGATGCCACGGCCGGGCGCGACACCGGTGACGACCCCATCGTCCGTGTCAGTTATGTCGACGTGGACAGCGGGGAGGCGGTGGCCATGGACGAACTCGGCGCGGTGCCGTCGCGGAGGGTCCTGCCGATGGCGGGCTGACGCCACGGACGGATACCTCGGCCCGGTTCGGTCGCCCGGTCACCTCGCGGTGGCGCGGGTGTCCTGACCCTGCGGATCCCGATCGCCGAGCACGTCAGTGCCCGGGAGATCGCCATCGGCGCGAGTGCGGGCACGAGCAGACAGGCAGCCGGACCGGACCCGTGCCGGCGGCAGAGGACGGGAAGCGACCTCCCCTCCCGTCCTCCGCACTGCGTGCGATGGGAAGCGTTCCGGCTCGGCCGGTCGGCCGTCCTCGGGGCCGTAGGCTCTGGCCGTGACCAATCTCCAGGTCCGTCGCGAGGACGGCACGATCGAGGCTCGGGCCAAGCATGGTGTGGTCTGGAGTCCCGAGCCGGCCGGTCTCGACCAGTCGGTGTTTCCGATGCTGGGGCACCTGTTGCCGTACGCGGACACCGCGTTCAACCACCGGCAGGTGTCCACCTTGCCGGCAGAGGTACCGCGGCTGCCTCCGGGTGTGGTCACCGATGAGTGCGCGCGTGAAATTCTGGAACTGGGCCGGACTGTTCTTGAGGGACAGCACCTGTACCCGTGGTTCCTCGGGGACTGAGAGACCGCGATCGGCTCAGCCCCGGAGCCATGGGCGAACGGCTGCGGTAGTGCCGTGGACGGCGGACTGCCGCAGGGACTCGTCCGCGTCCTCACCCAGCAGATCCCGTGACGTCATGTCAGCCGATTCCTCGGGGCCGGCGACGACAAGGACTCAGTCGGTAAGCGTCAAGCCCGGTGTGCCAGCAGGTCGTCCAGTTCGGCTGCGAAAAGCAGCGCGGGGTCGAAGCCCATCCCGGTGAAGTGGCCTGCGAGTTCGAGGGAGAGGATTCCGTGCAGGCGGGTCCAGAAGGTCAGGGCCCGATGGAGGACAGCGGGGCGGGCGGGGTGGTTGTCGGCCCAGTCCCGGTGGCCTTCCAGGTGTGCGCCGAACGGCGTCTCGGGGCCGTCCCCGGGGAGTGCCATGAAGGCATCGAGCACGGTCGTCATCATCTCGGAGGTGATGCCGGTGGTTTCCTCCGGTGCGTGGTAGCCGGGGACCGGGGTGCCGTAGATGAGGAAGTACCGCTGGGGGTCTTGAAGGGCCCAGTCGCGCAGGGCGTGTGCCAGTCCGGCCGGGTCGGCGCCGGTGGCGGAGGCCGTGCGAAGAGCGTCCGCGAGGCTTCGATAGGCGTCCTTGACGAGTTCGGTGATCAGTGCGTCGCGGCCGGCGTAGTAGCGGTAGAGCGCGGGCCCGCTCATCCCGATCTGTTTGGCGATCGCGTTGAGGGAGAGCGCGGACGCTCCCGCCCTGGCGATCTGCTCCCAGGCACGTTCCTTGATCTCCGCGCGCACCTCGGCCCGGTAGCGCTCCCGCGGGGTCTTCGTGTCCGACTTCGTCACGGGATGTCACCTTCCTCACCTGTACAGGTATAGCTTCAAAGTGTTGTTAGAGGTTATCACGCAAGGCGTTGACTACCCGTCGCTTGCGTTATATGTTCTAACGCAAGAAAGAACGTCTAAGGCGATGCGACGGTACGGCTGTCGCAACCGTGTACTCCACCGGACCGGGGGGCCTGTATGACCATCACGCTTGTGTCACATCACATCCGCACGGACCGCCGTGTTCCACGGTCGGTGACCGTCTCCTCCTGGGTGGTCCCCGTCATGGTGGTCGGTCAGTTCGCCCTGATGGCGGTCGCGCGGTGACGCGATGCCCGCGCGATAAGCGATGTGAGCTCAACAAGCAGAGATCACCCAGTAGTCGACAAGGAGAATGTCATGTCCAGCAGCAGAAACCCCAGCGTCCCCGCCGCCCTGTTCGTCGTCCCGCTCGTCGCCGTAAGTCTTCTCGGGATCACCGCGGCGCCCGCCGAGGCCACCCTCTCCCACTCCGCCAAGTCCCTCATGTGCCACGGCAAAGGCGTCGATCCCGACGCGCGGGTCCGCTACAGGACCGAGACCGTGATTCACGCGCCCCTGAAGACCGTGTGGAAGCTGCAGACCGACGTGGAGCGTTGGCCGTCCTGGCAGGCCCCGGTCGAAACCGTAGAGCGCCTCGACCAGGGGCCTCTCCGGCAGGGTTCGGCGTTCCGGTGGACGACTCCGATACCCCCCAATCCCGCGACACCTGCCACCAGCCTGGACATCACTTCGACCGTCGAGCAGCTCCAGCGCAACTCCTGCATCCGCTGGACCGGCCCCGCGGTCGGTGAAGGACTGCGCATCGACGGCGTCCACGTGTGGACCTTCACCGGGGTCAAGGGCGGCGTCCGCGTGCGCACTGAAGAGACCCACACCGGCGACCAGGTCGAAGCGGACGTTCCCGCCGCGACCGAGATCCTCGCCAAGGGCCTCGAAGCATGGCTGCGCGACCTGAAGGCGACTGCCGAGGCCCGCACCCACGACCGACCGCACTGAACCGCGAACCAGGCCCAGATCCGCGCCGCCGTCCTCCTCGGCCCCATGCGCGATGAGGACGGCGCCAGGACCAAGGTGTTCGCCGACCTGGGCGCGGAGTCCGTCGCGCAGGGCATCCGCATCCACATCCCGGACGCTGGTGCTCAACAGCCGCTGGAAGCCATCCGGCGTAACGGTGGCCGACCCATTCCGTCAGCCGCCGACCGTTCCCGCGTGCCGTCCGCCCCAGCGGCCCACGGACATGGTCCCTCATCCGCCAGTGCGGATCCGCTCGGCAGAGTCGGCCCGCCACCCGCCCGAACGCCGACTCCAACCCGACAGCCCAGGGCGCGACTTCAGCGATTTCCGTCATGCCGCGACAACGACGATCGCCGGCCCACGGCGCGAATCGCGGCTGGAGCAGCAATGACCGGACGTTCCCTTCGGTCCGGTCCTTCAGACGGGCGGCCGGACTTCAACGGTGCGTATGGGGTGCACACGCCCGGCCGCACGGCCGTGTCAATCCTGAGACATTCCCTGTGCGGGTTGAGGGGCAGGAATCGTGTTGACCATGGTTCTGACGGAAAGCACCCGCAGGACCATTGAGCAAGGCTAGGAGTGTTCAGGATGCGTACGAACTGGAAGTTCGCCATCACCGTCGCCGTCACTGCGCTGACGGGGGCTGCTGGTGTGGGAGTCGCGCAGGCTTCGACCACGACGGCCGGCAGTGTCGCCCCTTCGGCCTGCCGGCCGGCCAACCACACCGCGAAGATCACCGATGCGCCCGCCAGTGCAGGGCACCACCACTACCGCGTGACGCTGACCGCGCCGCGCGGGTACGAGCCGTGCCGGCTGGCCGGCTCGCCCACCGACGTGCGATTCTCGAACAATGGTTCGGAGATCGGGATCACCGTCGGCCACTACGGCAACCAGACAAGCGTGGTGACCTTCGGTCCGGGCCACCCGGTGCATTTCGATATCCAGGTTCCCAGCAGCGGCCGCAGCACCGCCGCGAGGGAGGCATCGTTCACGCTCCAGGCCCCGGACGGGGAGATCCCTGGTACGTCCGTGGCCGAGGGCAAGCTCAAGGTTGCCGCCGGTACCCTCATCGGTCCGGTCCAGCGCGGCGCCTGACTTCCTCCCGCACCCCGGTGCGTCCTGCGGCGGTGAAACGGCGGCGGGACGCATCGGGCCGCTCATGACCTGCGGAAAGGGCTTTGGAGGTGAACACATCGGCGTCCGGTTCGCCCGCAAGGACATCGAGTCCGGCGAACGCCTCGGCCGTCGATGATGAGTCATCGAGCGAACGATCTCCTGGCCGACCGGCTACGTTCGCATTCACCATGACGCCAGGGTGCAACCCTGCCCTTGGGGAAGGTCAAGTGGGGCGATGGCCGGATGATCACCATCGGGCAGCTTGCCAGGTATGCCGCAGTGTCGACCAAGACCATTCGCGTCTATCACGACAAGGGGCTGCTCCCCGAGCCGGACCGTGACGCATCCGGGGGTGCATCTTGATCAGGTCGATGGCGTCGTTCCCGCCGTAGCGCACGTTGCGATGAGTGGATCTGCAACGCGACCTGTGGATCCTCGCGTTCGCCACTCACCCGGCCCAGGCGATCATCCTGTTTCAGGACCAGACCGAGATCCTGGCTGACCCCCCGCTGCGGCAGCTCTTTCTCGACTACGAGCACGCGCACGACCTCGACGCCGACGATCCCCGCCTTGACGGCCTCGCCCGCCGGATCGCTGAGGCAACCCGAGCACGCTACGGCACCGACGAACTGCCTGGGCTGGACACAGCCTCCGAGATCCCCGCCCTGATCCAGGCCACGGCCAACGTCGCGTCCCCGGCTTGGCAACGGCTCGACATGCTCATCCGCACACAACTGGATGCATGACTCGACGTTTCGGACGCATCACTGTGTGCGGAAAGCAGTCAGCGCGCACGGCGAAGTACAAGGCAAACGTGGCCTCATGCGGCACTGGTTCGATCGACGTGCATTTCGACCCTGGCATTCCGACAGTGACGTTTGAACAGTCTCATCGAAGTTGGAGCGGCGCGAGGTTCCCCTACTGTGTCACGTCATGACGATCCTGATCATTGGCGGTAGCGGGTTCCTGGGTACTGAGCTGGTCCGCCAGGCGGCAGCGGCCGGGCACGCGACGGCCGCGACCTTCGCGACCAGGCCCAGCAGCACTCCGGAGGTCACGTGGCACGCCCTCGACCTGCGAAACCCGGAGCGTGTCGAAGCAGTCGTGGCTGAGGCCGCCCCGCGCGTCGTCGTCAACGCGACGAGCGGCAAGTCCGACTGGGCGATCACGGCCGAAGGCCCTGTCCGTCTGGCGATGGCTGCGGCGAAGTACGGTTGCCGCCTGGTCCATGTATCCAGCGACGCGGTGTTCTCCGGCGCCCGCATCCGCTACGACGAATCCTGCCTCCCCGACCCTGTCACCCCCTACGGCGCGGCGAAGGCCGCAGCAGAGACAGGGATTCGCCTCGCGTACCCGGATGCCGTCATCGCTCGCACCTCGCTGATCATCGGCGACCAGCAGTCCACGCATGTACGCGCGGTGCACGAGCTCGCGGCCGGTACCCGAAACGGTGTCCTGTTCACCGACGACATCCGCTGTCCCGTGCATGTCGCCGACCTGGCCGCCGCCCTGCTGGAACTCGCATCCGGCGAGGCGAACGGCATTCACCATCTGGCAGGTGCCGACGCCGTGAGCCGATATGAACTCGGTAACCTCATCGCCAAGCGTGACGGGCTCGACGCCCCCCGACTGCCTGCGGGTCTGCGGGCCAACAGCGCGCTTCCCGGGGCGCTCGATGTCCGCCTCGACAGTCGCGCCACTCAGCGCAAGCTGCACACCACGTTGCGCGGCGCCCGCCAATTCCTCGCCCAGGGGGCTTGAGCACCTCCTCCATGCGGGGCGATCGACCGCGATCACACTTCAATGAGACTGCTCAGGCATCGATGAGCCAGGCCAGCCGGAGGTTGATGAACAAGCTCACTTGCTGTGCACGATCTGGATCAGGTTGCCGCAGGTGTCGTCCAAAACTGCGGTGGTGACCGGGCCCATCTCCAGCGGCTCCTGCGTGAAGTGCACCCCGAGTTCGCGCAGCCGGTTGAACTCCGCGGGTATGTCGTCCACGGCGAAGGAGGTGGCCGGGACGCCGTCCTTGACCAGCGCCGCCTTGTACGGCTTCACCGCAGGATGGCCGTCGGGTTCCAGCAGCAGTTCGGTCCCGTCGGGATCCTCCTGGGAGACCACGGTCAGCCACCGGTCCGCGCCCAACGGGACCTCGGTCTTCTTCACGACGCGGAAGCCTTCCTGGATCCCGGTCTGCTCGTTCGGCGTCGACGCTCACGCCTCCGGCCCCTCCCCCGATCAGCCGATCCGCCACCGACGTCACGACCGATGACCACCGTCCTGCGGGCCAAAGACGTGCCTCGCGCCCCACTCCGGACATCGGACGCTTCGGGGCGGGGCGCGAGGTGAACGGCCTACGGAACAGGATTCCCCTGGCCGACGGGCTCGCCGGGCCGTTGGGTTTCCTGCTTGCGGTCAGGCTTGTGCCTGGCCATTGGATCCTTCCTCGCCGAGGTACCTCTTGTGCGCGGGCTTCTTGTGTGCGGGCTTCTTGTGCACCGGCTTGTGATGTACGGGCTTCTTGTGCGGCGGCTTGTGGTGCGGGGGCTTGGGGGGCCGCGGCTTGCTGATGTCGATGGTGACCTTGGCGGGTTCGCTGGCGATCTGGTTCCCTCGCGGGTCGGTTCCTGCCGCCACTGCCACGTTGGTGACGGGGCAGAGCTTGCCGTCGCCGCCCGACCTGGTCTTCTTACAGGCATTGGCGTCGGCCTGGGTGATCGTGTACGTGCCGTGGCAGGTCGTATGGGCACCCGGCGCCAGCGTGGTCGCGTCGCAGGTGACATTGGTGACGCGGTCGTCGCTGACAAGCACGTTGTGCAGCGTTGTGCTGCCGGTGTTGCTGACGGTGTAGGAGTACTGCACCTTCTTCCCGACGACGTACGGTCCGGGCGTGACAACCTGCTTCTTCAGCGTGATGTGCGCTGCCCCGATCGGCAGCGTCAGCTGCGTCTGTGGAGAGGTGATCGTCTCGCCGTCGGCCTTGCCGGTCGCCGTGGCGGTGTTGGTGACGGAACCGGCCGTACCGTCACTCGCAGTGATCGTGTAGGTGCCACTGCAGGTGGTGCTGTCGCCCGGACTCTCCGCCGGGGCCAAGGTGGTCGACTGACAGGTGATGCCGGTGACATGGTCGTCGTCCACCTTGACGTCGGTCAGCTCCACCCCGCCCGTGTTGCGGACGGTGTAGGAGAAGGTCACCGTCTGCCCGACGGAGTAGGGGCCGGGCGTCTCCGCCTTCTTCTCCACGACGAGACCGGCCGGCCGTTCGATCGGCACACTCTGCGAGGACGGCGGCGACGTGACCGTCTGGCCGTTCGATCTCCCCGTCGCGATGGCCGTGTTGTCGATGGAACCATGCGTCACATCGGCGGCCGTGACCGTGTAGATGGCGGTACAAGTGACCGTCTGACCGCTCGCCAGCGTCGTCGTGGGACAGGACACCGGGCCGGTCTTCGGGTCGTTGACGGCGAGGCCGGTGATGTCCGTCGCACCCGAGTTGGTGACCACGAAGTCGTACGGAACCCGCGACCCTGCCACCAGGTCACCGGGGAGCGGCTGCCTGACCTGCTTGACGAGGTTCAACTGCGGCAGCGGCTGGTCACTGGTGACGAACACGTTGCGGATGAGGTGGACATCGGTGAACAGGCCGGTGGAGGCGGCGAAACCGAACTTGTAGGTGGGGGGCACCGGTTGTGGAGCGGGAGTGCTGAGCACCTGGTGGGATCCGGTGCCGTCGTTGAAGTCGACCGACACGGTGAGTACCGGGTTGGGTGCCGGGGTGAGCTGCACATGGACCCGGCGGCGCGACGGTTCGAGCGCGGCCTCGGCCTGGGCGGGGGTGGCTCCCGGGGGCAGCGCGGTCAGCGGTCCTTGCAGCTTTCCGGGAAGGGTCGAAGGCCAAGGTCCGGTGGTGGTGAAGTTGCTGGTGGTGGCGGTCAGGAAGCAGTAGCCCTCGGTCCCGTCGCCGGGGCCGCGCACCGTGACCATGTTGGGCCCGGGCGCCGGAACGCGGAATCCCGTCCCGGCGGGGGAGCGGGTGGTGCAGCCGTTCCCGCGGTGTTCCCAGTCGCCGAAGTAGTTTCCGAGGACATCGAGCCCCACGCCCAGGTAGCCACGGTCCACACCGGGCAGGAACGTGGCGGTGGGGTCGTCGTCGGGGAGCTTCTGCGCGTACCCGAGGCTGCCGCCGAAGGCGCCCGGGTGGGTCAGTGCGCCGTCACCGTTCACCAGGAAGAACGAGATTCCGTCGGCGGGGGTGGCGGGCGTCGTGCTTCCGTACTGCCACTGGTCGAACGTGACGTCGAGGCCTTGGTTGGCGGGCAGCGCATGGTTGTAGAGGACGGCCCCGACCTGGTCGGTGGACGCGTCTGTCAGCCGCAGGTATCCGTGCGGCGCTCCGTTGGGGGGCGGCACCGGCCCGACCCCCTCCGGGCAACCGCCCAGCGGGTGGTCCCCCGGACCCGGCGCGGCGGCGGCCGGGGCGCCGGTGAGACAGGCCGACCCCACACCGGTGAACTCGGGGGCCGTGGCCTGTGTGAATGTCTCATCGACCAGAGGGGACCCCGCGGCACGCGGCCGGGCCTGGGCGCCGACGTCCAGCGCCAATGACGCTCCAGCGCCGACGACGAGCGCCAATGCCGCCGAGGCAAGCCGGGCAGTCCGTGCACGCGGCGCGCGCCGACCCGACGACGGTGAGTACTTCCTTCGGTTCATGCCCGCATCAATAGCAGTCACTGTGCGCATCAATGATGGTGACAGACTGTCATGTACCCCAATAGGTGTCGCGATGGACCTCACCCGGCTGTACATCCCTGTGGGACCGGTTCTCCCCGCCGAAGGAGGCCCTCCGTCACGTCTCCGAGCCGCAGCGACCTACTTTCGCTGATCGTGCGCCCTGAGATGATCACAGCTCGACTGCCGCCCGGAGGACCCGGAGGTTCGGCGGCCTACGGGTTGGGGTGTTCCATGACCGGACCCTCCTGGAGCTGTGGTACCAGTCAGGCCGCCATGTTCAGCGGTCGTCACGGAGCGCATGCCCCCGGTTGCGCGCCTCGAGGGCCGGGGCCGGGGCATGGTGGGCGTGTGGCCGGTGGAGCCGGCGCTGCGGTGCGGTTACTCCTTCGTCGAGCAGGGGGAGCAGCAGGAGGGGGCGCGTTCGACGCAGATGGCGACGGCGTCGGTGTTGTTCGTGGGGTCGGGGTCCTTCTCGTCGGCGGTGGCGGTGGCGGCGTTGGTGATCCGGCCGGACGCCGTGGCCTTGGCCCGCAGCGTGAGGGTGGCGGTGGCGCCGTCGGCCAGGTCGCCCACGGTCCACTGTCCGGTTGTCGGGTCGTAGGTTCCGGGGGAGGGGGTGGCGGACAGGAAGGTGAGGCCGTCCGGAAGCAGGTCGGTGACGGTGACGCCGGTTGCCTGGTTCGGCCCGGTGTTGCGGACGGCGAGCCGGTAGGTCACGGTCTGTCCGACGGTGACGGTGGTCGCGTCGGCAGCCTTCGCCACGGTCAGGTCTGCGGCCGGGTTGACCTCCGTGACCGTCTCGTTGGACGTGGCGGTCAGTGGTTCGGGAGTCGGCCCGAGGCGGTTCTCGTAGGTGGCGGTGGCGGTGTTGGTGATCTGCCGGCCGCCGCTGTCCCGCTCGATGGTGGCCCGGTACTCCACGGTGGTGCCGCCCGGCAGGGTCTCGGTGTTGGGCAGGCTGCCCGCCTGGGCACTGGAGGCGCCGTTGCCCAGGTGGAAGACCACCTTGTTGGCCTGGGCGTCGAAGTACGCTTGGTCGTCGCCGTTCTGGTCACTCTTCGGCCCGGCGTTGGGACCGTCGACGATGCGCAGGGATCCGGGCAGGTACGTCGTGCCGGCCGGGATGACGTCGGTCAGGGCGAGGGCTTCGGCCGCGCCACCGCCTTCGTTTTTGGCCGTGATGCGGTAGGTGACGACGTCTCCCACCTCCAGCGGTCCCGCGGGGATGGCGGTCTTGGTGAGTACCACGTAGGGGGCGGTGCCGAAGAAGACACCGTCCAGGAAGTTCCCGATCGCTTGGCTTCCGCCGGCGGCGGAGATGGAGCGGAAGGCGAACCGGGTCATGGTCTGGCCTGCTGGGACGGTGTAGGTGCCCGTGTAGTAGCCCCACGCAGTGTTGCCGTCCGTGAAGCGTCGCTGCTCGACCGCGGAGCCCGGCGCGCCGATATCCAGCGCCATGGTGTCCTGACCAGCCCTTCCACGGTGGTACAGCCTCCAGTACAGCTTGGAGCCGGGCGTGGTCGGCAGGTCCTGGTAGAGCGTGGCGACCTGGTACGCGTTGAGCTCGGCGAACTGGGAGCCCTGCGCGGCCGGCACGCCGTTGAAGCCGGAGTGCCACAGCTCGATCAGGTGATCAGTCGAGGTGGTGAGCCAGCCCGGGACCCGCTTGGATGCCTGAGTCTGTGAGGCATCCGGAAGAATCTCGAAGTTGGTGACGACGGGCTGCTCGAAGCTGCCGTTGACCAGTGCGACCCGGAGCGGAGCGGGAGGAGGTGTAGTCACTGTTTTCCCCTGAGTTCGGCGCTGCTGGAATGTCCCGACGACCGGACCGCGGGGCGAGCCGCGGCGGAACTGGAACCGTTGAAGCACAGCGCAACCAAAGGGCTGCGGAAAGCGATGCCTCATGGGTCTTCGCCAATCCGGCACAACAGGTTTGCCGGGCGCCTTCTCCGGCGCGACGGCGCATCGCCCGCATCTGCCGCTGTACGCAGATCACTCACAGCACATATGGCGCACCTCTACCTACCGTCACCTCCTCACACGACCGAAAACGCCGACGCGACCTGCCACGTTCGCCCACCATCAGGGTGGGCCGCTCCGCGGCGAGTTGACGACCCGCCGTACCGTGGGACCGGCACGTGCTGTTTCTGATTCTCGCCCGTCTTGCATTCGGACGGCTGCGACAAGGCTCCCCCGAGGCCGCGGGTACATGGAGGACCGTACAGCGGGCGGTCTCCGCGGTCCCGGGCATTCCGGTCCCCGACCGGGTCGCCGACGAGAAAGCCTTCCTGGACGCTCAGCCGTGCTCCAGAGCGGATGCGGCGAGGGGCAACCGGGGACTGCCTGCGCACGATCCATGGGACGTATCTCTCCGCCGAGCGCGCCAAGAGCGGCAAGGCGACGGTCTTCCGCACTCAGTTGTGGGCCATGCTCGTCGGGCGCAGTGCCTGCATAGGGTGCAGACATGCCGAGTTCACCGCACCTGCAAGAGATCACCCCTGACAACTTCGAGGCTGCCATCGACCTGAGGGTCCGCCCCGATCAGGAACACCTGGTGGCACCGGTGATGAAGTCTCTCGCCGAGGCATATGTCCACCCCGCCGTCGCATGGCCCCGGCTCATCTGTGACGACGACGAGGTTGTCGGGTTCCTCATGGCCTTCTTCGACATCGACTGGACCGGCAGAGGCACAGACTTTCGCTCCGGGCTTTGGCATCTCAACATCGCGGCCGGAAAGCAAGGACGGGGCTACGGGCGCTTCGCAGTGGAGTCCGTGGCCGCCGAGATCCGGCGTCGAGGCGGCACACGCCTGACGACCACCTGGCACCCCGGTTCGGATGGCCCGACAGGCTTCTACCAGGGGCTCGGTTTTCGCCCGACCGGAGAGACGAGCGGGGATCAGACGGTGGGGATGCTGGAACTGGACTGAACCGGGTTTCTGCCGCACCCGTACTGATCGCACCATGACGTCCAGGCCCACACGATCCGAAAACTCCGCCGATGGCGACCCATCAGCACCTGGGGACAACGGACCGGCCGAATCGCCAACTCCGCTCGCACGGACGGTCCCTCGACCTCCTGGCATGCCGAGGCTTGGATGTGAGGCGTGAACAACCGTGATAGAAGAGGGCGTTATGAAGGACGAGTCATGCAACGCAGATCAATTCCACAGTGCTGTTCCGCACTCGGCCCGCGTCTGGAACTACTGGATCGGCGGCAAGGACCACTACCCGGTGGACCAGGAGCTGGGAGATCAAGTCATCGCCAGCTACCCCGAGACACGGGAACTCGCCCTGGCGTCACGGGCCTTTCAGGTGCGTGCGGTGCGGTATCTGGCCGAAGCGGGAATATCCCAGTTCCTTGACATCGGGACCGGGCTTCCCGTGCAGAACAGCACCCATGAGGTTGCGCAGGACACTGAGCCGAAGGCTCGCATCGTGTACGTCGACAACGACCCGCTGGTCCTGGCACACGCCCGTGCCCTGCTGACAAGTGCACCGGACGGGATGACGGACTACGTGCACGCGGACATGCGGGAAGCCGAGCGGGTGCTTGAGGAAGCGGCGCGCACCCTGGACATGTCACGGCCCGTGGCGGTGATGGTGCTGTCCACGCTGGGACACCTCCAGCCCCCGGACGGCATCGAACTCATGCGGCGGTACATGGTCGGCACGGTGCCAGGTAGTTATCTGGTCCTCTGCGACACGGTCGCCACGCCCCGGACGCTGGCCGCGCAGGAGGCGTACGCGTCGGGCGACACCCCGCCGTACCTGGTGCGCCGGCCGGAGGAGATCCTCGCCAGCGCCGACGGGATGGAGTTGGTCGAGCCCGGATTCGGGTCGATCACTTTCTGGCGAGCCGAGGGCGAGGACCTTGCACCCGTCGACCAGTGGGGATTCGTGGCGCGAAAGGTGTAGCAGTCGACGACTGCCACCGTCCCGTGCTCCGAGCCGGCTTCCGCATGTGGTCGACGAAGCGGTCAATGCACGCCTTGTTGACCACACGGCGTCGCCGGGCGCACCCGCCCGGTGCGCGCCGCCCTGCGGCGGCCGAACCGGTGCACTGGGACGGGGACATGAATTCCTGAGCCGTGACCGGGCGTCTCCAGGTGCGTCCGGGCGCCCTGCGCGAGCGGCGTGCCGATGCGGACGGCCCCCTCAGTACCCCAACCCCAGCGGTGACCATGAAGGCGCCGATGACTGACAATGCCGGGATGACCCGACCCAGAATCCGCGTCGCCGCATACGTGATCCGGCACCGTTCCGTCCCCGAAGTGCTGGTGTTCGACCACATCGGCATGCCGGATGCCGGCACCCAGGTCCCTGTGGGAGGAGTCGTACGGGGCGAAGGACCGGAAGAAGCGGTCCTTCGAGAGATCGCCGAGGAGACCGGTCTGCTGACAGCCACTGTCGTTCGGCAGATCGCCGTGGAGGACAAGACTCATCCCGACACGGGAGAGCCATGACGAACGAGCTTCTTCTTCCTCCAGGCACCAGCAGACACCCCCGATGCGTGGGACCACCACGTCCACGGGGACGATGCCGGCCTCGTCTTCGGCTGCCGGTTCCTGCCGCTTCCTTCGACGCAGCCACTGGCCGACGACCAGGACGCGTGGCGGGGCCACATCGATCCGCGCTGGACGACCGTGACCGGCGACAGTCGGTAGGCCGACGCCGGAGCCGTCCGCCGCGTACGTGACACCTCGGCATGCCGGCCCAACAGCCCGGGGGGGCCGCCCTCGGGCCCGTCGGCGAGTCGTGGGCGATTGCCCGCGTGGCCGGTTCACTCTGCCCTCAAGTAACTGCTTCGGTGAGGTCGAGTCCGATCTCATGGCCCGGGGACCGGCCGCGGCAGGCTGGTCGCGGTGGCGCCACGAGCAGGCCCGGTCCGTCCGCGCCAGTCTCCGAACAGCCCGGGATCCATCTGGTCGAGGACCGACTCCAGCAGCGTTCCGATGTGCGACGCAGTGGTGGATTCCTTGCCGCACCAGTTCCGCATCGCCACACGGCCGGCCGCGGCGAAGACGGCGACCATGAGCTGGGGGCGCAGGTCGGAACCGGTGTGGACGCCTTCCCGTTCCGCGATGACCTCGGCCAGTCGAGCCGCAAGTCCGGCGGCGCGGTGCAGCAGTTCGGCGTTCAGGCCGGGCGTCCGGTCGATCAGCCGGAGCAGCGACGCGTCGACACCGGATGCGCCGCCTTCCTCCTGGGTGCGCAGAACCGAACCGAACGCCGCGCGCATCGCACGCGTGGGGTTCTCTTCCTCCGGTCGTGACCGAAGAGCTGCGACCAGCGCGTCCCCGCTCGCGGTGAGCGGGGCCAGCACCAGATCCTCCTTGGCGGGGAAGTAGCGGAAGACCGTGCGCGGGGAGACCTCCGCCACGTCCGCGATCTGGTCGACAGCGGTCCGTTCGTACCCCTGGGTGAGAAAGAGTCCGGCCGCCGTACGCGCCACGTCCTCACGCGTACGCTGCATCCTGCGCGTCCGCAGATTCTGTCCGGGCATGGCGACCCTCCTCCTCGAACTCGGTGTGCTCAGTGCGTCGGGGCCGACGGCGCCCCCGCCGAGGCGGCGTTCTCCTGCGCGAGCCGCTCCATGCCGCTCTGCGTCTTGAGCGGCTTCTCCTTGATGAAGAGCACCGCGATCAGGGCGAGAAACGCGAAGGGGGCGCCGATCAGGAAGACATCCGCGGTCGCGACCCCGTACGCGTGCTCGACCACCTGCCGGGCCGGTGCGGGAAGCGTGGAGAGGTTGGGGACGCCGTGTCCGGCGCCTCCGCCGCCCGCCGCCCCGCCGAAGCCCTTCTCCAGCTCGCTCGCCACCCGGTGGCTGAGCACGGCGCCCAGCGCACTCGTGCCGATCGCCCCACCGAGGCTGCGGAAGAACGACAGCACCGAGGTCGCTGCGCCGAGCTCCGACGCGGGTACGTCGTTCTGGGCGGCCAGGACCAGGTTCTGCATCAGCATGCCGACGCCGACGCCGAGAACCACCATGTAGACGCTGAGCAGCCCGAACGAGGAGTCCGCGCTGATCGTGGACAGCAGGCCCATGCCCGCGGTCATGATGATGCCGCCCGCGATCAGGAAGCCCTTCCACTTGCCCCGGGCGGAGATGATCTGCCCGGCGATCGTCGTGGACAGCATCAGACCGAGGATCATCGGCAGGCTCATCAGGCCCGCGATGGTCGGAGACTTGCCGAGCGAGATCTGGAAGTACTGGGAGAGGAACACCGTGCCGCCGAACATGGCCACGCCGACCAGCAGGCTCGCCACCGTGGTCAGCGTCACCGTGCGGTTGCGGAAGATGTCCAGCGGGATGATCGGCTCCTGGACCCGGGATTCGACCACGATCGCCGCGACCAGCAGCACCACGCCGGCGGTGACCAGGGCGGCGGTCTGCCACGACGCCCAGTCGAACCGGTTGCCCGCGAGGGTCACCCACAGCAGCAGTGCGCTGACCCCGCTCATGATGAGGACGGCACCGAGATAGTCGATCTTCACCGCTCTGCGGATCGTCGGAAGCTTCAGGGTCAGCTGGAGCAGCACGATAGCGAGCAGGGCGAACGGCACACCGATGAAGAAGCACCAGCGCCACCCCAGCCAGGAGGTGTCCACGAGCACGCCGCCGATGAGCGGTCCCGCGACGGTGCCGACGGCGAAGACGGCGCCGAAGATGCCGGAGTAGCGGCCGAGTTCACGCGGCGGAATGACCGCCGCCATCACGACCTGGGCCAGCGCGGTGAGACCGCCCGCGCCGATGCCCTGCACCACGCGGCTCACGATGAGCAGGCCGACGCTGTGCGAGAAGCCGGCGACGAGCGAGCCGACGATGAACATCGAGAGGGAGAGCTGGATGAGCAGCTTCTTGTCGTAGAGATCGGACAGCTTGCCCCAGATCGGGACGGTCGCCGTCATCGCCAGAAGCTCGGCGGTGACCACCCAGGTGTAGGAGGACTGGCTGCCCTGCAGATCGGCGATGATCCTGGGCAGGGCGTTGGAGACCACGGTGGAGGCCAGGATGGCCACGAACATGCCGGCCATCAGGCCCGACATGGCCTGGAGTATCTGGCGACGTGTCATGGCTGGCGCGGCCCCCTCGGGCGCACCGGTTTCGGGTGTGACGGCAGCGGTCATCGGCTGACGTTCCTCATTCTCTGGTGAAGGGCCCCCGGCGGGGGCTTCGGATGTGATTCAGCCGCTCAGACCGTCGGCCAGCGAGTTGAACGCCTCGTGAAAGAAGCTCTGGAACGTGCGGGTACGGCCGGATGCCACCCAGAGCTCGACGGCGGCGCGCACGGCAGCGATGGCCACGTGCGCGAGAAGCCGAGGGTAGAGATCGGACTCGGGGTCCTGGCCGAGGCGTTCGGCCACGACAGCGACCAGGGCGCGCTCGTCCGCGCCCTGCGCGGCCAGGAATCCGGGAAGCAGTGCAGGACTCGTCCTGAGCACGGCCATCTGGAGTTCCCAGCGCTCGTGATCCTCCTCGATATGGGCGAGCTCCTGTCCGACCGCCTCGCGCAGGGCGTTGAATGCCGTGAGTTCCTTCGGTGCGTTGAGCACTGCCCGACGGGCCCGCTCGGCGTTGTCCTGATCGGGACGGGTGATCGCGTCTTCCAGGCACGGGAAGTAGTTGAAGAAGGTGCGCACGGAGACGCCGACCGCATCGGTGACCGCTTCCACGGTCACGTTCTCGATTCCGCGGTCCGCGGCCATGCGCAACGCCACGTCCGCAAGGGCGTCACGCGTCGCACGCTTCTTGCGTTCGCGCAGTCCGAGAGGCATGGCATCGGCACTCATGAGGTGCATGCTATGCAATTTTGCGCGGTGTGCAAAATTATTATTCGTGAGTGATCCCGGCGGACGATCTCTGCGCTGCGCCGGTTGTCCACCGCCTGCCCTCACCTGCGTCCCGCCTCACGATCCCGGGGGTCCGCGTTCTCCGGGGCGCGTACCAGGAGTTCGCCGTCGGATACCCGCCGACCCAGCCGTACGAAGCCTTCGTGGCCAGGACTCACGCCGACCCGGTGGCCCACCCGCACGAGTGTGTCGTCACCCCCGAAGACCAAGGTGACGCTCACCATCGACTGCATGCCCCCCCGCGGCGAAGGCGGCCAAGCTCAAGGAGTGGAAGGAGGACGTCGCCGAGTTCAACAAGACGTACCCCAACGTCCTACGAGAACTTCGGAATGGGGCCGATCCCGGGCGAGAACAACACCCTGGCCGGCGGCAACAACTACATGGTCAAGAAGGGGATCTCCGGCGACAGGATCAAGGCCGCCGCCGTCGCCTGGCTGAACTTCAAGAACCTCAGCGTCGGCAAGGGGCAGTTCGACTGGGCCCGCACCAAGGCCGACCAGCTGCCGGTGGGCGTTCCCCAGCCCAACTTCTGGCTGATCGTCGACATCGTCCCCAACCACGTGTCCGATCAG
Organism: Streptomyces sp. NPDC047515; assembly: GCF_040643055.1. Taxonomy (NCBI): domain Bacteria; kingdom Bacillati; phylum Actinomycetota; class Actinomycetes; order Kitasatosporales; family Streptomycetaceae; genus Streptomyces; species Streptomyces sp. NPDC047515. The sequence continues at coordinate 198,713 of NZ_JBEYTM010000008.1, forward strand.
CACGTCTGGTTCCGGACGGCCCTGGCTGCCGGGCCCGGCAGCCCCGAACGCGAGCTGTTCCACTTCCGGCCCGGCCGGGGCGAGAACGGTGAACTCCCGCCCAGCGACTGGCCCTCCCAGTTCGCCGGACGCACCTGGACACGCGTGCCCGACGGCGAGTGGTACCTCCATCTCTTCGCCCCCGAGCAGCCCGACCTCAACTGGGCGCACCCGACGGCGCGTCAGGAACCCGAGGAGATACTGCGCTTCTGGTTCGATCGGGGCGTCGCGGGCGTGAGGATCGACTCCGCGGCGCTGCTCGCCAAGGACCCGGCGGTCGACGACTTCGTCGAAGGCATCGACCGCCACCCCTACATGGACCAGGACGAGCTCCACGACATCTACCGGTCCTGGCGCGCCATAGCCGACGCGTACCAGGCGGTCTTCGTCGGCGAGGTCTGGCTGCCCGACTCCGAGCGTTTCGCCCGCTACCTCCGCCCCGACGAACTCCATACCGCCTTCAATTTCAACTTCCTCGCGTGCCCGTGGCAGGCGGGCCGCCTGCGCCGGACCATCGAAGCCACCTTGGCCGAGCACGCCCCGGTCGGCGCCCCGGCGACCTGGGTGCTGTGCAACCACGACGTGACCCGGACCGTGACACGGTACGGCCGCGAGGACACAGGGTTCGACTTCGCCGAGAAGACCTTCGGGACACCCACGGACCTGGAGCTCGGCACACGGCGCGCCCGTGCTGCCGCTCTGCTGACCCTGGCGCTTCCCGGTGCCGTCTACGTGTATCAGGGCGAGGAACTGGGTCTGCCGGAGGCCGACGTGCCCCTGGATCGCATCCAGGACCCGATGCACTTCCGCTCGGGCGGTACCAACCCGGGACGCGACGGCTGCAGGGTGCCCCTCCCATGGGTCGCTGCCGCACCCCGCAGCGGCTTCGGTTCACCGGGTGACCCCTGGCTGCCGCAGCCGGGAGGGCTGGCCGGCCTACGCGGCGGACCGCCAGAGCACCGACCCCGCCTCGATGCTGACGCTGTATCGCGAGGCGCTGCGGCTGCGACGTACCAACCCGGGCTTCCGGGACGAGTCGCTGGCCTGGCTGCCGTCCGCGCCGGGGGTCATCGCCTTCGGCCGGGGCCCCGGCCTGCTGGGTGTCGTCAATCTCGCCCCGGAGCCCGTTCGACTCCCCGCCCACACCGGCGTTCTGCTCGCCAGCGGCGCCCTGGGCGACCGGGACCGCCTCCCGCAGGACACGGCGGTGTGGCTGCTCGTCTGACCCTCGCGACCGGATCACCGGGCAGTCGTCCCTCGGGCGACCGGCCCCCCATTTCCCTCAGGAGGCATCTCGGCAGGAACCGCGCCCCGTGACGGTCGACGACCGCTCCGTCCGCCCCTCGACCGGTTGGCGATGGGTCAAGTCGCGGTGCTGACATCGGTCCTGACGGTGTGTGCACCCGATGACGCCCTCCGGTGCGCGCCCTCGGTGTACCGGGGCGCGCACCCCTTCGTTTCCCGAGGCAGGTTCCCACCGGGCTCAAGCCCGCACTGTCCACGTCAATGTGACGAGGATCCGAGGCCCTCGGGGCGCAAGGCCGACAGGGGCGCGTGGCGCTCCGTGCGCCGACCGCCATCGAGTGCGGCTCTCTCCACGGGGCCCGCACCAAGGACGCGCATTGCGGCCGCGTCCGCCCGGTTCGGTCAAACGTCAGGTACGGAATGTTCAACCTCTGACCAAGAATCTGAGGCGACGGGGCTGGAAATCGTCGTTGGGGGACCGGGAATCGCGTCCCCCCAGCAGCGGATATGCCTGATCGCGCCCATGCGATCACGCTGAGCATCAGATCTGCGCGCCCCTGGCCCGTCCTCGTCGGGCGTACCGTCTCAACAGAATGTTGATCAAGATCCAAAGCGCCCTGGATACGGGGTGTTTTGGTGATTTCGTCATGTCCTCAAAGGAGAAGACGTGCCTGCAGTGGAACAGGTGGTGCAGGCGAAGAACTGGGCCGCTACCCGTGCCGGACAGATACAACTGCGCGGCGTCGCCCAGGTCGCACTCAGCTCGAACGCGTGGGCCGGGCTGCTGTTCACCGTGGCGCTGTTCGTGGACGATTGGCGACTCGGCGTGTACGGCCTGCTCGGTGCAGTCTCGTCCACCGCCGTCGCGGCACTCCTGGGAGTCAACCGGAATGGTTTGGTCAACGGGCTGCAGGGCTACTGCGGTTGCCTGACCGGGATCGCTCTCGCCGTCCGGCTCGGCCCCTCGTGGCAGACCGCCGTACTGGCCGTGCTCGGCGCAGCGGTGTGTTCGGTGCTGAGCGCCGCGGCGGGCCGTTTCCTCGGCCCTCTCGGGCTGCCTGTGCTGACGGCCCCCTACTGCCTGGTCGCCGGGGCGCTGGTGGTCGCGTTGTCGAAGGCGCCGGTCACCGACGGTCCGGCCGGACGCGTCTCGGGGCTCACGACCATGACGGCCGCGGAGACCGGGCGGGCACTCTGCAACAACATCGGTCAGATCTTCTATCTGGACAAGTGGTACGCGGGCCTGATCCTGCTCGTCGGACTGCTCGTCGCCTCGCGGATCGCCGCCGTCGCGGCGGTCGGCGCCAGTGTTCTCACGTTCCTGACCGCCTGCCTGGCGGGTCTGCCCGCCGACCGGATCAGCGAGGGGCTGTACGGATACAACGGGGTGCTCTGCGCGATCGCCCTGACAGCCACCTTCCTGACTCTCACTCCGTGGACCGCCGGGTACGCCGCGCTCGCCGCAGTGGCCTCGGTCCCGTTCGCCGCCGCCTGGGAAGCCGTTGCCCAGCCCTCCGGCGGATATCCCTTCACCTGGCCGTTCACCGTGACGACCTGGCTCTTCCTGGCGGCTGGTCCACTCCTGGGCCGGCCCGGCATCTCGCCCGAGAAAGCAATGTGACGCCATGAACCTCGCACCGCGGGAAATCGACAAACTCCACGTCTATGTGGTCGCGGACCTGGCCCGCCGCCGCAGGAACCGGGGAACCAAACTCAACTACAGCGAAGCCGCCGCCCTGATCACCGAGGCCGTCCTGGAGGCCGCGCGTGACGGCCACACCGTCGCCGAGTGCATGGAGCTGGGCCGCAAGGTCGTCTCCAACGACGACGTGATGCCCGGAGTGCGGGAGATGCTCACCGTCCTCCAGGTCGAGACGGCCTTCGTCGACGGGACGAAGCTGGTCACCTGCCACGACCCGATCAGCGCCTGAAACACTGAGGAGACACAGATGTCTGGCGGAGCCCATTACCTCTACGGGGACGACCCCGTAGAGATCAACGCCAACCGGGCCAGGATCACACTCACGGTCGCCAACACCGGCGACCGGGCCGTGCAGATCGGCTCGCACTACCACTTCTTCGAGATCAACCGCGCTCTGCGCTTCGACCGCGAGGCCGCCTACGGCATGCGCCTGGACATCCCGTCCGGCACCGCCGTGCGCTTCGAGCCCGGCGACACCCGCGAGGTGGAGCTGTGCGCCTTTGCCGGCACCGGGCGGCTCACCGGCTTCGCCGCGCTCGTCAACGGAGGCCTGTCGGCCCCGGACACCAAGCGCGTCGCACTCCGCCGCGCCGCGGAGCTCGGCTTCATACACAACGACAGCGACACCGAAACCGACCACGAGGGGGCCCGGGTCTGATGGCGATCATCCCGCGCAAGCAGTACACGGATCTGTTCGGTCCCACCGTCGGCGACCGGTTCCATCTGGCCGACACCAATCTGGTCGTCGAGGTCGAGTACGACCACAACGCCGGTTCCTACGGGGAAGAGGCCGTCTACGGCGGAGGCAAGGCCATCCGGGACGGGATGGCCCAGGACCCGTCGGCGCTCAACCGCGAAGGCGCCCTGGATCTCGTCATCACCAATGTGGTGGTGCTCGACCCCATTCTGGGCGTGGTCAAGGGTGACATCGGGGTACGCGGCGGCCTGATCGTCGGCGTCGGCAAGGCGGGAAACCCGCATCTGCAGAGCGGAGTCGACCCCAAGCTCGTCATCGGCCCCGGCACCGAGGTGATTTCCGGCGAACACCTCATCGCCACCGCCGGGGGCGTCGACACACACATCCACTTCATCGCGCCCCAGCAGGCCCAGGAGGGTCTGTCCAACGGCATCACCACCTTCTTCGGCGGAGGCACCGGGCCGACCGACGGCTCCAACGGCACCACCTGCACCCCCGGCCCGTGGAACATCCACCGGATGCTGGAGGCAGTGGAGGACCTGCCGGTCAACGTGGGTCTGCTCGGCAAGGGCAACGGCAGCCTGCCCGAGGCGCTGCGCGAGCAGGTCGAGGCGGGCGCGGCCGGACTGAAGGTGCATGAGGACTGGGGCGCCACCCCCGCCACGATCGACACCGCGCTCCGGGTCGCCGACGAGCACGACGTCCAGATGGCCATTCACACCGACACCCTCAACGAGGGCGGCTTCTACGAGGACACCCTGTCGGCGATCGACGGCCGGACCATCCACACCTTCCACACCGAGGGCGCCGGCGGCGGTCACGCCCCTGACATCATCCGGGTGTCCGGCGAGGCCAACGTGCTGCCGGCCTCCACCAACCCGACCCTGCCGTACACGATCAACGCGGTGGACGAGCTGCTGGACATGGTGATGGTCTGTCACCACCTGTCCCGTGACATCCCCGAGGACGTGTCGTTCGCCGACAGCCGGGTACGGGCCGAGACGATCGCGGCCGAGACCGTTCTGCACGACCTCGGTGTGATCAGCATCTTCTCCTCGGACTCCCAGGCCATGGGGCGGGTCGGCGAGTCCTTCGTCCGTGCCTTCCAGACGGCGCACCACTGCAAGGAGCTGCGCGGCCCGCTGGCGGAGGACAGCTCCCGTAACGACAACGCGCGTGTCCTGCGGTATCTGGCCAAGCTGACGATCAACCCCGCGACCGCGGTCGGTGCCGCGGACGTGATCGGCTCCCTGGAGCCCGGCAAGCTCGCCGACATCGTGCTCTGGCCGATCCACTCGTTCGCGGCCAAGCCCAAGATGGTCATCAAGGGCGGCATGGTCAACTGGGCGCTGATGGGCGACCCCAACGCGTCGCTGCCCACACCGCAACCGGTGTACTACCGGCCGATGTTCGGCACGTACGGCCGTGCCCGGCAGCGCACTTCGGTGACCTTCATGTCCCAGGCGTCCATCGCCGCGGGCGTCCCCGACAAGCTGGGGCTGCAGCGGCGGATCGAACCCGTGCAGCGCTGCCGCACCATCGGCAAGGAGCACATGGTGCGCAACGACGCGCTGCCGCGCATCGAAGTGGATCCGGAGACGTACAAGGTCACGGTCGACGGCGAGCCCGCCACCATCGAGCCGGCGGAGCGGCTTCCGCTCAACCACCTCTTCTACATCGTCTGACCGTCCTCGCGACGGCCGTCAACGGCCGGACCACCTCGGACGGCCACCTGGCACGAACGGAATCCCCGGCGTGAACGACCCGATGCCGATCCCGGCGCTGCTGACCGGACTCCAGCTCACCGACTCGGCGTTCCCCAGCGGCTATTACACCCTCTCCCACGGCCTGGAAGGCTTCCAGCAGGCCCGCGCGGTCACCCCGCGCGGTCTGCCCGTCCTCCTCCACGACCTGCTGCGCAACAGCGCGGGTCCGGCCGACGCGACCGCCCTCGCCGTCGCCCACCGTGCGGTCACCGCCGACGACTGGGCGGAGGTGGTGGCCGTGGAACAGCGGCTGCATGCCACCAAATTGGGTCGGGAGGCCCGGCAGGCTGCGGTCCGCACCGGACGGCAGCTGCTGGACCTCGCCGGCGAGGTCTACGGCACTCCACAGATCGAGCGGTACCAGGCCCTCTACCGGGAGGGAGCGGTACGCGGCTGCCAGCCGGTCGTCGCCGCCGTCGTCCACGCGGCCAACGGACTGTCGACCCGCCAGGCGGTCACCTGCGAACTGTTCGCCTTCGCGGCCAGTTTCGTGGGGGCCGCCGTGCGGCTGCGGCTGACCGACCACCGTCGGGCGCAGGTCGTGCTGCACGGGGCCGCCCCGGTGATCGAGGAGACCGTCGAAGCCGCCCTGCGGCGGGAAACGGCCGACATCGGAGGGTGTGTCCCGGTGGCGGATGTCATGGCCGGCCGTCACGAGCGCGCCGAGGCGCGCCTCTTCGCCAGCTGAGGCCTTTCCCTCCCTCACCCCTCTCGCACCTCGAAGACCACCACTTCAGAAGGATCACCATGCACGACCCGATGCAGGCCAGGCACCACCACAACCACGACGAGCTCATGCAGCGGCCCAAAGACGGAGTGCTGCGCGTCGGCATCGCCGGACCGGTCGGCTCCGGCAAGACCGCACTCATCGAAGCGCTCGTCCCCGTGCTGATCGAGCGCGGCCGGACCCCTGCCGTCATCACCAACGACATCTACACCAGCGAGGACGCCGCGCACGTGCGCCGTACCCTGGCCGGGCTCCTCGACGCGGAGAGGATCGTCGGTGTGGAGACCGGGGCCTGCCCGCACACCGCGGTCCGGGACGACCCGACGATGAACCAGGCCGCCGCGGACGAACTCATGGAGCGCTTCCCCGACGTGGACACCCTGCTCTTCGAGAGCGGCGGAGACAACCTGACACTCACCTTCAGCCCCGCACTGGTCGACCTCTTCCTGTTCGTACTGGACACCGCCGAGGGCGACAAGATGCCGCGCAAGCGGGGCCCCGGCATCACCGAGTGCGAGCTGCTCGTCATCAACAAGGTGGACATCGCCCCGTATGTGCGGTGCGACCTCGGCGTCATGGAGTCGGACGCACACCGCGTCCGCGACGGACGGCCGGTGGTGCTGACGAATTCCCTCACGGGAGAGGGTCTCGACACCATCGCCGACTTCATCCTGTCCCACGAAGCCGCGCAGGTGGCGGCTTCCGCGTGACCAAGGCGCCCGCGCGGCTGGAACCCGCGCACTACGAACCCCGGCGGGTACCGGCCCGGATGCTCGACCTCGTCGGCCCCCCGGACACGCTGGCCGCCGGGCGCCCCGGCAAGGTCGGCCTGCTCGAACTGCGCTACGCACGTGTGGGCGACCGGACCGAGCTCGTCGACCGCTATCAGAAGTCACCGCTGCAGATCATGCGCCCGCTCTATGTCGATCCGGCGCGGCCCGACCTGCCGGTGACCTATCTGATGTCGACCGGGGGCGGGATCATCCAGGCCGACCGCAACCGGATCGACATCGACTGCGGCCCCGGCACCGCGGTGCACCTCACCACCCAGGCCGCCACCAAGGTCCACCGGATGGAGTTCGACCACGCGACCCAGGTCGTCAACCTCACCGCTGAAGAAGGCAGTTACGTCGAGTACCTGCCGGACTCCCTGATCCCGTACCGGGACGCACGCCTCTACCAGCACACCCGCGTGACCGTCGATCCGACCGCCACCGTGCTCCTGGGCGAGACGATCGCGGCCGGACGGCTGGCCCGCGGTGAACGCCATGCCTACCGCATGCTCTTCAGCGACCTGGAGATCCAGCGTCCCGACGGGACACTCCTGGCCGTGGACAGCGTCCGCCTCGATCCGCAGGCCCCCGGCCCGGTCACCGGTCCGGCGGTCTTCGCGGAGCACGACCTGATGGCCTCCCTGTACGCGGTCACTCCGCTCGCCCCCGCGACCCGGGTCGCGGACACCCTCCACGAGGCGCTTGCGGCCGGCGGTCTGGCGTTCGGGGTGAGCACGCTGCCCGATGACTGCGGCGCGTGGGTACGCATCGTCGGCAGCGACTCGCCCGCCATCACCCGTGCGATGCGCGCCGCGTGGGACGCCGTGCGGAGGCTGCTCATCGACGTCCCTGCCCCGGACCTGCGGAAGACCTGACCCGGCCGGGGCTCACGACGCCTGCCTGCCCTCCGCAACCGTCGCACGCGGGGTACGGGGTGCCGACCTAGGCACCCCGTACCTCGGGGCAGGTGGGATCAAGGGTGTGAGGGGCCGCTGCCCCCCGCTCCCGCGCCCGGAACACGGGACGTCACCGCCCCGTCGGCTGCCCCGCTCACGTACCGCCGGCGGCCCGTCGAAACGCCCGATACGGCCCCTGGGATGTGATGCCACCCATAGGAGGTGCGTCACATCCTAGGGAGGATAGGAGGACCGGCGCGGTTCGATCGGCACGGAAATGCCGCAGAACTTAGCATTTCGGACATTTCTCCTAAGTTGGGTAGTACGTCACATTCTTGCGTCGGGTTCGGCGGGGCGTTAACCATGGCTGTCGTTGCGGGAGACCGCGACAAGGTCGGGCGGATCGCACCGGCCCGTATGGCGGGGCTTCGCTCCGCAGGCCGCCGTGATCGAGACCGGTCGGCACCACGTGACGTCCCCGCATTGGAGA